>CAJQPC010000125.1 GCA_905480105.1 uncultured bacterium | reverse complement strand
GGTGCCCATGGCTGAGCTGGAAGAGTGCCAGATCGCTGCGGGCCAGGACTTGGCGGCTCATTGGCAGGTCCATCACGCTTAGGTTGTCATTGGGAAGCGTGGCGTAGATCATCGGGACCTGTGCGGGCGCAATGGCCGTTGGGAGGGTTCGTGCCGCGCTGGTCTCTAGCACCCAGAGTGGCAGCAACCAGAGCAATGCGGGCCGCGTCCGCACGGCAAAGGCTGCGGCGATGCCTAAGCAGAGCAGCAGGGGGGCGGTGAAGCGGAAGGCGTGGCTGATGGGTGCGAGTCCAGGGACAAGCTCGATCAGGGCCAAGAAGGGCAGGGGGATGGGCTGGCCGTTCGGGAGCAAGGCCGGTCCGCCGGCGATGCACAGGAAGGGACCCAGCGCCAGTATGCCAACGCAGAGTCCGGCGGCTATCCAGCGCTTGGCGAAACCTTGATGAGCGGCCAAGGCTGCGGGGAGCAGCAGTGCCCAGCCCAAGTACACGCCGGTGCGCAGGGCTTCGTCAAAGCGTGCCTCGAGGTCCGGGGCAGCGCTGGGCCAGATCCAAGCGAGAATGTCCACACTGTTGTGCCCCACCAAGGCGCCCCAGACCCGCGCTGGGTCCCGTAGGACCAGTGCGTCGGCGGCTGACAGTGTGGACTGGAAGGCGATCAGGGTGGGCAGGGTAAGGGCCAGGAAGAGGACCAGGGCGATTGGCAGGGTCCTGAGGTGGGAGCGTCCCATTCCCCACACAGCGGCCGGCAGTAGCAGCAGCGCAAAGAGCCCGGTGTACCAGGATGAAAGAACCGCCGCCCCCAAGGCCAGGCCAGCCAGTGCAGCCTTCTGCCAGCTTCCCTGCTCGCGCCAGAGCACCCAGGCCCAGGTGCTCAGTGCGAAGCAACCCACGCCGATACTCTCGCTGATTCCGCTGTGTACTTGGGAGAGCAGGTAAGGGGAAAGGGCGCAAACAACCCCGGTGAACAAGGCTGCGCTGCTGCTGCCGCTCAGGTGCCTGGCCAAGCCCCAGCTGGCGTAGCCTGCCAAGCTCAGGTTGATGAAGATACTCAGGTTGTAGCTGGCGATGGGGCCGAAGACCCAGGTCACCGGCACGAGCAATGTGGCCATGGGGGTGTCGATGAACCACAGGCTGCCCCCGCCTCCCATGGCGTTGGTGTGGGTCAGGGAGCCGCCGGTCCAAGCCTGAGCCACATGAGCGTACCCCCAGACGTGGTTCCAAGTGTCTGCTTCGGGGTGGCCCAATGCCAGAGCGCTGGGCTCCAGGAGAACGGGGGTGCAGATCCCGGCGGCCAGGAGCATGAAGAAGCAAGCAGCGAGAAGATGGGGCCGAGGCACATCCGATCCTACAGTGTCCATCACTTGCATGGCCTCCCGGGAGGTCTTTTCGCGGTCTTGGCTGCGAGGCGGCGCCTATTTCGCTAAGCTTCTGCCCTACAGAACTGGAGACCCCATGCTCAGCACTTTGCTCTTGGCCTTGGCCTGCACCGACGATGGCACTGTCGACGACACAATGACTGGTCAGGACACTGAGGTCGAGGATACTGGCGAGGCCAGCAATGAGTGTGAGCCGGACGATGTGGCGGTCCCTGTTGAAGGGCTGAACGGCACCGTCACCGACGAGGCGGGCGCTGCTATTCAGTGCATGCGGGTCCAGTTCTGCACCGATGTCTGCATCAACGCGGACAGCAACGGCAGCGGCGAGTACTCCGTGGTTCCTGCGGGCAATGGCGCTGGCGCTTTCACCGTGCAGCCGCTCACGGATACGTATTCGGGCTATTTCGCTGCTGGTGTGCCCCTGATCTACGATGGTGAGCGCCAAGTCAACGTCAAGCTACAGCCCATCACGGAGCGTTTCGACATGCCGGCCACGGCAGAGGCCTTGCAGTTGAGCGAGGAGATCAAGCTGACGATCGGTGCGGACAACTACGAGAAGAACTTCTCGTCAGACAACTCCTTTGCGTCTGCCACGATGGTGCCAGCGGCCGATTGGTTCCCCATCGAAGGCGTGCCGGGCCAGGTCTTGGCGATGCACTTCTTGGCGCCCTACCACGGCCACTCTGACGGCATGGCCATCGAGGTCTTCTACCCCAACGCGGTGGAAGGCATGGCGTTGTACGAGTACGTGTACGACGACTCGAACTTCGTTTACGAGTGGCAGCGCATCGAAACCACGGTCCAGGGCAACTTCCTGACGGGTGAGCTGCACTACCTGACCACGCTGCTGGTCGTGGACGAAGCCTTGGATTAGTGCTTTTCCCCGGCGCCGCCCCAGGGCGGCCCTTCGGGGCAGGCTAAGTTTTGAGCTTCCGGGGCAGCACCTTGGCGATGCTGTTCTTGAAGGAGCCATCCGAGTCCCGTTCCAGTAGGTCCAGCTCCAGGGGATGCTCTAACTTTTGACGATCGGGTCCATAGAAAATGCGCACGCGAGGGCGGTTGACCTGTAGCGGGTCGACGGGAGGCCGATAGACCCGCCCGATTGCGCCGCTCTTCAACTGCACTGGGGTGTTCAAGGGCAGGCGGCCGGTCAGGTTGATGAAGCTCAGGACGACTGTGGGGTCCAAGAGCGTGCCGCGCATGTTTAGGAGCGCTGCCAGGGCTTGCTCTGGGTACATGCCTTGTGCGCCAGGCTGATGACTGGTCAATGCGTCGAAGGCTTCGGCGACCGCAAAGATGCGTGTGAAGAGATGTTGGGTCCCTGGACGAAAGGGTGTGGGGTAGCCACTGCCGTCAAAGTGGCGCTGGTGCTCCCATGCCACGCGGGCCCGACGGATAGCACTGGTATCGATGCGAGTGTTGGAGAGCGCGATGCGTGTGGAGTCCACCGGGTGCTGCTGTATGAGCAGCAGGTCCTCGCCGCTGGGGTGCTCCAAGGCCAGCGTAGCGTCAGGGACCAATGCCAAGCCCGCGTCCGCTACCAAACATGCCATGCCCAGATCGACCAGCGGACCCCGGGTTAGGCCCATCTGACTGCCCAATGCCAGTGCTAGGATGGTGCTGTGCACCGGGTGGCGAATGGCGAAATCGGGCGCATCTTTGAGCAGAAGCAGCCTCTGCCAGTAGCGCGGATGATCCTTCTCCAGCTCGATGAGCTGCTGCACAACCAGGGCCAAACCCAGGTGTGGTGCGTTGTTGCGAACCCGACGTTGCAAGGCCTGAACTGCCCGGAGCGCGCGAATGTAGACGTAGATCTCTCGTCCGGTATTGATCTCAACTGAGTTGCCCTCGCCCGCCTCGGCCCCGATGTGTGCGAGCTTCAGGGCCCAGGGCGGTGCAAAGGCGATGCTCTTGACCTCTTTTGCGAGCAGCTGTTCATTGAGGCGCAGGACTTGGGCTCCGGTGGCCTCCTCTTCGCGATTGAGTTCGGGGCTGTCCTTCAGGAGCTGAAGAGCGATTCGCCAGTCCTGTTCCGTGTTTCTACCGCTGATAATGAGTCCGCCTGCACCGCGTCCTCGCAGGAACTTGGAGACCACCGAGAGGTGCTCAGTCCCGCTGCGGCTTGTGCGCACTCGCCGGTCGTTGAGGTGGACCGTTTGGTCCTCGCACATCATCAGGACCTCCCCGAGCTGCTCGGTCATGGAGTTGGTTGTCTCCACGGTGCCGGCGAGGACACCGGAGAGCGCCTGGTTGTGCAGGTCATGCAGGCGAGCGGTACGCAGTACCTGGCCCAAGCGCTGGATCAGGCGAGGTCCGTTGGCCTTGATCAGCTCCTCCTCTTCCGCTTCGGGGAGCTCGATTCGGTCGCTCATGCCGGTCTTCCAGTGCTGTCGTTTGCGGTGCTATCGCTTGCATTGAGCAGGACGCTGAGTTCCGGCCAGCGGCGTAAGGCTTTCTCGACGCTTAGATGTGCCTGGGTCGCGCGGGAGGCCACAAGGCTTTGGGCGCAGGCTGCTCGAACGAACAAGTCGGCGGCTGTCTCGGTGCGCTCTTCCAAGAGCATGCGGCCCAGTTCGGTCTGGGCGGTCAGCTTTCCTGACACTGCGTAGGCGGTGCACCAAGCCCGCATCTCATCGACCTGCAGGGGCCGGAGGGTGGCCACCTTGCAGCCCTGCTCCAGCAGGGGGAGCAGCCTGTCAGCGCCGATGATTGCGGCGTGGCGCAGAGCCTCGATACGCGGGCCAGGCAATTCGTCGGCCAAGCTCTCCACCAGGTGGTCCACCAAACGCGCAGATTTCTCGCCGCGTAGGCAGCGCAAGCTGGCCTCGCGGGTTCGGGGGTCTTCGTCGTTGAGCAGGCGCCAGGCATGCTGTTGGCCCCGGCCGGCGCCCTCGCGCCACAGGCTGAGTAGAGGGAGGATGGCTTCTGGACCCGAGGCCTGGTTCAGGCATTCAGCCTGCTGGTCCATGTCGATCTGGTTGCGCATGCGTAGAACATCGGCGACGACCACCTGGTGGGGTAGATGCTTGAGTGAGAGCATGAATGTGGAGAGGTGTTTTAGGCTCTCCCGGTGGAGCAGTCCCAGCAGGGTAAACAGCCCGGGTGCGCTCTGGGTGGGCTCGCCTAAATTGGAGTAGGCCCGGGCCAAGCGTTCCCCGTAATCCTCTAGCAGGGCGCCGTAGCCGAGCTGGAAGGGTTTGGAGCTGAGCACGCCGGGAAAGTCATCCTTGGCGAAGCTGAGCAGCCGCCGGTTCAAGGCCGCCGCATCTTGGGACCGGGCTTCCTCCACCAACTCTACGGCGCAGCGGGCGCTCAATCGGCCCAGCTCGCCTTGGCCTTGTCCTTCTCGTGCGCTGCGCACCAGGTCGAAGAGGATCCAGGATGCTTGGTCCAGGTTCACGTCCTTTTCGGCGATGATTTCCGCCACCTCGGCCTCCAAGGCTCTTCGAGCCTTGGCCGGAATGTCGAACAAGCCCTGGTGGGCGTCAAGTTGGGCGTCGGCTTGGAAGTCCAGCTGGCGACGAAAGCGAAGGTAAAGCGCTGCTTCATCCTGCTTCATTCGAAAGTGACGCGCTGCCTCCACGGTCTCCTGGAGCAGAACATCCCAGTTTAGGTTGCCCACGTGGACGGAGTCGCCGGTCAAGCGTGCGCGCTCAGCCCCCAATTTGCGTCCCAAAGCCAGATCCTCCCGCAGCGCTGCGTCTCCGGACTCGCCGAGCACTTCTTGAAAGCGCTCGACCACCAGCAGATCCACATGGCTAAAGTCGCCCCGCCAAAGGGCGGAGATTAGGTCCTCATCGCCTTCCTCCCGGCGCTCCCATGGGTAGACCAACAGCAGTGCAAACTTAAAAAGTTCGGCGCGTTCGGCCCCTCGGCGAAAGCCGATGCGGCGTAGTCCTTCTTCGTAAAGCAGCAGGCCCAGCTCTCGGGCAGGCTCCCCCCGGGCCAACAATTCACCCTGGAAAAAGAAGCCCTTTGGAGTCAGATCTATTTCAAAGCCCTCATCGGGCATGGCGAGCTGAACACTGTCCGAAAAGCCCATCAGAAAGCGCTCCGCGAAGCGATGTTCCGAGCCGTATAGGCGGGTGCTTCCTCGGTAGCGCACCAGGTTTTGGATGGTGTCTTGGATGTGCCTCAGGTGAGGGTTGGGCATGCGCTCGGTCATGGGGCGGAGTTTAGCAGGAGGGCCCGTTCATGATGAATCCCGACGAAAGTCGGCCAGTCGCACGTTCAGGCCACCTTGGAACGGCACCCCGGGTGCAGGAGCCGATGGGGAGTAGGGCATCCGTGGGTCCATTTGGGGTCTCAAAGAGCTGCTTCCGACCAGGTGCGGGAGAAGCCCGGAGGGTCGGTGCCCCCCGAGAGAGGCCCAGCTAGGTGCACCTTCCAACGCGCGCCCTGCTCCACACTGCAATGAACGCCCAGATCTTGGGCGGGCTGCAGTGTTCCGATGAGCAAGGGCAAGCGTGTCTCCAATCGGCCGGAGCATCGATCCAAAGTCTTTACACGTCAAGATCTCGGGAGGGCTTCTGTGGTGTGTAGCTGAGGAGATCCCCACACCTTGCGGATCCCTGATTGCACGATCCAGATCGGCGATCAGGGTGGGCTTTTGGGGGGATCGCCGGGGCGGGTTAGGAGACAGCATCGGAGGCCCCATGTTTGTGCAGCTGAGAGAGACCCTCCAGGCTGGTGGACGTATCGATCGTGCGCAGGCCGAGTGGTTGTTCACCGCTTGCCCTGACGAAGAGCTGCGCGAGCTGGCTCAGATCGTGCGGGGTCGCTACCATGCGCCCACCGCGGCGACCTGGCTGAAAATGGCCATCGTGAACTACACCAACGTCTGCGTGGCTCGCTGTGACTACTGCGCTTTTTATCGATTTCCGGGTCAGCCGGACACCTACACCCTGAGCTTTGAGCAGGTGCGCGCCAAAATCGAGGCATTGGTGTCCCTGGGTGGGGACATGGTCGGTTTCAACGGTGGTTTTCACCCTGATTTACCCCTGGAGCACTACACGGAGCTCTTCGACAAGTGCCGGGCCACCTTCCCAGAGTTGGCCTTTTACGAGATGACCATCGCCGAGTTCATGTTTGTCGCCAAGCGTGGAAAGTGGTCCTACGACGCGGCGGCCAAGGCCTTTGCGGACTCCGGTACCCGCTGGATCACTGGAGGCGGCGCTGAGGTGCTGGACGACGCCTTTCGCCTGCGCCACAGCCCGGGCAAGTACAAGGTCGAGGACTACTACGACGCCCAGCGCGCGGTGCTCAACGCCGGAATGGGCAGCACGGCGACCATGGTGATTGGCTTTGATGAAAGCCTGGAGGAGCGTCTGAATCACCTCGACCGCCTGCGCCGTTTCCAGGACGATGAAGCGGGCCGGCTGACCAGCTTTTTGTGTTGGACCTACAAGCCCTACGAGACCGAGCTGGGCGGCGCGGAGGTTCCTCTAAATGAGTATCTGCGCTGGATGGCTACCTGCCGAATCTATGTGGACAACATCAAGCACCTGCGTACCAGCGTGCTGACCCGCAACAACGACGCAATGATGGGGCTGGCCTATGGGGCCGACGACTTTGATTTGCCTACGGAAGACGAGGTCACCCAGAGCGCCGGTGCGACCATCTCGCATGACTTTGAGGGTGTGTTGAACAGCGCACGGGCGTTGGGCTTTGACCCCCAGCACCGAGCTCCCTTTGGTGCTTGGAACGAGGCTCAGTAGGGCTGATAAAGCCGATGTCCGGGCCCGCATGCAGGGGGGCACTGGGCGTGCCTTTGAGGCACCAAAGCCACACGCTTGCGTTGCAGAGACCGGGGCAGTGGGGCTTGCACAAGGGCTCAACTTCGCGCATCGTCCTGGCCATGTTTCTCTTGATGCTCGCCTGCAAGTCCCCAGACCCTGCCCCAGTGGAGGTGGAGGAACTCTCCAGTTTCTTCTTGAATCACTACGAGGATGAAGATCCAGCGGCTCTGGCTGAAGGAGCTTTCAACCTGGAGGCTTGGTACGACGAGAATGTGGGGAGCGGCGATCTGGGTGGCGCCCTGCAGGACCTGAGCCTGGAGGACGTTACCGGCTTGGGCATGCCCCAGGGCACGGATGTGGGTCTGATGGTGGGGGTGTTTCACCTCACTCCCCAGACCTGCACGAACGACCAAATCGCGGGGATCTTCCTGTATCCCAATCAGGAAGAACTCTTCCCGGACGCCTACGTCGCATATGACCGAGACTATAAGACGGACACCGACTGCTTCCGCCCCGGGAACTGCGACGCTTCGGCGTGGGACATCCACATTACGACGGCCTTGGCCTTGGGAACGGAGATGACCTACACCCTGGAGTCTGGACTGATTCGTGTGCGCCCCGCTGCCGATAGCGAGTTCTTCTCAGAGCCCTTCTTGATGTCTCGCACGGTGCTGCCCGAACCCGCCACCGTGGATGGCCAAGGCTACTTTGATCAGAGTTACCAGATCGAGGTCTTCTTACCCCGCCAGGACGACGTTCTGCATTTTTATGCCCTTTGGAACGCGGGCGGTTTGCAGGGCTTGGATCCCGAAGCACCCTTTTGGAAGGACCAATACCTGGACTCGATTATCGAGTGGGACGAGAACATCGATGCGCTCTGTGACGAGCCGGAGAAGTGGGGGGACTGAAGAACCACCTTCGGTCAGGCCAGACCGAGTGTGTACTGCGGTGCTTGGACGGTGCCGGTCTCTTTAGATGGGTCGACCCGTCTGGTCAATCGCCAGCAACGTCAGGTGACGGTTTTGCCGCCTCTGGCTCCCTATCCGCTGCGACTGGACCTCCATCTGCTGGGCTGAGCGTCTGGACTCCGTGCAGCACAAAGGTGCCGGAGCCCGTGAGCTTGGCATTTGGGGGCAGAGAGATGTGCCACCAGGTCCCCTCGCTCAGGATTTGGGTGGGATGCGTTGGCTCCGGTTTGTCCACGTTGATCTCCAGCGTGCCGTCGCCATGCAGCCACAGGCTGACCTGGGTGGCGGAGAGGGTCTGAGGGGTGTCGCTCAGGGTTAGAGTCTTGTGCTCCGGCAGAGCGCTCCAGGCGCCCAGATCCTCCTGCTCCACCTGCTCCGGGATGGCGTAGACCACGGTGTCGCCAGCGTTGACCAAGAGCGCGCGGCCCTGCAGGAGGGACCACATCGGCTCCAGAAGCAGATCGTCTCGTTGGCCAGCTTGCTTGCCCAGATGGGCGG
>CAJQPC010000124.1 GCA_905480105.1 uncultured bacterium | reverse complement strand
GGTGGTCCCCCACCTCTTCGGCGTTGATGACCCGCTTGCCCGGGTTGATGGGACCGCGGCCCAGGATGGCCTGTGCATGGGGTGCATAGGGTGCCAGCTGGCCAACGGCCTGGACTATGGCGGGCAGCTCCTCGAGCTGATCCGGTGTCAGAAAACGTGCATCGCTACGCGGATAGGTGATGAGCTTGTGACGCTCATAGAGGGCCTGAGCAATCTCCAGAGTCTTGGCGGCGCTCATGGAGTAGCGCTGGTTGGCCCGCCGCTGCAGGGCCGTCAAATCATAGAGCAGGGGAGGCCGTTCGGTCTTTCTGGAGCGGGTGGACTCCGTGACCTGGCCGGGTTGCTCTGCTGTGGCTTGGACCACCACTTCTGCGGCCAGCAGACTCGGCAAGCGGGTGTCAGCCGACGCCCCGCTGGGCTTGCCTGACTTGTCCTCGCGCGAGTCCGGGTCCTCTTCCTTTGCCTGGCCATCCAAGCCCCCCTTCTGGAACCAAGTCGCAGGGAACTGGGTGTGCTCCTGACCCTCCTCGAGCTCTCCTGCCCCCTGAATCTTGGCCTTGACCTGCCAGTAGTCCTCGGGGACAAAGTCCGCGATCTTCGCATCCCGGGCGATGATCATCGCCAAGGTTGGGGTCTGTACCCGGCCCACGCTCAACAGCTGTCCACCGCCGCCCTTGCGTGCCAGACAGGTCATCGCGCGGGTGGCGTTGAGACCCACCAACCAATCAGCCTCGGCACGAGAGCGCGCCGCATCGGCCAGGGAGTCGTACTCATGACCTGGCCGCAGCTTGGCCCAGGCGGCGTTGATAGCTCTTTCGGTCATGGAGCTTACCCACAGTCGCTGCACGGGCGCCTTGCAGTCGCTCAGCTGCATCACATAGCGGAAGATCAACTCTCCCTCGCGCCCTGCATCGCAGCCATTGACCACGGACGCAACGCGCTTGTCCGAGAGCAGTTTTCTTAGGATGCCTACCTGTTCAGCAGCCCCAGATCGCACCTGGATCTGGAAGTCGTCCACCAGCATCGGCAGACGCTCGGGATCCCAGCGTTTCCACTCGGGATTGTAGTGGGCCGGGTCGACCAACTCGGCCATGTGACCAAAGCACCAAGCGATGACGAGACCCTCGCCATGCAGGTAACCCTGGGACTTTCCGCGGATGCCCAGCACCTTGGCCAGGTCCCGTGCCACCGAAGGCTTCTCTGTGATCACAACGCGCATGGCGGGCGGGTAGCCCAGCCAAGGCCCCGGGGCTACTCGCGCCGCGCCTGGGTGGGCGTTCCGTCCACCAGCTCAATGACCTGGTAGACGCTAAAACTGTGACCCGCTGGAGACAGACCACCTCCCAGCAGCGGGCCGTAGCGACCCTTGAGCCACACCCTGCACTGCGCTTTTCCAGGACAGTACTCCTGCAACCGGCTGTCCAGAGCGATCCCCATCGCGCCGGTGTCCAAGTGCATGGGTACCTCTGGCTCCGCAAGAAGCAGCGACGACTCTACGCCCAGGGGGGTGACATGGATGCGGAATGGAAGGAGCAGGGTGGTGTCTTGGGTGGCGAGCCAGGAGATGAAAGGGCCCGAGGGGCTCAAAGGCGGCATGGACAGCTCTTCTTGCGCGGCTTGAGGAGGCAGGGCTGGGGCAGCAGCTGGGCCGGGATGAGGCTCCGACCCACCGGAGACTTGGCAGGCCAAGAAGAGCAGTGAATACATGGGAATAGGGTACACTTTCGCATCAGAAAGACACAAGGGCTGACGGCTGTGGCACGGGCTGACCACGGGCTTGGCAGGAAGCTCTTGGAAGGCTTCAAAGGCCTCTTTCTCGTTTCTGTCACTTGTTTCCCAGGGGTGGCCTTGGTCCAACTGGGCCACCCTCTGTCTCTTCGGTCTGGGCGCAACCCCGGAAATGGTCTTGGGTCCGTCTCAAAAGGCCTTCTCGCAAACCGCCGCTCCGTCTCCCAGGCCATGGATTGGCCAGGCCTCCAGAGTGCGCGCACACTGCAGGGCAACCCCCGACCTGCACCTGCAGACACAGCTCCCCTCCATCCCAGTGCTTGAGCGGATGCCCGAGTTGCAGATCGTGCACGTGGCCAAAGGAGATCTAAGGCTGGGGTTGCTCACCATCGTTGAATCGGTGGATGCAGTCTCCAAGGCTTTGGACCCGCACTAAACCTTGGAGTCCAAGCCTGGCGCAGGACCTACATACGGGCCAGTACGTTGAGCAGGTCAATCGTGGTCACGATGCCTACCAGCTTGCCATCTTCCATCAACGGGATGCAGCTGACCTTGTGAGTAGCCATGAGCCCCGCTGCCTTGGCCACGCTGTCAGATGGCTCCAGGACCAGAGGCGTGCGGGTCATCACGTCGAAGATGGTCAAGGACGCCAGGTGGCCTCGGTTGCGTAGAAGATCCACGTGAGAGACCACCCCGACCAAGAGGTTGTTTTCATCCACCACCGGGAAGTGCCGGAATCCCCACTCCTCCATCACCTCCACGGCCTTGACCGCTGGCAGGTGCGGGAGGACCGAGACCAAGTCTGTCTGCATCAAAACACGTAGATCCATGTATCGCTCCGGGGTGACTTACGTACACCACACACGATAAGACCGTCGAACACCGGAGTTGACCCATGTTGTTTGCCATCACCCTGTTTGCTTGCACTACTGAGACCGCCGAAGCCCCACAACCAGCGGCCAAGGCCCCCGTGCCCGAGGCGCCTGCTGCGCCCATCGGAATGGCCCTTGAGTCCGGCCAGATCGACCTGGTCCAGCTCAAGAACGGCACCGCCGAGGTACCCGCCACCTTCGCTACCCCCAAGGGCACCCTGAACGCCGATGGCACGGGTAGCTTTGAGATTGACCTGAGCTCCTGGGACAGCCAGCTGGAGTTGCGCAACAGTCGGGTCCAAGAGCTCTTTTTCAAGGCGCCTGAGCACCCAAAGGCCACCTTCATGCTGACCAGCTCCGAGGGCCTAAAGACCGACATCGCAGTGGGTGAGAGCAGCATGGCGACACTCAAGGGCGAGCTCTCCCTTTACGCGGGCAAGACCCCTGTGGAGATTCCAGCCACCCTGACCCACAACGCGGACGGAAGTTTCCAGTTGGCCACCACCCAGCCCTTCCAGGTCAGCATCGAGTCTCTGGGCTTGAACGAGAACCTCCAGGTACTCATGAAGGTCTGCGCCCATGAATCCATTGGCGACGCGGTGGATGTGAGCTTCGATTTCAAGCTCAAGGGCTGAGCAGCCTGTGGCGGAGATTCCAAGGCGCTGAGCTTCCCCCCACGCTGTCGGTTTTGAGACCGACTCTGTGGGAGTGGGGCCCAGGTGCCCGAAACTGCGATTTCGGTTTGGCCAACGACATTCTGTCCGGCGGAAGCAGGGCAAACCTCACAGAACAAGGGCGCCGTCAGGCGACGACTGTGAGGAGATGTGCTTGATCAAAGCCAAGCCGGACCGCCAAGCCCAACGGGCCGACACGATTAGTGCACGCCCATCCCACTCTTCCGCTTCTTCGGCTCTAAGCCCTGGGCCGCCCGGTCCTCACGGTCCTGACGCATCACATCGATGGCAACGAAGTAGTCCGGGTCCTCCAGCACATTGACCTCGCAGATCTGTTCAGCACGCCGAATCAGGCGGATGCAGTCACTGCTCAGGTGACGCAGGTGCAGGGTCTTACCGGCCTGGTGGTAGCGGTCCGCCAGCTTGTTGATGGCCTCGATGGCGGACTGATCTGCGATG
>CAJQPC010000123.1 GCA_905480105.1 uncultured bacterium | reverse complement strand
GAGGACGAGGACGAGGAGGGTCAGGCCATCTTGGTGTTGCGCTGTGGGTTCACGGACTTCAACAACATGACGGTTGCCTTGGATGAACGCGGCATTGAGCCCATCAAGGCGGAGACCGACTACAACCCCAGCAACTTGATGGAGCTTGGAGAGGATGCGACCACGGACGTGCTGAAGCTGATCGACCGGCTCGAGCAGGACGACGACGTGCAGCGGGTGTTTCACACGCTGGAGTGAGCTTAAGGGGGCCAATCTCAGCCCATCGCCTGCTTGACCCACGCCAATCGGTCCTGGCAAGTGTCTGGTGCCATGGCAGCCTGAGGGGCCAGACCAGCTTGCTCGATCAGGATCTCGACTCTGTCGATTCGAGGGTGAGAGGGGGGCTGAGGCTCCCGCCCGGCTCTCTCAACCTACTTAGGTTGGAAGACACAAGCGTGGGGTTGGCGTTGTTGCCGAGGACTTCGGCAAAAATTTTGCGCCCGCTGTGAGGGCGTCTGCCAGCGCCGCCAAGCCCACCTTGTGGCCCTGCACATTGGGGTTGCACCAGACTTGTCATTCAAGTCATCGCCACCCGGCAGCGCTCGCTCGCCTGCGCACCCCAGGCTGAATGTGTTGCTGGACTCGGTGAGGGAGCGCTGGCCCGACTATGTTGTGGGCATGCTCTTCTTCGTGTTGTTGGTCTCCCTGTTGTCTTGTCGCGGTGGTGACGTCCAGGACAGCGAAGGGCTGGAAGTCAACCCTTGGTTGGATCATCCTGTGCAGGAGGTCGATGGCTTTCGACTCATGCTGGTGACCGAGCTGCCTGAGGGGAAGAGTGAGCGGTTGGTGTCCGCGCCGAGTGAACCACTGCTGCTGGTTCAAAACGCCGCCGAGGCCTGGATCCTCGATGACCGATACGAAATCCAGGAAAAACCGGCTTGCCTTGATTCCGACCGATTTCCAGATATCGAGTATCGGAGTGAGTTTCAGGGAATTTGTGAGCTGGGAGAGGTGGAGCTCTCGCGAGGGCGAGCCCCCGCGTTTGTCGCGGCTGCGGTCGATCCACAGGGCAAGGCCTTCTGGGGGGTCGACGCGACGGGACTGCTTTTCCGAATTTCCTATGACCTGCGCAGCGAGCATCCCTGGGATTGGCTTCGCGCAACCCAGGTTGCTGATCTTGGGCGTTTGGACGTTGTAGCCGCCCGCTTTGGAGCGGATGGTCTGCAGCTGCTGGCCGGTATGGAGCTTCTCAGCGTCGACCCCCAAAGCTTCGAGGTGAGCAGCCAGGAGTTGCCAGCAAAGGGCACCGTGTTTTCAAGCACGGCCATCGGGACCAAGGCTGGCCTGATCGTGGATGGAGAGCTCCAGGCTGGGCCAGGGGTGCTGGACATCGCCGACTCGTCGGAGGGCCTTTGGCTGGCTCTTGGCGAGAATGGGCTGCTGGGTCCCCAAGGGGAAAGCCTGCCGGACGCGGCCTACCGCATCGCGGTGGCGGAGCGGGGGGTCTACGTCGTTGGAGAATTGGGTGTTTGGCGTGTGGAGGAAGGTGCCGCTGAGCTGCTGATCCAGGGCAGCTATCTGGACGTGGTTGCGCTCCCTAGCCATGAGATTGTGGTCCTGACTGCCGGAGAGGTGCAGGTATACGTGGACGAGCGCCCGCTCTTGGAGGGGCCGCCCTTGAGCATCTGGGTCCAGACCTTTTTGGAGAAGCCTCGCACGCGTGCCGAGGACGTGCCTTGTGGCGGAAACGGAGAGACGGTCGAGAGTTTCGTACGCAGCGCTGCGAGCAACTCTCGGCTGCTCGATGACATTCCCGGGAGTATCGCGCTGGACATCACGCCCTTTTACGTCGAGCGTGTCTTGGCGTGTGAGCTCGCAGGTCCGGTCCAGGAACTGATGGACCGCAGCCTCTCCAGCGGGGAGAGCCTCGAGTCGGATATCGTCTATCACCAAAAGGGTGAGCAGATCTTCAACGTTCACTGCACGCCCCTGCTGGATGCCTTGCAAAAGCGTATGGGCGGGCTGGTGGTGATCAGCGACGTGACCCAACTGCGCCGTATGGAAAACATGCGGCGTGATTTCGCCGCTTCCGTTTCCCATGAGATCAAGACCCCGTTGACCGCCATCAAGGGTTTTGTGGAAACCCTGTGCACTGGCGAGGGGGATGATCGGGAGGAGACCCGGCGATTTTTGGCCATCATCGACAAGCATGTCAACCGGCTGACCACGATTATCGACGACCTGATGCAGCTGTCGCGCATCGAAAGCGACCTTGAAGTCCAGCAGATCGGCCTGGCGTGCTGCCGAATCGAGGACGTGCTCAACACCGCCGTCGGCCTATGCAAAGAAAAAAGCAAGAAGAAGGGGATTGATGTCAAGCTCGCCTGCGAGGCAGGCCTCGGCGGCCGATTCGATGCCACCCTGCTGGAACAGGCTGCGGTGAACCTGCTGGACAATGCGATCAAGTACAGCCCGGCCAAAAGCACCACCCAGATCGAAGCGCTGACCGTGGACGATGAAATCCAGATCCGCTTTA
>CAJQPC010000122.1 GCA_905480105.1 uncultured bacterium | reverse complement strand
AAGATCGCGCCCTTCGAAGACAAGCTGGCTGCTCACAGCGACGCAGATGTCGCTGTGATGGCAGGAGTCTCTGAGAATGCGGTTAGGAACTACCGCAAGCGGAACGGACTGGCTGCAGCCGTTGTCCCCGCTGCTCCTGCTGCTCCTGCTGCTCCCAGGGTAGCCAAGGCCGCTCCCAAGGCTGCGGTTCCGGTCGCGAGCATGCTTGGACAGCGTGCGTATCGCGTGCAGCTGAAGGGTCGCACTGCGATTGTTGTAGGTACCAACTTGGTTGAGGCCGCACGAAAGGCTGTTGAGTCTGGGTCAGAAGTGACCTCCATCGAACTGCTGGGCGACATACTCGCGTAGGAGTGTACGGTTGGGACTCAAAGGACCCTCGCCCTCGGGCGGGGGTTTCTTGTCTCTGCTTTGTTGACAGCGAAGCCCTCGCCCTGGACAGGGCCGCTTTTCGGCATTGTTGGGCGACAGCAACCCAGGAGCGGGAGCGCGCCGGACACGGAACCGACTCGGTTAGCGTCTCGACATTTGGTCAGAGACGCGCACAGAAAAGGCACCTGTCTCGTCTGTGACTGTCTGGGCCCAGAGCGTGTCGTCTTGGTCCCTCACATCCACCAGTGAGTAGGGGACGGGCTCGCCCTCGAAGGTGACTTCGCCCTCCAAGAGAATGCCCATGTCCAAGTAGACCGTTCTTTGCTCCTGAAGTTCTGCGGCGTTCCAGGTCGCGAAGGTTGTCGCAGCGGCTACTCCGTAGGGAGGCGTGAAGGTCCAGCGCAGCGGACCTGTGCTGACAGGGAGAGAGAAGTAGCCGTCCTCTGCGGCCGTAGTTTCAAACACCCGCCCCCCGGGGCCGAGTTCTTCCGCCCGAACCAGTGTTGTGGCGACCTGTTCGCCTTCGAAAAGGACCTGGGCCTGGACCACACTCAGGGGTTCCAGTTGGATGAGTTCCAGCTCGGTGCTGAGTTCAACATTTAGACCGTAGATTTGCGCCGAGGAGACCTTGTCCCCAAAGGGAGGAACGTACTCTACTTGGTAGTCACCGGGAGGCAAGCGCGCGATGAACAGGCCGCTCTCGTTGGTGGCCACGCTGCTCGTGTGGCTGCCCTCGGGGAGATCTCGAAGCCCTTCGGACGTGAAGCGCAGCTCCACATCCTCGTAGGCACGTCCCTGTGGATCTCGGACTTCTCCGGTGATTACCACAGGGGCTAGCCCAGGCATGGAGAAATTGGCTTCGACTCCTTCAACGGACTCCCCACCTACAAACACCAACTGTTCCAGAACCGGAATGTAGCGGTCGTCGGGGTCGAAGACCTGAAGAATGTACTCCCCAGGGTATGCGCGGAGCATGTAGTGGCCTTGGTCCAGGGGAACGCTTGGGCCTGTGATTCCTGAAGGATTGTGGATGAGGCGTGCGACTCCTGAGTCCAGAACGCCACTATCTCCAACCTCTACCCGGCCGTAGACCGGCAATCCATAGTCAAGGTATGTAGTTAGGTCGATGGGGCCTAATATGGCCTCGTTCTCCAAAACCAAGAAAGGAAGCTCCGCTGGAAGCTCAGGAATCAGGGCCAGGGTGTAGCCTTCCGCAGGCACCACATCGGCCTCGAAGTAGCCGTCGCTGTCGGTAGGGATCAGGCGCTCTATGGGGGTATCGGGAACGAAGACGTCAACAAATCCGGTGACCGAGCTGTCCTGGCCGGGAACACCCACCAGAGTGGGGTTGGCGTCAAAGCCGGTAAGCTGACCTGAAATGCGGACTGGCGAGCGCAGTGCGAGGGCAACGGAGTAGCGGGAGTCGCTGTCGAAGGCGACCTCAAAAAAGCTCTGCGGAAGGGAAGGTATGTCTTGGGTGGCGGCAGGCCAAACATCTAGGCGGAGCCGGAACTCCTCTTCAAAGCTTCCCTCGCTGGCCTCATCCAGCGAGTCGGCCGAGGACATTTCGAACTCTGCGCAGCCGGTGAGCATGATGAGCCAAAGGGTCATCGCAGCACCTCCAGGTCCCAATAGATTGAGTCGAGCTGCTGCGCTGTATCGTAGACACTCAATGTGAGGCGTTGCCCGTTGAGCTTTGGGTCCGCGTCCAGGTAGATCTGCGTTGCTCCGGGGCTCAAGGTCTGGGCGCTGTCCACCCAGCCCTCGTCGCTGAGCAGCCACTCGAATCGGAGGGTCCCCTGGTCCTCGTCCTGAACATAGGCATAGATGTTGGTACCGCCCTCCAGCCGGAGGGGGCCATCCCATGGCGACTTGTTTGAGGATACGATTACGGGTGGCACATCTGCCTCCAGAAGCTTGATCGGCCCGAAATAGCAGCCAGTCAAACCCAGAGGGATGCAAAAGACGGGCCAGAGACCCAGGAGCCGCATGCCGTGGGGCTTTACGGTAGATTGAGTTCCAGGTGGATTGGCGAAGTACGACAACAGGGTCGCGACCTTAGGGCATCGAGATGGTCTTGGTGTCCCCAGGTGCACCGATAAGCTGAAAGCTTTGGAGCCCTTCTGGACAGTCTAAAGACAGCTTAGCCGCTTGGTGGGGTGCCTTGATGCGTAGCACCCCATCTTGTGACTCCACAGTCCCCATTGGGGTCGTGCCTAAAGTAAGTCCGCAGAGCGGACTGAATCCATCCAGGACGACCGTCATGAGGAGCTCTGAGAGACTGGCCTGGATGTCGAGGGTCTCACCCTGTTCGACCGTGAACTCCCGCGTAAACTTGGTGCTCAGTGGATTGGAAACGCGAATAATATGTGTTCCGGCTGTCGTTTCGAGGACCTGTGGTTGCCGTAGGCCATTGAAAGCCAGCTTGTCGTCGATGTAGACATCGCCCCAGGTGGGTGAATCCAGCGAGACCCGTACAAAGGCCTTTTGAGGCAAGCCGGGTTCGACGACGGGTTCCGGCAATGTGAGAATTGTTCGCGTGGGGGGGCCGGCCTGTAGAGCGGGTTTGATTGGCTTTGCCAGCACCGGAAGAGTGTCTTGGGTCTCTGGCTTTGGCTTGGCTTCAGCGGTCGGCTCCACAGGTAAATCCGATGGAATCACCGGAGAAGTGGGCTGAGCCTGGGCCGCGATGAGGCCCTCCACGGACGAGGCCTCCGACTGCCCTGCTAGCGGCTGCTCTGCTGGCGGTTGCTCTGCTGGCGGCTGCTCTGCTGGCGGCTGCAAGAAGTACCAGGCAGATCCGGCAATGAGTAGGGCTGATACAGCACCAATCCAGGGCCAACGTTGGCCCGGCTCGTTGGAAGGCGCCGCTTGATGGACATCTGGGTAGTGGAAGCTGGAGAGCAGTTCCAGTACTTCGGGGTGTTCGGGGTTCCAGGTCAATAGGCGGTTGAACAGCCGTTGAGCATCCAGATGATTGCCGTCAGAGAAGGCCTGTCGGCCGCGCTCCAAGAGCACTACCTCCAGGTGCGCTCGCAGGCGCGACTCCCACCCATCTGGGTCTTGTAGGTAGGTCTCGGGCCGCCATTGGGACGTCTTGACTTCATCCAAGTCGGCTTGCTTCAGGGTGTCCCGAAGCTGTTGGGTGACTTGTTTTGCATCCTCGTAGCGCGCGCCGGGGTCGGTTTGCATCAGGCGCTCGATGCAGTCGGCTAATTGTGGAGAAACACCGGGTTGAAGCTCCAGCACCTCGGGTCGATTTCCCTCGATGATGTTCCGCAGAATGATGCTGGGGTTCGTGCCCGGGAAGGGGAGTCGGCCGGTGACAAGATGGAAGAGCAAGCTGCCCAGGGAGAACAGGTCTGAGCGGCTGTCGACGCTCCGCTCTAAAGCCTGTTCAGGGCTCATATACGCCGGGCTTCCGATGAGCGTGCCGGCTATCGTGACCGTACTTTCGTCCAGGAAGCGAGCGATGCCGAAGTCCATCAGTTTGACTACACCGTCATCCCGGAGCATCACGTTCTCAGGCTTGAGATCCCGATGGATGATGCCCCTGTCATGGGCATAGGCCAACGCTTCGCTAAGGTGGACGCCGATGAGCGCTGCCAACTCGCTGGGAATCATGCCGCGCTCTTGCAGCAGTGCGGACAGGGTTCGCCCTTGCACGAACTCGGTGACGATGAAGCAGTCTTCGGCATCCAAACCGGAGTAGTCAAAGATCTGGAGGATGTTGTCGTGGTCGAGGTGTTCGATGGCGCGCGCCTCGCGGGCGAAGCGCTGACGGTTCCGAATGCTGGCGGAGAGGTGAGGGTGAAGGACCTTGATGGCAACCATGCGTTTGAGGGTGTTGTGGCGCCCCAAGTACACCGTGGCCATGCCGCCTTCGCCGACCTTCTCCAAGACCTCGTACTTGTCGATTGTTGAGCCGATCAAGGGAAAAACCACTGCTTGCTTAGAGTCTACTCGCCTGGAGGGCGTGAAGGGCGGGGTGGTCGGCGGGAGGCATCATCTCTGCCCGTACCTTGGAA
>CAJQPC010000121.1 GCA_905480105.1 uncultured bacterium | reverse complement strand
GGAAACTCGGTCTTGGTGACGGGCGACCTGAACACGAGCCACACCGAAATCGATCTGGCCCGGCCCAAGGCCAACCGGAAAAAGTCCGGATTCATGGACATTGAGCGGGACTGGATGGACCGCTACATGGACGCCGGCATGGTGGATGCCTTCCGCCTCTTCCATCCCGAACCCGAGCGCTACTCCTGGTGGAGCAACCGCGGTGGCGCCAGGGAGCGGAACGTCGGGTGGCGACTGGATTACTGGCTGGCCAGCCAAGATCTGCAGACGAAGATCAGCGCATCAGAGATACATGATCAGGTCTTGGGCTCAGACCACTGCCCGGTGTCCATCGACTTAGACTGGCCGTGACCGCCTTCCCTCCCAGGCCCATGCGCCAGCTTGCCGGTCGTGCCCAGGGGAAGGCAGGGAGCCGCTGAGACAAGACCGCGGTGGAAAGTGCATGTTGCTCAGTCAAGGGTCGGGAAGCAAGGGGTGGATGCCGACCTGCCGACCTGCCGACCCTCCGGTCCTAAGTGCCCTGCGTTCCACGCCGACGAAGCAGCACAAGCCCTGAGAGCATCCACCAAGCGCCCCTGCCACGGGTCCCGGAGCAGCCACCGCAGCTATCCTCGCCGGGCGACTCCTCAATCCCAGTGTCGCTGTCTCCAGAGCCGCCTGTATCCTGGGGCTCTTCAGACTCTGGCAGGCCGATCTCAAGGGAGATCTGCTGCTGCCCATTCTTCAGGGCTTGGGTCGCAGCCGTTCGGGCGTAGACGGCGTGGTCCAGGTTGACCACGCCCACCCAGACCTCGGTCGTGCCAACGGGTGGCGTAAAGGTCAGGCTGCGCGAACGCTCCCAAGCACCGGCCGAATCGGTGGCCCAGAGCACACCCCACTCACCCTCTTCTTCTCCATCCACACGCAGGGAGATGTCTCGGTTCGCAGGCAGATCCGTCAGCACCCAAAACACAGCGCCGGTCTCATAGGGCTGAGTCACCGGGGTGAGCAGCCCCTCTGCCGCGGCAAGGCGGGCATCAGGGACCAGCACTCCCTGATCATCCAGGTATTTGGACCATTCTGGCGCGGCCAAGGTTCCGATGCGCGTGCGCAAGAGAGAGAAGTCCATCAGCGCGTCGCGCCAGTCGCCGGTCAGGCTCTCCACGCCGTCCAAAACGTCAGGATTGTTGGGCAGCCCCTCTTGGGCCAACGCCAACCACAGCGCTAGCCCACCGCTGCCACGGCCATCCCCGTACTCCGTGTCCAAGTACTGGATCCAGAGAGCCGACCCGTACTCGGTGTAGGACCAGATCTCATACTCATCCCACAGGAAGTTTCCGTCTCCCAACAACCCAAGCCAGGGGGTTGCCTGAAAGTCGTCCACGTAAGCCTTGTCGATGACAAAGCGGGAGTCGTCGGTCCACACCTCTGCGGCGGTGGCGGTGCCCTCCCAGACCGGAAGGGAGCCTTCGTTAAAGTCGATGGCCCACTGCAGGGTGTGATTAAACTCGTGGGCCAGGTACCAAGGCAGGATCTTGTCGGGGATCTCGCGATCGATCGCGATGATGGCCGCGCAACCGCTCCGACCGTCTTTGTCGTCTACGTCCGGGTTGGTACCGCACCAGGCGTAGGCCCCTCCGGCAGGATCCACGTGCAGGTATACATCGAGTAATCCGTCCCCGTCGGGCACCGGCGCTGGAAAGCCGATCTCATCGACCTGGGCGGTCCAGGCTGCCTCTACCGCTCCCAGAACCATGCCGCAGCGGTCCGCATCCTCTTCGATTTCATAGTGACAACGTATCGGGTGGGTATCGCTGTCCTGAAAGCCAGTGGAGTTGGGCAGCCAGCCGGCCAGGAGCTGAGCCGAGATCAGGGAAGTTTTGCAGAGCATGCCCCTATGCTGCCCCAAACCCAGGCTCCTGGCCACCCCTACTTGGCGGCCAAGACCTCCTCTTGAACCAAAACACCTTCAGCTGCACCGCTGTCCATATCCGGGGCCAAGTCCCTTCCAATCCAGCCCAGAGCGTCCTCGACCAGCATGTAGATGGCCGGGATGATGAGCAGGACGATGACGGTCACAAAGAGCACGCCGAATCCGAGGCTGAGGGCCATCGGAATCAAGAAGCGTGCCTGCATACTCGTCTCCAAGATCATCGGGGCCAGTCCCAAGAAGGTCGTCAACGAGGTCAACATGATGGGCCTGAAGCGCCGGGTAGCCGCCTTGAGCACAGCATCTGTCGCACCGAGCCCCTCTCTTCTGTGGGCGTTGATCGCGTCCATCAGCACCAGGCTGTCGTTGATCACAACGCCGGTCAGCGCAATCAAACCCATAAAGGAGATGATCGAGAGTTCATACGTCATCAGCCAGTGCCCAAAGACCGCGCCGACAAAGCCAAAGGGAATGGCTGCCATGATGATCAGGGGCTGCACATAGCTCCGGAAGGGAATGGCCAGCAGGGCATAGATCACGAAGAGGGCGATCAAATAGTTGGGACCCAAGCTGCCAAAGGTCTCCGCTTGCTCTCTCTGCGAGCCAGCAAACTCCAACGACAAGCCCGGGTACTTTTCCGTGAGTGCCTCGAGAATGCCGCCGTTTAGCGACTCCAGCACAGCCTGTGGCGATCGCACACCGGGGGCCAACTCAGCCCGCACATTGACCACTCGCCGCCCCTCGGAGCGGGTGATGGTGGTCGGCGCTTGGGTACGCTCAAACTGAGCCACAGCGCCCAACGGTACCGAGGACCCACCTGGGGTCTGGATCTTGAGCGCCTCCAGGTCCGCCTCCGAG
>CAJQPC010000120.1 GCA_905480105.1 uncultured bacterium | reverse complement strand
CCTTGAGAAGCTCCGGGATTCCTCCAATGCGGGGGGCAACGATGGGGGTCCCCTGCGCCCGGGCCTCTAAGATCACCAACGGGGCGTTCTCCGGCCACCGGCTGCCTAAGATCAGCAATCGACTCCGCCGCAGGCGCTCGGGGACCTGATCGGGGGGCAGGGGGGGCTCGAGTAGGTCCGCAGGCAGTCTGGTTTTGAAGTTGGGGTCGACCGCCGGGCCGACCAGACGAAGCGAACTCCGCAGACCCAGCTGCTCGCAGGCTTGAAGGACCAGATCCGGCCCCTTGTGTGGGGCCAGGGTGCCCAGGAAAAGCAGGCCCTCTCTGGGCCACTCGGGGAGACTTGGCAGGGGCACACCGTGAGGGAGGTGCTGCACCGCTCCCATGTCCTGGTTTTCTGCGAGAGAGGCAAGAAACCGGCTGGGCGCGACACGTAGGTCCATGCGCTGAAACACGGCTTTGACCGCCATTTGCCTCCGCTTTACATCCTCTTCCGAGGTCGGGCTTGGCGTGCTGCCTCTAACCCTGGCCCGCAGGGGTGCTGGGACCCGTTTCCAGAGGGCCTGAAGGCGTCCAGGGTCCACCACTTGGCCCAAGCGGCCTGCCGCGTTGGCCAGCTTGTGTTCTCGGCCGCTGCCCTTGGAAAAGTCGGCGTAGCAAGGGGCGCAACGCGCGGGAGTAGGACCGGGGCAGGGGGTCTGACCCATGTGCAGCAAGCTGCCGCTGCGCGCGCACCAGCCCCAGGCGTCATGGAGGGTCAGCAGGGTGGGGCAGGGGAATCGCAGGCGGGGAGAGAGAAAAAGCAGGTGGTTGATGTGCACCAGGTCGGGTCGAAGCTCTCTGACCAGTGCCCTTACTCGGGCGCACACGATGGGGTTGTGCTCCTCATCCCCCAAAGGCCGCCACGGCAGGTTGTTGACCACTCGGACCACCAGGCCGTGCTCGGCCTCTTCACGCAGCACCTCGCCGTGGGCATGTCCAGCAGAGCGGGTGGCCGCCACCACGCTGACCTGCCACCCGCGGCGGGCCATGCCCTGTGCGACGCGCTGTGTGTAACGCTCGGTGCCGGCGATCTGATTCGGCGGGAAGCCGTGTGCCAGCAGAAGCAAGTTAGCCATGGGGGCAGGCTACACTGCTTGGGTGAGCACCCGCCCCCAACGCATCCTGGTCGTGGACGACGAGGAGAGCTTGCGCCACATGTGCGGCGTGATCTTGAGGCGCGCCGGCTACGAGGTCCTCAGCGCAAGGGACGGCATAGAGGCGCTTGCTGTTCTGGACGCTCACCCCGATCTGCGACTTGTGCTCTGTGACGTGCGCATGCCCCGGCTGGACGGTCTGGGCTTTCTGGATGCGATCGCGCAGCGCTCCGAGCCGATCTACACGGTGGTGATGAGCGCTTATGGCTCCATGGACCTTGCGATGGAGGCCATGAAGCGGGGCGCCACCGACTACATCGGCAAGCCCTTCAAGCCGGACGAGATCTTGCTGGTGCTGGGAAAAGTGCAGGAGCGCGAACGCCTCACTCAGGACAACGCGCGACTGCGCGCCCAGCTACGCGGAGGGGGCGTAGAGGGCTTGGTGGGCAGCAGCGCACCGATGCAGGCGCTCACTCAGACGCTGCGCAAAGTGGCCGGCTACCCAAGCACGGTGCTGGTCACTGGGGAGTCGGGCAGCGGCAAGGAGCGGGTTGCCCGATCCCTGCATGCCCTCTCCGACCGAGCCAAGGCGCCCTTTGTGGCCGTGAACTGTGGCGCGATTCCCGAAAACCTGCTGGAGTCCGAGCTCTTTGGGCATGTTCGCGGGGCCTTTACGGGGGCCATCCGAGAGCGTCAGGGACTCTTTGAGCAGGCCCACGGTGGGACCTTGCTGCTCGACGAGCTTGGTGAGATGCCCAAGACTCTCCAGGTTAAGTTGCTCCGTGTCCTACAAGAGCAGGTGCTGCGGCGGGTGGGTGGCAGCAAGGATATCCAGGTAGACGTGCGTGTGGTGGGGGCCACGGCCAGGGATTTGGACCGGGAGGTCGCTGCCGGGCGATTCCGGGATGACCTGTACTACCGCTTGAATGTGGTCCACCTAAAGATTCCACCGCTCCGCGCAAGAAGCGAAGATCTTCCGGCTTTGGTGGACCACTTCATATCAAGGTTAAACCTTAGGTTTGATAAGAAGGTGTCGGACTTGGAGCCAGAAGCACTGCGGCTGCTGATGGCCTATGACTGGCCCGGCAACGTTCGCGAGCTGGAAAACGTCGTAGAGCGCGCCATGCTGTTGGCCGAGGGCAATATTTTGCGCTCGCAGGACCTGCCGGAGTTTCGGACTCGTGTTGCGAGGGACCCCCAGGACCTGAGCATCAAGTCCCGCAGCGCAACTTTGGAGCGGTCACTGATTCAGCAGGCCTTGGCCCGTACAGAGGGCAACCGTAGTCAAGCTGCCAAGCTGCTGGAGATCTCCTACAAGGCGCTGGTCTATAAGATCCGTGACTACGGACTAGAATGATTTGGCTCTTGCTCATGGCTTGCAGTTTGGCCTCGCGCGTTGAAAAGGCTGACGCAGCTGTACGTAAAGGGGACCTGGCCCAGGCAGAGGAGCGCTACCGCTCGATATTGGATCGGTCTCCTGAACAGCTTGATGCCCTGTACGGACTGGGCTGGGTCTACCATCTGGACGGTGACGCTGGCCGGGCCCGGGAGTACTTCAAGCGTTGCATACGGGTGTCCCCAGAAGAGCTTCGCTGTGTTCGTGGTCTTGGGTCGGTCGCCATGTCCGAGGGCAACCCGGGGCAGGCCCGCAGCTACTACGATCAAGCCTTGGCCCTCCAGCCGGATGCCCCGAGGGTGCTCAGCAGCATGGGGTTGCTTCTGCTCTCTGAGGGAGACGAGGATGGGGCCTTGTCGTATCTTCTGCGTGCTGGCCAGCTTGAGCCCGAACGCGGCGAGCACAGCTACAACTTGGCCGAGGCCTACTTCCGTTTGGGGGAATACCAGCAGGCCCTGGACGTCATAGACGCTGGGTTGGCCAAGGGGGCTACGGAGCAGCGCTTTACGGGGTTGATGTTGGAACTGCGTGCTCTGGTCTTGGTGCGCATGACCAGCGGCCGGGTGGACCCTCTCGATTGTCAGACCACTGCGCCGCCCGTGCTCGCTTGGCTGGCAGCAGCAGACTTGGATCTGGACCGAGCCCAGGCAATTGGGGTGGTGTTGCCGAACTTACCTGCAGCTCGCCGCCAGGTGCACAAGCGGCGCTCCAAGATCACCGAGAAGTGTCCTCAAGAATGAGCTGTCGAATAGGAAAACTTTTCCCAGCATAGGAAAACTTTTCCCATGCTGGGAGCTTCGTTCGCCACTGAGTGGGCTGCTCTTTGTGGATCGAATCTTGCAGGGTATAATAATTAACGGAGTCCGTCTTTGCCCTTCCTCTCGCCCAAGCGACGCGCCTTCACCATGCTGGAGCTGGTCGCTGTGATCAGCATCATGTCGGTGGTTGTGGCTTTGGGGATCGGGCTGATGCGAGATCAGGTGCCGCGCTTCAGATCGGTACAAGTCGCCAAAGACCTGCGCCAGGATGTGACGGCCTTGCGCACCACGGCTATCGAGCGGGGTGTGGAAACGCGCCTGCTTTTGGAGACCGGGGACAGTAGCGCCAACGACCCCGAAACTCCGAACGCTGGGGCTTGGCGCTTACAGGTTGGAAACGCCGCGATGGCCTCGACTGTCTGGACCGATTTGAACGAGTCTGGCCGGGCCAGCGTCTCCATCGAGAAGGGCGCAAATCACTACGCGAAAGGGGTATCTCTCGCAGACTGGGAGGAGCTCTCGGGGCCTTGGTCTGGCAACGACAGCGCCATTGTCTTTTCCCCGCGTGGCTGGGTTCAGAACCCTGGCGGAGACTTTGGAACCGACGGTTACATCACCCTGAGTGTGGTCAACAAGGTTGCCTGGAAGAACGGTGTGGACGATCGAATCGATCTGAAAGTCGCAAGATCTGGCAGTGTGACCATGGTCAGCTCGCTGTCGTCCCGCGATGCGGGCACGGTGGGCACAGCATCCGCCAGTGAGGGTTCTTGATGTGTAGGAGTCGTGAGCGCAGCGTGAATAATCCCGGGCTTCTGCGGTCTCCTCGGGTGCGCGGCTTTACTCTCGTCGAGGTTTTGATCGCGACGGCGTTGCTGGGCTTTGCGTTGATCGTCATGTTCGGCCTGCACAACCAGTCGGTGCGCTCCAACGTCATGGCCCGCAAGGTGACCGACTGCACTTACCTGAGCCAGTCCAAGATGGAGGAGCTTTTGTCGACGGAGTGGCTCAGTTCCACGGGCCGAACGGGTCAGCTGGCAGATGGAACGGCAGGGGTGACCACCGTTTATGATTCCCTGTACCAGCCATCGGCTGGCGGGGATCCCACCGCGGTCAACGCAATCTGGGAGCAGGCCGGCGCCGAGAGCAGCGGCCAGCCGAGTGGGAGCTACCTTGTGACCTGGGAGGTCGAGGACAACTCGGACGGCGGTGAATGGGTCCAGGTCTGGGTCCGCTGCGCTTGGGACGACCGTCAGTTCTTGGGGGAGGGCGTGAGCAGTACCCGCCACGCCATGACCATCAGCTCATACAAGTTCATAGATGACGGGCTGGCCACCGAATGATTCACCGTACCGCCCGTGCCGCCTTTACGATGATTGAGATGCTGCTCGCCGTCGCGATCTCGGTCATCGTTGTCGCTGGTCTATACAGCTTGTTCACGATGCAGTCTCGACAATTCATGGCACAAGACCAAGCTATGAATATGCACCAAAATCTGCGTTTCGCGTCGGATATCCTGAGTCGTTCTGGGCGCATGGCGGGCTATGGAACTGGCGGCGAAGTCTACGGTCAGCTGGGGTGGGATGGCACGGCACAGGACAACACGGTGGGCCTGCCTCCGATGATTACGTGGGATGCATGGGATGGCGCGACAGATGCCGTGACCTTCATCTACGCCGATCCCAGTCTGGAAGTAATGACGGACCCCTTGGTCATCGAGGCCAGCTCGACCACATCCATCTCCTTTCCGCACAAGCGTCAGGGCTACAACACCCGCCTTTCCTCGCTGGAGGTTGGAGATCTGCTGCTGTGCTGGGACTACGCCAAGCTGCCTGGAACCGTCGCCTACCTCTGGGAGGTCTCAGCGGATGGCCACAGTGGCGGCGCCGTCACTGTAGTGGACAACAGCACGCTGTTGGATTTCACTTCGGTGGTCAACGACAACCTCCCGCCTGTGATGCACTGCAGCCGCGCTCAGATCGTGACCTTCTACATCGATAACAACAGTGCCGATGGCGTTGGCCCAGGCAGTTCCGCCCACCCGGTTCTGATGATGGACCTTGACTTTGACTTTGTAGACGGCGTGCCCGACGGCGATGACATTCCGCTGGTGGACGACATCGAGGATCTGCAGCTGGCTTATTGCCCAGCGGACGGAGACTGCCAGGACGGCAGCGGAGACTGGCAAAACAGCCTGACCCGGGAAGAGAGCATGGTGGCCTGGATGATGCGCTTCAGCCTGGTCGCCCGCTCCCCGCGGTCCGATAAGACCCGCAGCGAAGTCTCCAGACCTGTTTCTCTCGAAAACAACTCTGGTGCTGGAAGCGTGGACGGGTATTCTCGCCAGGCCCTCACTTCGAAGGTACAGTTTAGGAACCTCCGCCTGTTGCACGACTTTTAATGACCATCCCTCTTCAAAATCACCCCAGCCTGCTTCAGCGTGCTCGCCAACGGCGGGGCTACGTCATGTTGGTCGCTCTGGTCTTGCTCGGTCTGATTGGGATTATCGGCACCACCAGTCTAAGGGTCGCGGGGGCAGACCAGCGCATCGCGAACCACAATCGCAAGCACATGCTGGTTTTTAACACCAGCCACGCCGGAACCGAGCACGCGCGGGTACGCTTAGCCACTGAGAACCCCTATTCGGAGAACCTGGAGTCCTCTGCACACGACTCCGGGGACTGGGTTGCCATGACCGCAGCTGACTCTCGTTTTGGGGGGACAAGCTACGCTCAAAACCTTGGCGTTTATTGGGTCGAGGCGGTCTTTGAGCGCTGCGGAAACCCACCTCCCGGCTACTCTACAGAGCAGGGACGCCAGGGATTTCGCTCCGATTACTGGAGCATGTCCTCTACTGCCCGAATGACCAACAGCTCCTTCACCGATGTCAACAACACCCAAGCCACCAGCGTCTCCACCATTCGGAAGGTGATGCCCGGTGCCTGCAAAATGCGGTGAGCCCTATGTCCAGCACAAATACACGTCTGATCGCATTGCTCGGGGCTTGCTCGCTGGGCCTCTTGCTCTCTCCCAACGCCCAAGCTGCGTCCAGCTCGGCTGGGGATGAGTTCCTTTCCAACGCAGAGGCAGCACCGCCGAACGTACTCTTTGTTTTGGACATCTCAGACGAGATGCTCGAAGACTGCGGCGAGGCCCCGGATGCTGGGGATACCGGCGATACAGCGGGCACCCTTGCCGGTTCCAGTTGTCTTGAGTACGGCATGGACGCCATCGAGCAGCTCACACTCCACTACGACTGGGCATACTTTGGCGTGGTCGCAACCACGGGCTCGTCCAAAGACCACTTCACTCCCATCGCACCCATCGGCTCTACCGCTTCCGAGATCAGCAGCGCGCTGGACCACTTCTCTTCCGTGGCGGGCATTGGCGGCGGCGGCACTGCGAGCACGACATGGGGCGCGACTGCAGTGGTCGGCTCCGAACACCGAAACCTGGCCGAAGTGTTGGGGCAGAGCTGGGACTACCTGAGTCGGGATGGAAGCTCAAGCACTTGCCCGACTCGCTTCAGTAGCAGCTTTGTGGATAGCAGCACGGACTTCTGCGATTCCTCCATCACCTGGGCCTGCCAAGAGACCCACATTGTTGTGATCACGGCTGAGCGTCCGCGGAATGACGAGGGCGCCAAGTACGGCACCAGTAGCGGATCGATGAGCAACGATGTGATGTGCGACTGGTCTTCGGGCATTACGACCACCTCCGACAAACAGTGTCTCTACGACAACGCTGTGTCCTACCTGTACGAAGGAGACGCGCGCTCTGACCTGAGCGGGGACCAAAACGCCACAGTGCACACCGTGGCGATAAAGATCGATGGCTCCTCCGTCGGCGAGAACCTGTTTGGCAACGCCTCCAACGAAACGGGTGGAGACGGCATCTACACGGTGGCCGATGACGGTGAGGAGATCCTCAGCGGCGTCATGACCGTGATGTCCTACATCCGCAGCGGCTACTACAGCCGCTCGTCTCCAGTGGTCAGTGCAGACGGCGAGTACATCGTCTTTTCCTTCTACGAGGTCAGCGGTGACAACCCGCTGGCAGAAGGCCATGTCCGCGCCTACACCATCGATACGGATACATCCTCCAGTACCTACGGTTCGGTGGAGTACGACTCCAGCAAGTCCCAGTTCGGTGGTGCTGTTTGGGATGCGGGTGACCTGCTTGTTTCCCGCCCGGTCATCGCCTCGGAGTCCAACCCGGACGACCGCGACGGCTTGGGCCAGCGCGACATCTACACCTTCGTGCCGGAGTTCATGAGCTATTCGGGCAACAGCCTGTATGTCGAGGCGACGGCGTCCCACCGCATGGGCTTCGACCTGGAATTCGTCGACTCCGTGGACACCATCGTGAGCAGCAGTGACCCCACCTTTCTGGACACCTTCTTGCTCACGACCGACGCGGACCTGGACGGTTGCCCAGACAACCAAGCCTACAACCTGGAGGGACACGAGACGGACTGCGCGGTTGATTCCGATGATCTCCAGGCCATGGTCGACTTTGTGCGTGGTTTGCCCACGTCGGAGTACCGCTACCTGGACACCACCCATGGGTATTGGAAGTTGGGAGACTCGCCCCACAGCCGGCCGGCCGTAGTCCAGCCCCGAAACAACGTGTACGCCGTTGATCCGTCTTACCGAAACTTCTTGCAGGATCTGCTCGATACCGATGTTCCTGAGGCCGTGTTCATCGCGGCGAACGACGGCATGCTGCACGCCTTCCGCTTAAAGGACGACAGCACCACCAGCTGCTCGCCTACCGGTTCCCTGTCCTGGGACTGCAACGAGGAGGGCGAAGAGCTCTGGGCCTGGATCCCAGCCAACACGCTCTATGCATCCAAGGATGAGACGTGGTCTGGCAACCTGGTCGACATGATGTGGTACGGCCGCACCTTCCTCTTCGATGGCTCCCCTGTTGTCGAGGACGTCTGGATCGACGGTGGCGACGGTAGCACCCCGGATGGGGCCAAGACTCTGGACGGTGGTGAGTGGCGACGGGTCCTGGTGGTTCAGCAAGGCAAGGGTGGCCCCGTCACCTTGGCACTGGACATCACAGACACCCAGAACCCTGAGTTTCTCTGGGAGCAGACCAACGCGACCGACATCTCAGCCATGGGCTACACCGTCTCTACGCCGGTCATCGCGAACCTGTACAACGCCGAAGATACGTCCGACCCCACAGACACGTGGGTGGCCATGTGGGGTGGTGGACGCGCGGTGCCCTTGGCCAGCGATAGCAGCTCCTACGCGAGCAGCGAAGCCAACCTTTACCAGTGGGCTATCGGAGACGACTACTGGGGCAGCTCGTCGGTCGGACTTAGCGACGAGGGTTCCAACGGGCACCCGGACATCACGACCTTGGGCGGAAGCGTCAGCGCCAGCACCTTGGATAGCGACTCGGATGGCAACTCGGAGTACGGGTACATTTCTGGCTCCGTAGCTGCGATCGATGTGGACAGTGACGGTGACGTGGACGTTGTGTACTTCCCAGTCACCGCCTCCTACGAGCCATCCGACGCCGGCGACCCAGACGGTGACGGGACTTCTGGAGTCTCGGATGCTGCCGATCCAGGCCACACATGGATGTACAAGGCCATTTTGGACCGCAATGACCTGGACGAGCCCACCTGGTGTGAGTTCTACGATCCCATCGACACGGTCGGTGTTCGCCCCGAGGTCTACTATGCAGCCACGACCTCCTGGCATGGGGATGGTTCCTTGGGTGTGTACTGGGGAACCGGTAGTCCCTATGATCGGTCGGGCACTGAGTACGGCTACTTCTTCGCAGTCCGGGATGAGAGTCCACTGACCTGTAGCAGCGCCACGCCCATTACAGACTGTGGCACCGGCGGGGCGTACACGCTGTCCGCTGGCGAGGGCTTGACGGGTGATCCAGTCGTCTACGCGGGCTCGGTCTACTTTCCCACCTACGAACCCGCCAGCGATCGCTGTGATACCGGCACTGGCCGGATCTACTCCCTGGCCTTCGAAGACTGCGGAGGCACCATCGACTCTGATGATGACGGGGTCGCGGACTCTGACAGCATCGAGGTGAGCGGCTACCCCAGCTCTGTGGCCATCGGCGAGCATGGCGTCTACTACGGTACCTC
>CAJQPC010000119.1 GCA_905480105.1 uncultured bacterium | reverse complement strand
CACCTGGATGGCATCCCGCTCAACCCCGACGGCACCAGCAGCGTCAACCTCTCGGAGCTGCCTCTCCAGGCCTTTGAGCGGGTCGATGTCTACCGCGGCAACGCGCCCCCGCAACTCGGAGCAGCACCCATCGGCGGTGTGGTCAACCTGGTCACCAGTCAGCGTCCTGGCAGCGCGGTATATGCCACCGGTGGATCCTTCAATACCGCCCGTGTTGGCGGCAGCCTGAACCACAGCGCTTGGGACGGGAAGCTGCGCACCTTGGTGTTGGTCGACGCGTTTCATACCCAGGGCGATTTCAGCTTTTTCAACGACTCGGGGACCCGCTACACCTTGATCGACGACGCCGTACAAGAGCGGGTCAACAACGACACCGACCAGCTCAGCGCTTTGATGCGGGTGCAGGCAGACCTGGGCCTCTGGCAGCTCACTGTGATGGACTCGGTCATGCAGCGGGAAGAGGGGCTGCCTGGCCACAGCGGAAACCGTGCCTTTGACGCGCGCCTGGAGGGCTTCCGAAACCTGGGAGCTGTGGAGCTTGAGCGAGGGCTGGCTCAAGGGCAATTCAGGGTGCGCGCCTGGCACCAGCACCGACGAGAGACCCTGCTTGATCTCGAGGGCGAGGTCGGTGCCGGCACGCAACATCTCTCGACTCTCAGCCAGCAGCTCGGTGTCCTTAGCAGCGCAAGCTGGGTGGCCTCGCCCTCGATGGTTGCTTCGCTGACCGTCTGGGGACGCAGGGATCGTGGGCTGACGGAAGATTGGTTGGGGGATGAAGCCTTTCCACTCCACAAGCGGGCCACTTATGGCGCTGCCCTCTCTGGAGACCTCTGGCTACTCAACGAGCGCCTGCGCATCACCCCGGTGGTCCAGGGCGGGCTGCTCGACAACCGGGAGCTTCAGGTCGAGGAGAGCGACACCCCCACGCCCGTGCCCCTGCAGGCCAACTTTACGCCGCGCATCGGGGCCCTGCTGCAGGTTCAGCCCAACCTGGTCTTCAAGGCCAACGCCGGCCGCTATTTCCGGCCGCCCGACTTTGGTGAGCTCTACGGAGACCGGGGCGCGCTCCTGGGCAACGAGGCCCTGCGTCCGGAGCAGGGTTGGCAGGCCGACGTGGGTCTTCGCGCACGCAGCCCTGATCACTGGGCCGTGCAGGGCAGCGTAGAGCTTGGGCACTTTTGGCAGTCCAGTACGGACCTGATCACCTGGGTTCAGAACAGCCAGCGCACCTTGGTGGCCCAAAACATTGGTCAAGCATGGACTCAGGGCGTGGAACTCAGCGTTCAGGGCGATCTGGCCGGCTGGGTAGACCTGCAGTGGAACCTGACCCGGATGGCCAGCGTCAACCTGGTGCCCGATCCCGCTGTGGCCGACAATCAACTCCCCCGCGTGCCCCTCTGGGAGCTGTCCACTCAGAGCAGCGTGCACTGGGGGGAGAGGGTGCGCGTTGGACACCATTGGACCTACGTGGCTCAGAACTACTGGGACAGCACCAACTGGTACTTGTCCCCGCCGCGCAGTCTGCACGGCGCCTTTGTTCGGGTCCAACCAGTCGACCAAGGCCCCAGCTTGGAGTGCTCGGTGCTCAACCTGCAGAACCGGCAGGTGCAGTCTCTGCCCCGGAACGTGCTGGACCCCAAAGACCCTTCCTTGATCCTTCAACCCCTCACCGACTTTGTCGGCTACCCCCTGCCCGGACGCACCGTATTGTTGACGCTGCGATGGGAAACTTGATTCTTAGGAGACAACGATGATTATCTCGATGCTAGCTTTGCTGGTCGGCTGCGCCCCCTCCACCGACCTAGACGATACCGCTGACACGTCGACCGAGGCGGACGCAGATACGGATGCGGATACGGACACGGACACGGATGCGGACTCGGATGCGGACTCCGACGCCGACGCCGATCCGCAGACCATCGCCTTGGCTACGACCACGAACTACAGTGTGGGCGCGCTGACCAGCTTTGATATGGGCAGCCGCAACGCCACCGATCTGGCAGACATCGCCAGTGACAGCGCGGTGATTGTGGAGGGAGACTACGCCATTCAGATCGGCCGATTTGGCTTTGACTACGTGCGCTTGTACACCTTGGGCGACTGGAGCGACCCGCTGGAGTTCTCCCTGGCCGAGGGCGCCAACCCACAGGACGCTCATTTCTGTGGGGACAATCTGTTTATCAGCCAGTATGGCCTGGACACGATCGCCGTCTATTCCGCCACCGGAAATCCGGTCGGCTCCGTCGACCTGAGCAGCTATGCGGATGCCGATGGGTCTCCAGAGCCCGCGGCTATGCTCAGTGACGGCGACCGTCTCTTCGTCGCTCTGCAGGTTTTGGACACTACAGACTTTAGCAGTGCAGGCCCTGGTCAAATCGTTGAGATTGACTGCGATAGCCAGACCGTCACCCAGGACTGGGAAGTGGGTGTGAACCCCAAGATTCAGGCACACCCGGATGTTCCTGGGCTGATCTTCGTGCGTACCGGACTGTTTGGGTCCCCTGACGGTGCGTTGAGCCTTCTCGATACCGCCGATGGCAGCATGGAGGAAGTGGTCAAGGAGTCCGACATTGGCGGAGACATCGCTGGCTTTGTACTCGCTTCCAGCGGCCGGGCCCTGCTGCACGTCTACACCCCCAGCTACGCAAGCCAGCTCTACTGCGTGGACGGCGCTGGCCAAGGCATGACCCAGTTGGGAGGCGACTTGCCCTATAGCTCTGGCCCCTGGATGAACGACCGGGACGAGGCTTGGCTTAGTGTCAGCGACGACTGGCAGACCGAGGAAGCGGATGGCGGAGTCATGATCATCGATGTGGAGGTTTGTCAGGATCTGACCGGCGAAAACTTGGTGCCGTCCACTTTGGGCGTCAGCGACATCGCCTTTTACTGATGCTCTTTTTCGTGCTCGCATTGGGCTGTGAGGCCCACCCCCAAGCCCCCTCGATCTGTCTGGACATGTGCCACGCAGCCGAGGGGCTCTATGGCCAGTGCCTTGAGGACTGGGGCTTGGGCTGGCCCGATGCGGGACACGAGAGCGGCGAGAGCTTCGTGGACTCTTGCCACACCTGGACCTGGGAGCTCCAGATTATGGAAGAGGAAGAGGTTCGGGCAGGCCAAGCAGTGGGCGGGCGCACGGAAGACTTCTGTCAGGAGCGTCTCCAGACCCTCGCTGCCAGCCAGGCCACTTGCATGGCCTACACGGATCAAGAGTGGGGTCACCTGCTGTAGAGGGCCCCTACTTGGGGGCTGCCAGCCCCTACTTGGCTGCTGCCAGCTGCGTTCCCTCGATTGCCTGGGACAGGTCTGCCCAGAGGTCCTCTGGATCCTCCAAGCCGACAGACACCCGCAGCAGGCCAATCTCAATTCCGCCTTCGACCAGAGCGGTGTCCCCGATGATGCGGTGCGTGAGTCCCGCAGGCTGCTGGATCAGGGTGTCGGTGCTGCCCAGGCTGACCGCTGGGGTCATGATCCGCACAGAGGCCATGATCTGGTCTGCGTGGTCCTGGTTTGCGACCTCGAAGGCCAGGATGGAACCAGGACCCTTCATCTGTGTGCCCACCAACCCCTTGGGATCCTGACCGGGCAGTCCAGGGTAGCGAACAGCGAGGATTTGGGGGTGTTGGGCCAAGCGCTCTGCGAGCACCTGGGCATTCTTCTGGGCCTGTCGCACCCGGATCGGCAGGGTCTGCAGGCCGCGATGTAGCAGGTAGCCGGCCAGAGGGTGCAGTACAGCACCCGTGATCACGCGCACTTGGCGCAGGAGCGCTGCGTGCTCGCTGCCGCAGGCAACCACCCCAGCGAGCACATCGCCGTGCCCCCCTAAGAACTTGGTTGCGCTGTGCACCACCATCGCTGCGCCCAATTCCAGCGGACGCTGCAACACAGGCGTGGCGAAGGTAGAGTCCACCACGACGGGCACCGCGCCAGCTTGGGCCACCACATCTTGAATGTCCACCAAGGCCAGGGTGGGGTTCGCGGGGGTCTCCACCAGCACCAGGGCGGTGTCTGGACGAATGGCTTGTGCCACGTCATCCGGCTGCACCCAGCTCACATCAAGGCCAAGCAAACCGGCGCTGAGAAGGTGGTCCGTTCCGCCGTAGAGTGGGCGCACAGCAACGATGTGGTTGCCCTGGGCGCGCATGGCCATGAAAATGGCGGTGATGGCTGCCATGCCACTCGCAAAAGCCACGGCATCGGTGGCGCCTTCCAGTGCCGCCAAACCCAGCTCAAAGCGGGCGACAGTGGGGTTGTACAGTCGGGCATAGACCGGATTGGAGGCACTGGCCTGGCCGGACGCCAGGGTCTCCAGCGCCTGGGTGCCCGCTGCCCGGTCTGGCACAGGGTAGGTCGTGCTCAAGTCCAGGGGTGGGGCGTGAACTCCCAACTCTCGCAGGTCGCCTCGGCCCGCGTGCACTGCCAGGGTGTCCCATGCCATATTTCAACTCCTTCGGAATTTATCGACTATTAAGAGTATATATTCATGCGGAATGCTTTTCTATCGAATAGAATTCTATTTATGAGTAAAAGTAGCCCCCTGGATCGAATCGACTTCGATATTCTTAGACATCTGCGCGATGACGCACGGCTCTCCAACAAGGAGCTGGCCGCCCGCATTGGTCTTGCGCCTTCGACTTGCTTGGGACGAGTACGTCGCCTTGTCGAACAGGGCGCCCTAATCGGCTTCCACGCGCAGCTGGACCCGGCGTCCGCAGAAGTGGGGCTTCAGGCCTTGATGCTGGTGGCACTGACGAAGCACAGCCGGGACCGCCTGCGAACCTTCCAGGACCACGTCGCGGGCCTGGAAGAAGTGGTCCAGGCTTTCCATGTCAGCGGGAAGTATGACTTTGTTCTGCACGTTGCTGTACGAAACTCAGATCATCTCCGGGACCTGGCGCTGGACTCCTTCACCACCCGGGAGGAGGTCTCCCAGATCGAGACGAGCCTAGTCTTTGGTCGGCTCGATGCAGGAGGAATGCCGGTATACGGTGGCCGTGATTAGCAAGCCCTTGTTGGACCTGCGTTGTGCCCGACAGCCGAGTGACATCCTGGAGCGGGAAAAGTGGGCCAGGGTAGGCGCGACGGAAATAGCGGAGCCCGCTTGTGGTGGTGTCGACAGTGCAATGTGGGGCCGCTGCATTCAATAGGATAAGGGAGACCCATCCTTTTCTGAATGCTGATTCAGTTCCGGCTGGCACCCCCGGGTGGCCGAGCCAGGAGCCGAAGAACCGAGGCTTTTGCATGCAGTACATTCAAGCGATTCTAATCCTCCTTTTTGCCCTGATTGGTGGCGCGAGTGCTAGCTACATTGCCTGGACACGCCGTCTCAAGCACGTGTGGCCCAAGCGCAATCAGATCAAGATCGTCAACCGCAGCGGTTTGTGGACTGGCATCTGGGAGGTTCTCTCCCAGAAAAAGGTCATCGCAAACCGTCCTGGAGCGGGTGTCTTTCACTTTGCGGTGTTCTACGGCTTTGTGTCTTTTGGCGTAAAGTCGGTCACCCACTTCTTCAACGGCTTGCTGGATTTGCCCCATCCCATCGCCTTGGGACCCGTGGACTACGTCTTGGATGGCGTTGCGGTGCTGGTGCTGCTCGGTGTCATTGCGCTGGCCATTCGCCGCTACACCGTGATGAAAGACCGGCTCACCCACATGCTGGAGTCCGGAATTGTGCTGGCTCTTATCGCTGGGCTGATGATCACCTACCTGGTTGAGCGCTACGCCCCGGGCATGGAAGATCTGGAAAACACGGGCGCGATGGTGAACTGGTGGATTCACTTCTTGATCCTCTGCGGTTTCCCCAGCTTGATTGCATATGGCAAGCACTTCCACTTGGTCGTTGGCCCGATCAACGTGGTTCTCAAGCACATGACGGAGATGCCCGCCGACCGTGCGGTTCCTGGTATCGACCTGGACATGAGCGACGAGGATGCCTCCGAGGAGGACTTCGAGGCTGAGCTGGCCCGCGTTGGCATGCCCAATGGCGTGAGCGACTTTAGCTTCCACACCCTGTTTGACCCAGCGGCTTGCATTGAGTGTGGCCGATGCAACGATGCCTGTCCGTCGGCAGAGGCGGGACTCAAGCCTCGGGAGCACTTCGTCCTGGCCTTTAGAGACCCGGGCTCGGACGAGGCTGCGCTGGTCGAGCTCGCCCCCCCCGATATCGTCTCCACCTGCACCCAGTGCCGTGCATGCGATGTGGTCTGCCCTGTGGGCAACCGCCCCTCCAAGTCCGGTCTGGAGCTGCGCTCCCGTATGACTGCCGCCGGTGTGTACCCGCCCCGCGCGCTCAAGGACACGGGCGCGAGCCCTGTCAGCAGCACAGGCAACATCTTCGCTGCCGACACCGAAGACCGCAGCCAGTTCATCGAGTCCAACGGCATCCCGATCTACGACGCCGAAGCGCACGACATTCTCTTTATCCTGGGCTGTCAGGGCTCTTACAGCCCTGACGTGCGCCCAGTGGTCGTGGCCACTGCACGACTGCTCGAGGCGGCTGGCGTGAAGTACGGCGTTTTAGAAGACGAGACCTGTTGGGGCGAAGGCCTGCTTCACGGAGGAGGGCTGTTCGAGGACTGGCCGTTCTACAAGATCGAAAAGGTCGAGGAGCTCTCTGACTCCTTGGGCGAGGATCACACCAAGAAGATCCTCACCGTCTGTCCTCACTGTAGGGACAACGTCTCTACTCAGCTCTCCGCTGCTGCAGTTGAGATGGGCAAGGCACCCTTCACCGGGGTGATGAGCCACATCACCCTTCTCTTAGAGCTCATCGAGAGCGGCAAGCTCCAGGTTGACATATCCAAGGAAGAGGTGGCGGTGCACCACCCCTGCAAGACCATCCACAACGATGAGACCGCAGCCTTTGACACGTTGCTGGCCAAGGCTGGTGTGACCGGTCTGACTGCTGGAAACAGCCCCACGACTCCAGCGTGCTGTGGCGGCGGTGGCGGTGGCTTTCTGTGGGACAGCCCGGCCAAGGTGTCCAAGAACCGCTTTCAGACCATCATGGAAGAAACCAAGGTGGACAAGATCGTCACTGGCTGTCCTGGCTGTCACCGCATGCTGGCGGTTGCCAAGGACGAGAAGACCCAGATCGAGGACATCTCCACAATGCTCTTCGAGCGTCTTAGCGGCGGTGGTCCGGTCCAGGAGAAAGAAGAGGAGCCCACGCCCGCCAAGTAGTGGGGCTCAGGGTGGGCCTGGGCTCTATGCTCTTTACTTGACCCGGTGTCCGCCCATCTCATTGTTAAACACCCACGCAACCACTTCCCCAATCTCGAACTTGTCGCTCATGTAGGACTGAATGGTTGCGGCTGCGGAGCCGGCCACGCGCAGGTCGGTGCGGGCTTGGTTCATGCGGCGGGCGCGGTCGCGCCAGCGCTCGATGTTTCGGGGGCGCAGGTCAACCCAGCCCTTTGCGGACCATGCGTCCACGGAGCTGGCGCTCATAGGTACGCTGGTCTTGTGGCCCAAGACCTCGGGCACGTTGATGCGTGGACCGCGCAGCAGGGTGGCGCCGTCTGGGAGCAGGATGGGGATGCCAATGCTGGGGGCCAGTGTGCCGACCTGGGTGGCCTTGAGCGCTTCTTTCAGGCGCTCGGCGGCGACCAGGGCGTCGGCGTTGTCGTCTGCCAGAGCCTCCAGGGTGCCGTAGACGTGGCCCAGTAGGGCGCCCTCGAAGAGCAGCTTGGAGAGCTCGGGTGGCCCCAGGCGGCCCAAGGCGATGCTGGGCACACCGCTGTGGTCTTTCAGGCTGGCTTGCTCGACGGCTTCCAAGTCCTGCAGGGCAACTCCGCGCACCAAGCCCGCCTTGTAGCTTGGGTCGATCACGGCTCCGTCCAGGGCAGAGATGATGTCCCGGCCGGTGGTGGCCCCTCGGATCTCTCGCACGACGATCGCGGCGATCTCTTCGGGCGTGACGTACTCCATCTGGCCCAAGGCCGTGATCGCACTGAATTCGCCGCGGGTGAACACGCCATTCTCGCCGGTGTCCACGACCGCCACGTCCAGGGTGCCAGTGACCGGGTAGCCGGAGGCGTCGTCGCGAAGCTCCAAGGCGTCTTCAGCGCTCAGGCTCAAGGTCTGGGCTTGCACCAAGTCTCGGTTGCCGTGCTTGTCGCGCACCTGCTTTACGGTCACCGCTCGGTAGCCGATCATGGCCGCCGGCTTGACCTCCTTCACGATGGGGGCGCCGGGGGTGCGGGCCAGAAGGAAGAGCAGGCCGGTGTGACCAAATGCGGCCTCGTTCTTGGCCAGAAGCTTCTTGGAGGGGCGGTCCTCGGAGTGGGTGTAGGGAATGTTCATTCCCATGCCACCGGTACCTGTGGTGCCCACCTTCACGTAGACCTTGACTCCAACCTCGATCGTGGAGCGGTGAACAAAACGGACGTGGCGGATCAGCTGAGGGACGGACTGAGAGAGTAGAAAGCCCTCCAGATCGCTTGTTCCCTTCGGATCAAAGCCGTCCTCTCCGATCCACTCTTGCACCTTGGCGGCGCCGTCGAAGATGTCCAGGTAACTAAACCCTGTCGCCGTGTTTACGCAGTCGACAATCACTTGGGGCTTGTGCTCGCGCAGCATGCCCACCAGCTGATTCCCTTCGTAGGCACTGTCAAAGTCGCCGTAGACCGCGCCCAGGAGTGCTGCACGGGTCGTTGGGTCGGCCATCATCTCACCGCGGGGGGAGTTGGCCAGCGCCTGGCTCACGAACAGGTTGCCCCAGGCGGGAACAAACTTGATCTGGCCAGGGAACTCTCGCTCGAATTTCTCGCACGAGGCCACCGCTTCTTCGCGCTTGAGCGAGGCGACCACAATGGTGTCTGGCTCTAAGGTACGGCAAATGTGTCGTACTACCTGCGTACCAACCAGACCGGCGCCACCAAGAACAAGAAATCGGGTGTACATGCTGCAGGATCTCCTAAGACAGATCTTCCAGCCCCTGTCCTAACACCTCCGTGTTGAATAGAGGGAGACGCCCACCAGTCCTTGACCCAGGAACCCTAAAATGCTCCAGCTCTCTGGCATCGCGATCGACGCCACCAGCGTTGGGGGACTGGAGACCTGCATCCAGATCCCGGGGCTCAAGTTGGCCCTGGACATTGGCCGCTGCCCGCGCAGCGCAGTGCTCCAAGACACCGTCCTCATCACGCACGGCCACATGGATCACATCGGCGGGGTCTGCTACCACGCTGCCACGCGCGGACTGATGGGGCTTACCCCGCCGACTTACGTGATCGGCCCCGAGAACGAGAAGGCCTTTAAGGCTCTGTTCAACGCATATCGGCGCTTAGACCGAAGCCGTCTGGCCCACGAGCTCATCGTGGCTGGACCGGGTGAGCGCATTCCACTGCGGAACAACCACTTCGCGATTCCCTTTCGCTCGATTCACCGAGTTCCCTGCCAGGGCTATTCGATCTGGGCATCGAAGAAGAAGCTCAAGACGGAGTACCAGGGCATGACTGGCCACGAGATCCGGGATCTACGTGTTGCAGGCCAGGAAGTGACCAACACGCTGGAGTACCCAGTGCTGTCGTTTACCGGCGACTCCCTAATCGAGGTACTCGAGAAGGAAGAGGTCGTGCGCAAGTCCAAGGTCCTGGTGATGGAGGTCACCTTCGTGGATGATCGGGTCAGCGTGGAGCAGTGCCGCAGCAAGGGGCACATTCACCTGGACGAGGTGGTCGAGCGTGCGGAGCTCTTCGAGAACGAGTGCATCTTGTTTACCCATTTCTCCGCGCGCTACTCGGCCAAGCAGATCATCGCGGCGCTGGACGAGAAGCTGCCGCCGGGACTCCGGGAGCGGGTCACGCCGTTGGTGAACTCACACTGAGGGGAGCAGGCTCAGAGCCTGGTGTGTGTGGGGCTCCCCCTTGAAACTCACTCCCCGCAGAGCGCCTGACAGGACACCACCACATCCTCGCTGTTCTCACCATCCAACAAGGTGATCGCGGTGGCAGGACTCGTGCCCCAGATCCCTGTGTGGGTCTCCGGATCCTGCACTGTGCGTACCTGTAGCAGCCATGCTCCGGGGCTCAGGTTCTCCAGGAGCACCGCCCGATCATCGCAGGGCTGGGCCAAGACGCTGGTCTCACCGTTGGCGGACTCTAAGTCGATCCACAGGCTCTCGGCGTAGGCGGTCTGGCATCCCGTCGCTTCCGGCAGGTAATCGGAGAAGGTGGCCGTGATGCTGAGGGAGGAAAGTCCCTCCGACTCAGAGTCCAATCCGCCGCCCGTGCAGGCACAGAGGGAAAACAGGGCCGAAACACAGATCGCAGTTGAGGTCTTCATGGTGTTCATTCTACACCGCGATTCACCACCCCCAAAACCAGGGTCACCGCGCGGGGATCGTCCACCTTCACCCGCCCCTCCAGAGCTTCCGCCTGAACCGACTCATAGTCCCAGCTCTCAGACTGGATCCCGTTCAAGGAAGCGGTGGCCGCAAGTCCACCCTGTGCGACCTGCATTAGGCGCAGTGCGTGGCCCACCCAAGTGCCTGTCGCGTGGTCACTGAGCGCCTGAATGCGCAGGTAGTGGCCAGGATAGGTGCCCAAGCTCTCCGACGCCGAACGCTCCAGCCACCAGTCCTCGTCCGTGGCTGCATCGTTCAGGGTTTCCTGTGCATGTTCGGCCACGTACTGCAGGTCATCGGGCAGGCTCGCGGGGCCCTCGAGGTCCACCAGATTCTGAACGCTCAAGCTGGCATCTCCTCCTAAAACGCCCGCTGCTGCCGCTATCCCAATGCTGCGAGAGAGCACGGTCACCCGGTTGGGGTCGACAGCATAGAGATTCGCTGTCCAACGCAACACCGCAGCTAGATCCCCTTGGTGCTGGAGCCCGCCGTAGTTCTCCTCCCCGCCCGAGGCCCCCCTGCCGCTGGGGTCATAGGCGACCACCACGATCCCCGCGCTGGCCAACTGGGCGCCGAGTTCTGTGTCCAGGAAGGATAGTCCGTCCTGGATTCCAGGGGGGACCAGCACAATCGCTGGCCAGCAACCCGTCTCCATCGGAGACAAGACCCCAAGAGCCAAGCCTGGCTCCAAGACCGCCTGGTCTCCGCGTACGAGTGTGTGGCCGAGTGTGGACCGGTGGCTGCTCTCGCAGCCGGAATTTGGCCATTCCGGGACGGGCACCATCGCCGCGCAGCCCAGGGCCATGAACCACATCGGCAACAGCCCCACCTACTTCTTGCTCGTGAGAGCGCCCTTGGAAGACCCGCGCAGGGCGTCGAGCACGGCCTGGTCCAGGTGCAGATCCAGCTGAGGAAAGGCAAGCTCTATGCCTTCTTCTTTGAAGATGTTCCAGATCAGCATGTTGAGCTGAGAGCGTGTCACGAGCTGGGACCAGGGACTCTGGGTCCAGAGGCTCAGCTCCCAGTTCACTGAGTTGTCCCCAAAATTTACCAGCAAGGCCACTGGTGTCTTGATGTGCGCGGGTCCGGGCATGGCCTTGGCGGCCTTGATCAGGGCCTGCTCGACTTGGGCCATGTCGCTCTTGTAGTGCACCCCAACGGAAGCGCGAATCCGGTAGTCCCGATCACCCTTGGTGTAGTTCTTGACCGCGCTGCCGACCAGCGTGCCGTTGGGCACGATGATCTCTTCTTCGTTCTGGGTGCGCACAACCGTGGCCCGGATGCCCATCTGCTCTACGCGAACGACTTCGCCTTCGAACTCGATCACGTCCATGGGTTTGATGCTTCGCTCGATCAGCAGAATGACTCCGCTGACAAAGTTCTGCACGATGTCTTGCAATGCAAAACCCAGTCCGACCGCAAAGATCGCGCCGGCTGCGAACAGGGCCGAGAGATGAATGCCCATCGCCTCCAGGGACATGGAGAAGCCGAGCAGCAGCACGGTGTAGTGCACCAGCCGGTTGGTCACGCCGATGCGGCCCTGGTCGGTGACCCCGCGCATGTTGAATGCGCGTGTTGTGGCCCGTCGGATCAGGCGCGAGAAGGTGAAGGTCAGCAGCACCGTCAGGGCGGTGAGAAGCAGCCGACCCGGGGTGAACTCCACGCTTCCGATGGTGAACAGGTGCAGTTCTAACAGTTGGCCCAGGGTGCTCTGGCCGGCCATAAGCATCTCTGGGTGGTCAGAAATCGCAGCGGCTTCTTGGACGAGGCGTGTCGTGTCCTCGAACAGGTTCTCACTGGTCCGGAAGATAGGCGTTGGGTCCGCTGTGGAGACCGGGCCGGGGTCAACTTCGGGCGGCATCTGGTCCAGGGGCAAAGAGAGCTTTGGTCCCAGGTCACCGCCGGTGGGCTCCACGCCAGTGGGCTCGACCGGTGGCGCCTCAGCCGGCGGAGTGGTGGCCTCGCTCTGGGCAAGGGCTGCCTGAATCAGTGGCCACATCAAGTCGTCCTGGGTCTACGCGAGCGTTTTTACGCGGCCAGATTCTACTCCCAATCCCCGCCCGGGGGCTGCAAAATCGAGAAATCGACCACGACTGTCCCCCCCAAGAGCTCCCCGGCTTGTCCCTCCAGGCCTGGGCTCAGCTCCATGGTGTAGGAGGCATCGCCTGTCCAGAGTGCTTCTGGCTTGACCCACAGAGTGGGCCGGCCAGCCTCTGCCTCCAGTTCGACCGCGACCCACTCGCCTTGAGCGTCGTAGACCGCGATGTTGTCCAGGGTGCTTCCGCTCAGGGGCGCATTGAAGCGCAGATGCAGGTCGGCATCCGGAAGACCGGGGGCATCGGCCGTTGGGGCCCAAGCCTCCAACGCTAAGGGCGTGAGCTCCGCTTCCCACTCTGCGGCGCAAGCGAGCATCAACAACAGCATTTGATCTCCATCCACTCAGTATGACCGAAGAGAGCCGGGGTTCAGCCCCAGCCGCGCAGCCGTTGCTCTTCCTTGCGGTACAGCGCAAAAGACTCCTTGACCACCCTAAGGGCCTCTTCGGCACCGCCCCAGGAGTTCACTTTGACCTCTTTGTTCTCCAGCTGCTTGTAGTCCTCGAAGAAACTCTGGATCTCCTTGAAGATGTGCACGGGCAGCTGGTGGATGTCGGTGTAGTCGCAAAAGGCGGGGTCGTTGACGTTGACTGCGATGATCTTGTCGTCGGACTCCCCCTCGTCCTCCATGTGCATCACGCCGATGGCCTTGACCTGCATGATGGCCAAGGGAGTGATGGACTCATGGCCCAGCACCAGCACGTCCAAAGGGTCGTGATCACCGCAGTAGCTGCGTGGCAGAAAGCCGTAGTTGGCCGGGTAGTGCACCGAGCTGTAAAGCACACGGTCAACGCGCAGCAAGCCGCTGGGCTTGTCCAGCTCGTATTTCACCTTTGAGCCACGTGGAATCTCGATCACAACGTTGAACCACTCATGGGCGGTCTCGGGGTTGTTGGGCAAGTCATGCCAAGGATGTGCCACGGGGGCTCCTGGGTCCTGAAGGTTTTTGCGCGGACTAACCCATGGCGGAAGGGTGCGAGAGCGGGGATGCCTCCGCAATGTAGACTGCCCCTTAGATGTTGCAGCACCTCCTTCTTCTCTTCGCCCTTGGTGGCACGCCGGCTCACTCCGCTGGGGTTGATCAAGCCTTAGCAGAACAGCGAGAGTTGCCGTCTTACGCTGCCCGCTTGGCCTCGGCCCAGGCTCAGGTGCGTGCAGGGGAGCGCTACTTCGAGGGCCAGGGAGCCCTTGAGCGGGCCTTTCCCGAGCTCGCGGGAGGGGACTGGTTGGACCCCGCTTGGCTCTCGGGCCGGCTGGCACTCTTGGACCAGGCAGCCCGCGCCCGGGCTTTGGAGTCTCGGGCCGAGCTTGGGGAGGTGGACGCTCGCACCGCGGAGCGCCTGACCCAGGCTCGGAGTCGTGCCTTGGCAGCCGAAGAAAAGGCAGACGCGCTTCGGCGGCGCTCGCTGCTCTCGATGGAGGCTCTGCTCTGGGAGTATCCGGGGATGCAGCGTGCTTCTTTGGAGCAGGAACTGACGGAAGCGCGCGCGGAGCGCACCCAGGCCTGGCACGCGACTGAGGACGCGGCTGAGAGGAGTCGGCTCATAGAAGAGGTCGCCCGACTGGATCAGGAGCGTGCCCGATTGGAGCAGCTTCAAGGTGCCTTGCTGACCATCGCCATCCAGCCCAATGCCCAGCTAGATCTCGGCCCGGAGCTCCAGGGCCTCTCCGACCCCTTGCGCGCCCCCTTTGCTGCCCGACGCATCACCTCGGCGCTGCTGCTCTCGGACGGCACAGCCGAGCCGGTCTTGTTGGCTTGGCTAGACGGCCAGCGTCAGCGCTTCGAGTCGGAAGAGCCCCTGCCCGTGCAGGATGTGGACGCGCTCCAGGCGGCCATTGCGGTGCTGGATGCTCGCCTGAGTCAGGCGGGCACGGATCCCATTTCCCAAGCCTGGACGTTGCTGGACGCTGTGGAGCGCAGTCGGATTCAAGACTGCCTAACGCGCAGTGAGAACTTGCTCTTGGAGCAAGACGAGGCGGACGACGAGCAGTTCAAAAACTTGGAGCAGGCTGAGACGGCCCGTCAGGAGGCTGACCAAGCCCAAGCGCTTGCACTAGACGAGGCCCAGCGCTGGGTCGCCCAAGTCCTGACCAGCGTTGCCGACGACTACGACCTGGCCGCCGGCCACAAGGCCCGCTTGGATGCTCAGGAGAGCGGCTACCAGGAGCAGCTGACAGGATTTCAGTCCCAGCTGGACACTCTGAGTGCCGACTTGGCGATCGCCAGGGGCCTCTCCGTCTTGGGTGGCGAGCGTCAAGCTGCCGTAGATGCGGTGTACACCAAGGTGCGTGCCTCGGTCCAAGAACTTCGGCGCCAGGCCATCGAAAGTGGGCAGATCACGCGTGAGCGTGAGGAGCTTGCCGCTCAGATCCGCCGGGAGGCTCAAGCCAGCCGCACCCAGTTGGCCATGGATCGAGACAGGGTAGAGAGCGTTCCGGTTGCCGCGCAGCGGGTGAAGGTCCAGGAGCGCTTGGACACTTGGAACGAGGTCTTGGTTCAGATGGATAAGATCGCCATCCGGGAGGAGGCCAAGGCCTTTGAGCATCAAGTGCAGGTTGTCTCCATGCTGGAGAACGCCAAGGAGCTTCGTGCCGGCACCCGGGTCGACATTGGTGTAGGCCAACGTCAGCAGGACCGCTCGCAGCTCTTCGGGGAGCTCAGCTTGGAGCTGCGCGTCGTCGTGCCGCGGCTACTCAGCTTGGGCAGCGAACGTCTGTTGACACTCCAGCAAAATCTGCGATCGGTGGGCTTTTGGGGCACCTTGATCTGGGGACTCCTCAAGCTGTCTGCGGGTTTGGTGATTTGGCAGATGATTCGCGTCCGCGTGGCGCAGTTGTGCGAGCGACTGCTCAACGAGCGCGCCAAAAACCAGCGATCGTTAGAAGGTGCCGCGACTCTTCAGATGGGGGAGCCCCTGGCCCTGGCCCTGCGTGCTCTGCTTGATCTGGTGGTGGTCTGTGTGCTCCGAAGCCCAGTCCAAGAGTTCTCGCCAGAATCCGGACTGCTGCTCCTTGTTGCGGTCCAAGTCCTGCTCTTTCGGTCCCTGGTACGACTCTATGCTCTGGCTGTGGCCAAGCACCCGAGCACCCGGCCTGCCTTGATTCACGGCAGTCAGAAGGGCTTTGATCTGGGAGAGCGCACCTTGCGCTTCCTGCTCGGTTGGCTGATCGCGAGACAGTTCGTCTCCTACCTCTCGTTGGATCTGCTCAACGCGGACGCCCTGCACACCTTGCTCATGATGGGCTTCAGCGCGTTGTTGCTGGGCCTCTGCTTGATGCTGCTGCACAGCTGGGAGCCGACCTTGCGTGAGTTGATGCGCCGCCAGGGTGGGCTGGACCGAATCCGCAACATGCTCACCACGGAGCCCGCGCAGCCTGTGCTCACCCAGTGGGCCCGAGCTTTGGCCGATTTGGTGCTGCTCAGCTCTGCTTGGGTTTGGCGCCAGCTTCAGTCCAGGGCCGGGGAGAACAGCCCCCTGGGGCGCGCCCTGAATCTCTTCTATCGCTACTCGATGAGCGACAAGCAGGAGGAGGAGAGCGGCGGGGAGCCCATTCCCGCTTCTCTGGCGTCAGCGATCCTGTCTCCCGAAACCGTCGACCCGGTGCATAGGCCCGATCTGGACCAGGTCTTCTACAACGCTCTGAATTCTTGGCAGGCCAAAGAGAGCCAGGGAACCTTGGCGCTGGTCGGTGACCGCGGCATGGGGCGCGGCACTTGGCTCAAGGGGGTCTGTTCCGAGCTGGCCCAGCGGGGGCTGGGCGTTCGCCGCATGACGTTGAATCGCCGGATCCTCAGCGAAAACGAGCTGATTCTATGGATCGCTGAGGAGTTAGATCTGCCTCAGTGTGCCGATCTAAACGAGCTGGAGGCGGCCTTGTTGCTGCGGCCTGCGAGCATCCTGGTCATCGAGCACGCCGAGGACGCCTTTCTGCGTCAAGTCGGCGGCTTTAGTGCCATGCAGGCCCTATTCGAGCTCGTCGGGCGCTTGGGGGAAAAGCACTTCTGGCTGCTTACGTTCCACTTGCCTGCCTGGGCCTATCTCTCTCGCCTGCAGCGCCTCCTCAAGGTGCACCTCTTCCACCATGTGTTGGAAGTGCCGTCCATGACCGAGTCTCAGCTGCGCCGGTTGGTCGTAGGGCGCACACAGGCCGCGGGCTTTCGGGTGGACTTTAACGCCCTGGTCCGCGGTGGCGCGCTTTCGGGCGATGTCGATGGCGAGCTGGAGCGGGCCACAGTGGCCTTTTTCCGTGTCTTGGGCGAGGCCAGCTTGGGGAACCCAGCGGTCGCCATGCGCCTCTGGGCGGAGAGTCTCAAGCTCACCGAGCAGGGGGTGGTCCAAGTGCGTATGGGCAAGGCCCTCCGTGAGGACTTGGCCGAAGGTCTGGGCGAGCCTGAGCTCTTCTTGCTCTCGGCCATCCGCATGCAGGACAGTTTGAGCGAGGACGAGCTGGCGTCGGTCAACAACATGAATGCGGCTGCAGTGCGTAGCTCTCTTCAGGTGCTGCGCGGCCGGGGGTTCCTGGAGCGAGGGCGGAGTAGGCTGCGGGTGAACCTGAGACAGCAAGCGCGAATTACTCGGACGTTGTGGCGGCGAAACTTGTTGGATTGGCGGACTTGAGGGCATAGCGGGCGACCTGCGGCCGCATGGAGCGCATTGCTTTTCGGAGGCCCTTCGGCTGTGCGCTTGGTTTCGAAGTCGCTCAAGCAGCCCGCCGAGATAAGCCTCTGTCAATCTCGCGGAGTCTGCCCATGTTGTCCCTGTCCCTGATGGTCCTCTCTACTTTTGTCGCTTGCCCCAAGGCCCCTGAGATGCCTCAGCCGGTCGCTCAGCCTGCGCCCGAGCCACTCCCTAAGCTCCGCTTTGTTGGCTTGGACCTGAGCGCTCTGCCCGCCGATACCGTACTTGCTGCTGAGCTGGCTCCAGAGAGCGCCGCCTGGGCTACCCCACAGACTGGCTGGCACCCCCTCCGCAGCATCGGAGAGCAGGGCTTGGGTGCACTGAACCACCCCGACGGTAGCCCCTATCTGGCCGAGCGAAAGCCCTTCACGGACTTTTGTAACGAGGCCGATTTCAACGCCCTCATGCAGACTGGAGAGACCCTCTGGATGCTCACTCACCTGGAGTGCAGTCGCGGTGGCGTGGCCCGTACACGGATTGAGCAGGGCCCCGACGGTCTGCTGAGCGCAGTGGGGGAGAGCGCGCTCATCGACAGCCTGGAGCACGCGGGCGGTGTCTACACGCCTTGCGCCGGCCAGGTCACCCATTGGGGCAGCTTTCTCTCCTCCGAGGAATATGAGCCAGACGCCCGCTACTTTGACCCGGCCACCTTGGAGATCCAGGGCAACAGGTATTGGAACGGCTCACTGCCGCGCGCTTTCAAAGACCACGGCGGCACACAGCCCTACCGCTACGGCTGGGTCCCCGAGTTCACCATCACCCAGGACGGCAGCACCACAGGTGTGAAGCACTATGCGATGGGCCGCTTCTCTCACGAGATCGCTCTGGTCGTGGACGACGACAAGACCGTCTACCTCTCCGATGACAACAGCCGCGGGTCGGGCTTTTTTATGTTCGTGAGTGACAGCGCCCAGGACTTGAGCGGGGGGGCCCTCTACGCTGCTCGCTGGGAGCAGGAGAGCGGTACCGCCCAGGGCAAGCTGTCTTGGGTCAACTTGGGCCGGGCATCCGATGCTGAGCTGAGCCCCTTTATCGAGTCCGACGACCCAGTGCGCTTCGACGAGCTCTTCGTCGCAGCGGACCCTGGTCAAGACGGGCTCTGCTCCGAGGAACTTCAGTTGGTGCATTCCTCGGGCCGGATGGAGTGCTTGGCTTTGGCGGAGCCCGGAGAGCGCTTTGAGAGCGTCGAGCAGCTGGCCATGGTGGCCTCGCGCTTGGAGACCCGCCGCTACGCCGCCTTGATGGGAGCGACGGTCGAGCTGGAGAAGGGAGAGGGCGTGGCCTACTTGGCTGAAACCCAAGAGCTCTGGCTGGCCCTGTCGACCTCCAAGTCCAGCATGCTTGCTGGCAATCCAGTGGTCCCCCCCGGCTACAGCGGAACGCTCGCGTTGGACCAGATCGACGCCCCCCTCTCGGAGTGCGGCGGAGTCTTTGGCGGACGCTTGGGCAAATCCAGTGACACCGACGGCGAACCCATCCAGTCCCAGCGAGTTCTCACGCGCTTAGACCAGAAGGTGGGCGGAGAGCGGACCGTTGAAGGACGCGGCCCCCAGGACATCCTGGCCAACCCCGACAACATTACCGGTCTACCCGGTCAGGGGCTGGTGTTCATCGGCGAGGACAGCGGGTTGCACACCAACAATCTGCTGTGGGCCTGGCTGCCTGCCACTGGCACCCAGGTCCCGGTGTTAAGCACCCCGCATCATGCGGAGATCACCGGCTTTTTCTGGTACGAGATTGGCGAGTTTGGTTATTTGCTCGCCAGCGTTCAGCATCCGCAAGTTGATGGAAGCTCGGCGCCAGCGCCGCTGGGGCCGGACACCAAACATATGGCCAGCATTGTGGGTTACTTAGGCCCGTTCAAGATGCCAAAAAACTGACTGCTTTTCTATTGAAAAGCCCTTCAGGGTTTGGTACTTTTCGCAGCGTGAACAAACCTCGAAACGCATTTACCCTGGTCGAGCTGATGATTGTCGTGGCAATCATCGGTCTTCTCGCGTCGATTGCCATTCCCAGCTTCTTGGAATTGCAGCTGCGTTCTAAGCGTGCAGAGCTGGCGCCGAACGTGCAGGCCATCAAGGCCAGCGAGGTCGCCTACGAGGCTTTGGAGGACAAGTTCGTGTCTGCGGCTCAGTCGCCGGCCGCCCTGCCGGGGAAGGTGCAGGTGACTTGGATCGGCAACCCCGGCTTTGATGAGCTGTCTTGGGAGCCGGATGGGTTGGTCCGCGGAGCCTATTCGGTGGTCACCACCGGCGGTGATTTCGTGGTGATGGGAAAAATGGACGTGGACGGCGACTCGGTTGCCGCGGAGTACACGGCAACCCGCAGCATCGGTCCGAGCCTGAACTCCCACGCCAGCGTGTACTAAGCCCAGTGGCTGGGCAGTCAGTGTAGACTCCAGTGATGGATGACACCCAACAGCTTCTGCAGTTCATCAATCTGCAGCGGGTTCCCTTCGCGATTGGCATTCTGGTCGTTGGTCTGGTGCTCAATCGCTTGGCGCTTGGGTTCTTGGATGACCTGGGCGAGCGCTTTGGAAATCAACGACTGCTCTTCAAGAAGCTCAGTGCCCTGCTACGCTTCTCCGTCTACGTCATCCTTTTCGGCATTACCGTCTCCAGCGTTGTGGTGCTGGAGTCCGAGGCACTGATCGCTGTCGCGGGTACGATCGGTGTTGCGGTCGGTTTTGCTTTTAAAGATCTTCTGGCGTCGCTCATGGCGGGGGTCATCCTGCTGATGGATGAGCCGTTTCAGGTGGGGGATCGGGTGGCTTTTGGTGGCTACTACGGTGAGATCAGCGAGATTGGTCTGCGCTCAGTCCGAATGATCACCCTGGATGACAACCTGGTCACTATCCCCAACAACAAGTTTCTGAACGAGGCCAGTGCCTCCGCAAACGCCGGTGCGCTGGACTGCATGGTGGTCATCCCCTTTTACCTGGGGGCCGCAGAGGACTTTGTCGCCGCCCGCCGACTCATCGAAGAGGCTACCGCGACTTCTCGCTACGTCTTCTTGGACAAGCCCATGACCTCCTTGGTCAGCGACGAGTTCATGGGCGAGCGCTTCGTCACGGTCATTCGCATCAAGGCCTACGTCTTTGATGCCCGCTACGAGAAGGCCTTCGCCTCGGATGTGACTGAGCGGGTCAAGCTGGCCTTGCGCGCGGCCGGAATCTGCACGCCAGACCAGCAGTACCGGGACCTGGAGATGAACGGTCGGGAGATGCAGGGCGTTTAAAGGCTTCTTTTTTGGAAGTTCCGGTTTAAGCCGGCGCATCTTTAGGACCTGGGGCTAATGCTCCAAGGGCTTTGTCCGATCAAGTGGCCATGAACATCCTCATCCTCAGCTCGAGCGGCGCACTCTCAGGCCTGATCGCTCGGCTCCGGCAGTCCGGGGTGAGCGTCTCAGTCGTAGACTCCCCTGAGATGGTGGCCTCGGTCACCGGTCGGCAAACGCCTGACGCGGTGCTTGTAGAGCTCGTCGACCAAAACAGTCCAGGGGCACAGGTCTTAGAGGATCTGGCGCTCCAGCGGCCGGAAATCTTTCGCATCGGTTTGTCGCATACGGAGACTTTGGACGGGATCTTGGCTGGGGGAACGGCTGCCCAACGCATGGTGTCTTGGAGCGAGAACGTCCGTGGCGTGATCGGCGCAGTCGCCGACATGCGCCGGACTCGCTCGCGCTTGGTCAACACCCGTGGGCGCTCTTTGTTGGGACGGCTCGAGCTGCTCCCGGTCACGCCCTGGGCCCTGGCGGAGTTGCGCGGCCTGATGGGCCAGACGGAGCCCGAGGGGCTGGTGGAGGTGCTCCGGCAAGATCCGGTGCTGGCGTGTCAGGTGCTGCGGTGGGGACTGAGCATGGACCCGGGTTTAGCTGGCTCCTTTCGGCCCATTCATGGCGCGGTGAAGCTGCTGGGTGTTTGCGAGGTGATTCAGGCACTGCTCAATCTGGACTGGCCCACCACGGTAGACCCCGACTTTGACACCGAGTCCTTCTCCCGACGTGCGATTCAGGTCGCTGAGCTTGCCGTCGCGCTGAAGGTGCATGCCCCTTCCGAGCAGGTCTACACCGTTGGACTGTTGGAGTCTGTGGGACGCGCAGCGATGGCGCTGGAGCTGCACTCAGCAAACCTGGGCAACAAGATTGACTCGGAGCAAGCCAGCTATCAGCGCCGCACCCTGGGCTTTGATGTTCCCCAGTTGGGCGCCGCTCTCTTGGAGCTTTGGGGCTTTCCGAAAGATTGGGTCAGCGCTGTCGCGGGGGCACGCGAGCCCAGTAAAGTCCAAGGCCAAAACGGGTCCATGGGCGCGGCGGTTCATCTGGCTTCTTCTCTGGTCGCCAGCCGAAGCATCGATGAGAGCTGGGTCACTGCACAAGGCATCGCTTTGGAGCCGGAGGCTTGGGAAGCGCTTCGGGCCAAGAGCGTCAACCGGGCACACTCGCTTCGGCCTCAGAGTGCCAATGCTACCCGCGTTGAGTTGCCGACCCCCGTGCCCAAACCGGCCCCTTTAAAGCACACATTTGCGTCGCAGAGCCTGCTGACTGGTCTTGCGCAGACCCTGGTGGCGATGGATCCCAGCCGCTTCGCGGCGACGGCGAATCAGCTGGAGCTGATCCCCAAGCTCGCTGCAGAGCTGAATCGGGATCAAGACGTCTTTGTGGTCTCCGCGGTGCTGATGGGCTTGCTGCACGACCTTCAGGTATCCAGTCGAGATCAGCGGGGGTTCTTTCAGAAATTGGAAAAGGATGGTGCAGAGTGCGTAGGCACCGCTCTCAGTTTCAGCGTGGGGCCTCAGCCCATCGGGCGGGAGATGGACGGCGCCTTGCATCTCATGCGCGTGCTCATGGAAGAGCGTGCACACGGGGCGCCCCTGAGTCAGGCTAGGCAGCGGGCCCTAGCGACGAACGACTACGGCCACGGAATCAGCGATGTCTTAATGGCCATGCCCACCGTCGAAGAGGTCGACCGAACGCCGCTTTGGGCTCTGCAGCAAGGCATGGTTCTGGAGGAGGACGTGGTGGACGAAAACGGCCGTTTGCTTGCTCGCGCCGGGCAGTGCCTCACGGACCGGGTCGTCAATTCCATTCAACGCCAGGCCTGTATAGAAGGCGTGTTGGTCCAGGCTGCCTAAGGGGGTCTACAGGGACCATGTTGCGGAAAGTGGACTCAAACGAGCCCGGAGGCTGGGCTTAGGACGCTTCTTCAGAGCCAGCGCTCGTAGCGGAAATACCCCAGCAACCCGGCGGTGGTCAGGACCATCAGTCCCAAGGCGATGTAGTAGCCGTAGCGGCTGTGTAGCCCTGGCATGTTGTCGAAGTTCATCCCGTACAGGCCGGTGATGAAGGTCAGGGGGATGAAGAGGGTGGCGATGACCGTCAGCACGCGCATTTCGTCGTTTGTGCGCTGGGTCTGGCCTGCGTTGTACAGGTCTAAGAGAGACTGACAGGTCGCCCGCAGCAGGTCGATGGTCTCCACCTCCTCCGCGAGATTGTCGCTCAAGTCGCGAAGGTAGGGCTGGGTTGCAGGCTTGATCCACGCGTCAGGTGAGCGTGAGCACAAAGTCTTGTCCCATGAAGAGGGAGACTTGCTCGGTGTCCAGGGCGTCGTCTTCTGGGTCGCGCGTGACCATGCGCAGTACGACGTAGATGTATTTGGGGTAGTACTCAGCTTTGGGGCGCCCCTTGGGGTTGAGCACGTCTTCGACCGAGAGGGGATGGATCTGGAAACGCTCGGCCACCCTCTTGACCATGACTGCGTCGTGGATTCCGTCGACATCAACCCAGGAAATACCTCCGTTTTCCAGGGCGCTGCAGGCCTCCTGGGCGCTCACATCATCCAGTGCTGTCACCGTATCTGGGGTGTAGGCGATCAGATCGATGTGGATGCTGGAGTCTCGCGGCTCTCCCAAATACTTGGCTGAGCCGGGTGCTTGGCCAGGATTGACCATCGATGCTCCCTTTGATTCTGGGGGTCATACACCCTGGAACCAGCAGACAAGACCCCATGTGAGGCATGCGCTCGCACGCCGCTCGCGGTTCATCTTGGCGGACCAAGGGCCCATTCTCAGAAGCGACTCTTCTCGCCTTTCCATGTGCGGACCACTGCGCCATCTGGCACGCCGATTTCCATCTTCACGACACGGCTTTGGTTGTAGGGCATAGGCAAAAAGAGTGCAGTCTGGGACCAGTCTCCGCCTGGACCCCAGGACAGAGCGTGGGTGTAGCTGAGCTCGGTACCGCTGAGAGCCGCTATGGACTCGCTCCCATCTGGGGTGACTCGATACAGGGAGGAGCGGTCGTAGTCTGGGAGCCAAAGGTATCCACAAGCGTCGATCATAAGCCCGTCCTTCCAGCGTCCGGGTACGATCGCGAAGACCTGGAGATCTCCGACAGGGTCTAAGTTGTCATCCAGGTCCCAGTACTCAAGTCGCTTGCTGAGGCTGACAACGTACAAGCGCTTGCTGTCCAGAGAAAATGCGACATCCCGATATAGGTTTGCCTCCCAGTCATTCTCAGCAGGTGCTTCGATGAAGGTGGTCTTTTCTCCTGTCTCAACGTCCACCCGGTGGAGCCCGCCGTCAGCGACCCAGAGCTGTCCGTCGGGTGCAAAGGTGAGTCCGTATGCGTAGTACAGGCCACCCAAGATGCGCTCTTGGCCGCCCTCTGGGCTGATGCGGATCAGCTCGTTGTCCGCCAGGGTGAACAGGTCGCCGCTGGGGTGCTCCACGATCTGTTCCACGACCTTCATTCCTGGAACCCAAGGTCTGGCAGACTGGCCGTAGGAGGTCGTGGTCAGTGAGTTTCGGCCATCCCATCCCACCAAGCGGTCTTGGTCGTCAAAGGCGATGCCGTGGTACGCCTTGGCGCCGTCGACCGCTTCGGTGCTGTAGCTGTCGGGGACCGCATCGCAGTCGAAGGTGGGCTTCTCTTCACCAGTGTCGGCGGTGTCGGCGGTGTCGGCGGTGTCGGCGGTGTCGGCGGTGTCCCGGGTGTCCGTGGTCCCTATGTTGTCGATTTCTGCTTTGCCCTGACAGGCCAGCATCAAGAAAAACATCCGGTCACCTCGTAAGTCTTCTCACCCTAGACCATTTTGCTTTGGTCCGATAGGGCCGGTGCGGTCCTGGACGTAATTCGCACAAAAGACCTGGTTGAGTCGCTTGCGAACATCCCCTCTGGATGAACGGGCCAGTGCCAGCCGTGCCCAGTCAGGGGCCAAGGCGGCGGCACGCGAGGAATACCTTGCTGCCGGAACATTCGGTGCGCAGCTTGACGCTATGGACACTCACATCTACCGATGCGCAGCCTGTGGCGGCATGAACCGCGTGCCCACGAGCCGCTTGAATCAAGCACCCAACTGCGGACGCTGTAAGAAGAGACTGGCGCTGGAAAACGCCCCCTTCGACGTGGACGATGCGGGCTTGGCTACTCTGGTTGCCAAGTCGCCGGTCCCGGTGCTCGTGGACTTTTGGGCCCCTTGGTGTGCGCCTTGTCGTGCGGTCGCGCCGCACTTGGTGCAGCTGGGCCAGCGCAAGGCTGGGCGCATGTTGATCGCCAAGATCAACACCCAGAATCACCCGCGAACCGCTGCGGCTCTGCAGGTAAAGGCCATTCCCACCTTGGCCATCTGGAAGGGTGGGCATGTCGTGGAGCAGCAGGCTGGTGCGCGTATGGGGCTACAGTTGGATGAGTTGGTAGATCCTTACCTGTAGGTTCACCGCTCGTCTGCGCTGGTCTGGGGTGGGCACAGCCATGGACCCGGCGCCTCTTGGATTAGGCGGGGAGCCGTTAGAACAAGGGTGTCACCTCTCTGTGGTGTGCCCTTGGAAGGTCAGGCGCGTGCTTGCGCCAGGATCCAAGCGAACCCCCAGCTCGGCGTCGGCCACAAAGCGGTTGAACACCGGAAAGCCACCCCCATCCACAGCCCAGGCTGCCCCTTCTACAAGGATCCGTCCCAAGCCCAGGCCGAAAGCGATGCGCAGCGGTGTCGTTTTGCTAAGGTTGGGCCAGAATGAGTGACCCGAGCAAGACCGGACAGATCATGAGCGACGAGCCCCGCCCCCTGGACGAAGAAGAGCGCGAGGAGCTGGACTGGCTCATTGAGTCCGGCGCAGCAATGCTTGTCGACTGGGGTTTGATGCCCCAGGACCCGACCGACGCCGAGCAGCTACACGCCGCGGTACTCCAGGCCATCGCAGAGAAGCACATCCAGGCCGAGAACATCGATGATGCTGCCTTTGCCTTGGGCGCTGTTTGGGGGGATGCGCTGTGTGCCGCCGAGGGTTTGGAGTGGGTTGCGCTGGAGGACGGCCACGCCCTGGCACCGGCGAAGAAGAAGAGCAAGGCGCCTCCCCGACGTGTCTTTGAGGAGCTGCGGGCGTTGATGCTGGCGTGAGTCCTGTCTTGGGCGAGATGAGTGGCGGCATCGCTTTGGCTAAACCGGCCCTCCGGCCAACCCGCTGTAGGAAGGTCGCGGCGATCCGAACCCACATCCGCTTGACCAAGACCCGCACCAAGCCTGCGCCCCAGGGGCCCCATTCTTAGAGCGTGTCGCTCAGTGGGGTGCTCTTGGGTTGAACCCGGCCAGGCGCTTTTAGAAGGCTTGTTTTGGGGTGCCAACGGAATGTTGGGGGCTGCATGTGGTGCAATGTAGACACGTTGCCGTACCCTCAAGGCCGACACCAGGAATCACGATGACCAGTCTGCAGCTCAAGGTGGACCTATTTTGTACCCGAGAGCACGTCTTTGACGCCTACACGGACACCGCCAAGCAGAGCGCCATCACGGGTGCCCCCTCCGTGGCCGATGGCAAAGTCGGTGGCATGTTCTCGCTCTGGTCCAGTGCGGTCACCGGGGTTTTTGTCGCGCTGCGCCGACCGGAGCTCATCGTGCAGACTTGGCGCACCCACGACTTCGAGAACAATGAGCCCGACAGCCGTGTAGAGATCCGGCTGCAGTCCACCCCTCAGGGCTGCCGTTTCATTGTGACCCAAGACCAGATCCCCAAACGTCTGCACAAGCAGTTTGTGAATGGTTGGACCAGTGCCTACTTCAAGGATTTAGCGGCTTGGACCGCCCAAGCGAACATTCACTGATGTTCGACCTGCGGCGCCTCCAGGCGCCCGAAATGCACAGCCGCTCGCACGCTCTGTTTCGCCAGTCTTGGCAGATTCTGGATCCGCACCTGGTCGAAGAAGGCCCCCAGTTGCGGCCCTTTGTGATGCTCCCGGGTCTCTTGGATGAGCCCCTGGTGCGCACCCCTTGGGCGCTCTTGCCCAACGTCTGTACCCACCGCGGGTCCACGCTCGTCGAAGCTCCGTGTCAACAGCGTAGTCTGCGCTGTCCCTACCATGGTCGTCGCTTTTCCTTGGCTGGTCGCTGTGAGGGTGCCCCGGGCTTTGAGCAGTTGGAAGGCTTTCCTTCCGGTCGGGACCATCTCCCGGAGATCCAGGTCGAGGAGTGGGGGCCGCTGCGCTTCGCATCCTTGGACCCCGGGACCTTGTTCCAGGACATTCGTGCGGAGTTGGACCCCTGGATCGGAGCGCTGGTCGAGCGCGCGGGACAGGTCTTGCTTCGGGAAGAGGACCACCACATCTCGGCAAACTGGTCCTTGTATGTGGAGAACTATCTGGAGGGCTTGCACCTACCGTTCGTGCACCCCGAACTGAGCCGCGCCCTCTCCTTGAGTGAGTACCGCTACGAGACCCTAAAGTGCGGCACCCTGCAGATTGGGACCGCAAGTGCCAAGCAAGCCTGTTTGCAGCTGCCGAAGGGCCACCCCTTAGAGGGCCAACGCATCGGGGCCCTCTATGTCTGGCTGTGGCCCAACACCATGATCAACGTCTACCCCTGGGGCTTGTCGATCAACCGCGTCGAACCCCGGGCCGCAGATGAGATGGTGGTGCGCTACCACACCTGGGTTCTGGACCACATCAGCAGCCGCCAAGACCTAAGCTCGGTGTCCCAGACCGAGGCGGAGGATCAGCAAATCGTGCGTCGTGTCCAGGCCGGGATGCGCTCCAGCTTGGTGGGCCCGGGCACCCTGCACCCCGAGCACGAGGCCGGGGTGGTCGCGTTTCGAAGGCGTCTGGCTGAGGCGCTGCGTCCGGGGTCAGTGGAGTAGTGGCGCACGCTTGGGGCCCAAGTGGATAGATAGAGGGCGGAGGACTCGATGCTCGCCCTGCTCTCGCCCGCAAAGACACTGCGCACCCTGGAATCGCCGCCCACCGGCGTGGTCAGCCAGCCGCGGCTCCAGAAGGACATTCAGGCGCTGCTGAAGGTGGCCCGTCCACTGTCCTCGCAGGCGCTTCAAGACTTGATGCACATCTCCGAGGACTTGGGTGATCTGAACCGGGAGCGCTTTGCAAAGCTGAAGTTCCCCTTCACCCAAGACAACGCTCACCCAGCGGTGTTTGCATTTGACGGCGACGTGTACCGGGGGCTGGAGGCAGAGACGCTCTCGGAGAAAGAGCTGAACTGGGCACAGGATCACCTGCGCATCCTGAGCGGTCTCTATGGGGTGCTGCGGCCCCTGGATCTGATGCAGCCCTATCGCCTGGAGATGGGGACCAAACTTGAGAACCCCAGGGGAAAAAACCTGTACCACTTCTGGAAGGGCACGGTGGCGCCGTCCCTGGCCGAAGACCTGGGTGACGGTGTGATTCTGAACCTGGCCAGCAACGAGTATTTCAAGGCCGTGGACAAAAAGACGTTGGCCGCCCGCATCGTCACGCCGGTGTTCCGGGACAAAAAGGACGGCAAGAGCCGCGTGGTCAGCTTTTACGCCAAGCGGGCCCGGGGTGCGATGGCGCGTTGGTTCGTAGAAAACCGGGTAGCTGACCCCGAACAGCTCAAAGAGAGCCGCGTAATGGGCTACCGTTTTGATCCCAAGCAGTCCAAGGGCGATAGCTGGGTGTTCGAGCGCAAGCAGCCCCCCCCCAAGTCCTAAAGGTTGTCATGAAAAAGCCACCCGCCAAGAATGTGTTGGGCCAGCCCCTGCAGCCCTGTTCCATTGATCCCATGACCGGCTGGTTCCGGGATGGATGCTGCAACACCGACGAGAACGACCGGGGCTCTCATACGGTGTGCGCCGAGATGAGCGCGAAGTTCCTGGAGTTCTCCAAGTCGCGAGGAAATGACCTGAGCACTCCTCGGCCCGAGCACGGCTTTCCGGGACTCAAGCCGGGAGACCAGTGGTGCCTGTGTGCATCCCGTTGGGGCGAGGCCAGAGATGCCGACTGCGCACCCAAACTGGTCTTGGCGAGTACACACATGGCAGCCTTGCGCTACGCGAGCATTGAGCAGCTCATGGAGCATGCGCTGGACATGAACTGAGGGCTGCCCTTGGCGCTAAACGGTCAGCTCAAAGTCCAGCACTCCCATGCTGCGCCCGTTGACCAGCAGCTCCACCTTCTGCACCCCCGGATAGTAGCTCCGTACCGTTACCACCTTGAGTGGGTGGCGCTTGCTGAGCACCAGTGGACCGGCCGGTGCGGTGAGTGTCCGCCACTTAAAGACCTTGCGGCCGTGCTCCCCGTTCTTGTGCTTTAGGTGCAGCGCAAAGTCCACGACCAGCTTTTGTCGCTTTGGAAGCTCCGCGCGCAGGCTTAGCTCCAGGTGCTCTCCCAGAAGCACCTGCCCAGACGCCTGAAAAACCAGCCGGCTCAGCGTTGGTTCTCCCACCCCAATAATGGCCAGGGCGCGTGGATCCCCCGCCTTGATCCGGGTGCGAAGGGCGTGTTTAATCAGCCGGAAACGGTCCTTGGATGCCCCTTGCGACCAGCGCTCGCAGATCTCCAGGACCTGGGCTGGGTGGTCTTTGCTCAGGTCGTTGAGGTTGTTGGCCACGCTGCGCCGCACGTACTCAGATGAGTCGTCCCGAAGCGCCTCCAAGATGGGCAGGATGGGACTTGGATCCGCGATCAGGGCCCGCAGGTTGCCGCCCCAAGGCAGGCGTGTGCGACAGCCCTCGCTGGCCAGCCGGCGGTGGTGTTCGTCGTCGTGGGTGGTCCACGCCAACATCTGGGCCATGGTCAGCTTTGGGTGCGCGTCGATGAAGGGACGCACGGCGAACTCGGCCGAGAACAGGTGCGTGAGCATCCCCAGGGTCTCTAAGCTCTGAGTTGGGTACTCCAGGCCTTGATTGGCCACCATCGTGTACGCCGGCCAAGCGGCAAAGCCTCTCAGGGGCGGTTCCGTGAGCGCGGCGGCCTTGAGCCGCTCCAAGGCGGGCAGTAGATCGGGCCCCAAGACTTCCCAGATCCCCTGTGCCACATGCGCGACACGGGCTTTGAGTTCCAGGTTTACCAAGGGCAAGGACGTTGCCTGCACCCACGTCGCGCTCCCACCGATTCTCTCCCCCCAGAGCGCCACGACCCGGGAGTTGATCTCGTCCTTGAACGGTGCCATGTAGCCCTCGCGCGGTCAGTTTTATGGAATGCAGGCCGTCTTAGGCCGTTAGATTGCTGGGGTGACAGACCCCATCTTTATCGTCGGCAGCGGACGCTCGGGCACAAGCTTGCTTCGGGCCATTTTGAACGCGCACCCCAACATTCACTTGGGCCAGGAGTCCGCGCTTTTTATGTGGCGTGGGCGATGGCCTAAATTGACCGCCGGGGAGTTCGAAAAGGCGTGGAAGAACACGGCGAGTGGCAGCCTGTTCAAGGCGGAGCCGGTTCAGGTGGATCCGGATGCGCCCAGCGCGCACTACATTCGTGCCGTCCTACAGGCCAGATCGGCGCGCTTTGGGGCCACCCGCTGGGGAGACAAGACACCTCTGCACGCCATGACGATGGACAAAATCCTGGCCTGCTACCCGAGCGCCAAGTTCATCGCGATGACCCGCCACCCGGTCACCACCGTCGCCAGCCTTCGCCGCATGTGCTGGGGCACCGGCACCGTCTTGGGTGACTCCTTTATGGTCAAGCAGTCCAGGGCCAAGATCCGGAAGACCCCCGGGGTGCTTCGGCTCAAGCTCGAGGAGCTGCTCCAAGACCCCGAAACTCAACTCCGGCGTGTCCTGGAACACATCGGAGAGGACTGGGATCCGGCGATGCTGGAGCATGAGAATGGGGACTACTCGGCCGACCCTCGGCTGCCTTGGCTGACCACGGCGGAGAAGCCGCTGACTCCTTGGCGGGAGCCTTCGGTCAAGCTGGAGCCCAAGGAAGTGCGCATGATCGAGCGTATCAACCCGCCGGAGCTGGATGGCTATCCCAGCTGGACCGAGCCGGTCGGCGTGCGGGAGTTTGGCTACTTCGCCAGCCAGCTGGGTGCGCTGCTCAGCCTGGCCGGCAGCACTTTTGCCAGTGGGCCGTCGATCAAACCCAACGTGGCCTCGCCGGCGGAACAGCTGGAGTTCTTGTTCACGATCAACGGCAGCGTGCCGCCACCAGATGGCCTGTTGGAAGGCTTGATCGAAGACCTAAAGACCGGCTGAGCGATGGGTTAGCGCGACCCGCTCACTTCTTAGGGTGCAGATCGGGGCTAATTCAGGGATCGAGCAGCGCGCCCAGCCCCTGGGCTCGACAGTCGGTGTTGCAGATCCGTGCCGTAGTGCGGTGGATTCTTTGGTGGTCTTCTGTGGCCTGACCCACACCACGGGCCCCTAGGTTACAGACCCCGGGCAACCGACGCAGGGCCACATTCGCGCTGCGTCCCATATCTGGAGCTTACCGATGCTCGCACTGGCGATGATGCTGGCCACGCCCGCGGCTCAGGCCCAAGACCTGAGTATTCCTTATGAGACTTATACCCTGGACAATGGCCTAAAGGTCATCTTCTCCGAGGACCACAGCGTCCCGGTGGTTCAGGTCAACGTTTGGTACCACGTTGGCTCCAAGGACGAGGTCGAAGGCCGAACGGGCTTTGCCCACCTCTTTGAGCACCTGATGTTCCAGGGGTCTGAGAACAACGATCAAGACTATTTTGGCAACCTGCAAGAAGTGGGCGCCCGGGTCAACGGAACCACCAACGGGGACCGCACCAACTACTTCGAGGGTGTGCCCAGCGCCTACCTTCCCCTGGCCCTTTGGGGCGAGGCGGACCGCATGGGCTTCTTGGTGATTGACCAAGAGCGCCTGGACAATCAAAAGGAAGTGGTTCGCAACGAGCGCCGTCAGCGCTACGAGAACCGTCCCTTCGGGACCAGCTGGGTGACCCTCCAAGACAAGCTCTTCCCGGTCGGCCACCCCTACCACCACACCACCATCGGCTCTCACGAGGATCTGGACGCGGCCACATTGGACGACGTTCAAGGCTTCTACGACCAGTGGTACGTGCCCAACAACGCGGTGCTGGTCGTGGCCGGTGACTTTGATCCGGCCACAGCAAAGGGCCTGATTGAGCAGTACTTTGGCACCATCCCTGCCGGTGAGACCCCACTGCCAGAGCGCGTGGTCCCCGACACCAACAACTTCGAGATGACCGAAGAAGTGGTGGTTCGTCAGGAAGAGCAGGGCGTGCCCTACGCCCAGGTGTGGATGGCTTGGCCCAGTCCCGCCCTCTATGAGTCGGGCGACGCCGATCTGGACCTGCTCTCCAGCCTGCTCACCGACGGCAAAGACTCCCGCTTGTACGGCAAGCTGGTCATCGAAGACCAGATCGCCAAGAGCATCAGCGCCTACCAAGTCTCTCGCTACCTGGACGGCATGTACGTCATCCAGGCGGTTCCTGCGGAGGGTCACACGACCGATGAGATCGTGGCCGCCACCGACGCTCTGCTCGCAGAGTTCATGGAAGAAGGCCCCACGGAGACCGAGGTCAGCGTGGGCAAGGTGCAGTACGAAGCGCAGTTCATCTACGGATTGAGCACCGTCTCGGCCAAGGCTGACCGGCTGAACTCCTACAACTTCTTGGCCGGTGACCCCGGCTACCTGCAGAACGACCTGCAACGCTACTTGGACAGCACCCCCGAGAGCGTACTCCAGGCCGCCAAGGACACCTTGGCGTCTCCAGGCCGCGTGGTTCTTCACATCTCGCCCCCCGCCGAGGCAGCACAATGATTTTCCTCAGCCTGATGCTCGCTTGCCCCAAGCAGGTTGAGCCTGTCGTAGAAATGGCCCCTCCAGCTCCCACTGTGGACCGCTCCAAACCTGGCCCCTTGGAGAGCAGCAACTTCACCTTGCCGGTCATCCAGACGGGGACCCTGTCCAATGGCATGAAGGTGGTCGTGGTCGAGAACCACGAGTTGCCCGTGGTGCAGGTGCGCGCCGTGTTCAACACCGGCTCCTGGACCGACAAAGCCAAGCACGAGGGTCTGGCCAGCGTGAGCATGGACATGCTCAACGAGGGTGCAGGTGACCGTGACGGAAAGCAGATCTCTGCGGATCTCAAGGCGCTGGCCAGCTCCGTGAGCAGCAACGCCAGCTCGGATTCGGCCACGGTTCGCGCCGACAGCCTGAAGAAGAACCTGGAGCCCACGCTGGACATCTGGGCCGAGGTGCTGCTGGAGCCCACCTTCCCCAAGAGCGAGTGGACGCGCATCCAGAATCAACGGATCTTGGATCTGGAATCTGCTCGCACAAATCCCGACTCCATGGCTTGGATCGTGACCGACCGGCTGATCTACGGAAGTACCTACGAGGGCCGGACCACCACAGAGGCCAGCCTCAAGGCGATCAGCACCAAGGACATGAAGGCCTGGTATCAGACCCACTTGGTGCCCTCCAACGGCACGCTCCTGGTCGGCGGTGACATCACCCTTGCGGAGATCCAGCCCTTGCTGGAGGCGCGCCTTGGTAGCGTCGCACCCGGCAAGGCTGCAGTGCTTCCCGAGATCGAGACCATCCAGCCCACCGAGACCACCATCTACCTGGTGGACAAGCCCGGCGCGGCTCAGTCCATGGTCAAGGCCGTTCGTTTTGTTCCTGCACGGGACCAGCCCGAGTACTGGGACCTGATGGTCGGAAACTCTGCTTGGGGTGGCATGTTCATGGCCCGTCTGAACATGAACCTGCGCGAAGACAAGGGCTACACCTACGGTGCCCGCAGCGGCATTTACAACAACCAGGCCGGTGCTCTGTGGGTGGCGTCCTCCTCGGTTCAGTCCGAGGTGACTGCCCCCGCCATGTCTGAGCTCTTCGCTGAGCTGGCCCAGGTGCAGGCCGAGCGGCCCTTGACGGTCGACGAGGTCGAGTACGCCAAGTCCAACCGCGTGTTGGGCTACCCCGGCTCCTTTGAGACTGTGGACTACCTGGTGGGCAGCCGGTCCACCGTGTGGCGCTACGGTCTGCCTGAGAACTGGGAGGAGATGTACATCCCCGGTGTGCAGGGCGTGACTCCGGAGAAGGCCCAGTCCACTTTCGTGGAGCAGGTGGCCAGTCAGCCCCTTGTGGTGACCGTCGTGGGCGATTTGGCGTCGATCAAGGCCCCCATCGTCGCGCTTGGCTACCCGGTGGTTGTCTTGGATCTGGACGGGAACGTCGTGGAGGACAATTAATGTCCATTCGTTCCGACGTTATTTGGATGGACGGCAAGATGGTCCCCTATGACCAAGCCAATGTGCACGTGCTCTCACACACGCTGCACTACGGTCTGGGTGTGTTCGAGGGCATTCGTTCCTACGCGCAGGCCGATGGAAGTGGCGGCATCTTTAAGTTGGATCAGCACATCAGCCGCCTGTTCGACAGTGCCAAGATGTGCCGCATTGCGATGCCCTATACCTTTGAGCAGATCCGCGAGGCCTGCTTGCAGACCCTCAAGGCCAACAAGCTCAACGCCGGCTACATCCGGCCCTTGGTCTATCTGGGCCATGGGCAGATGGGTCTTGGCGCCCAGAAAAACCAGGTGCACGTGGCCATCGCCGTGTGGCCTTGGGGCGCGTACTTGGGTGAAGAGGGGATGAACAAGGGCATCCGCGCAGGAACGAGCAGCTTTACGCGTCATGCGGTGAACTCGAACCTGCAGCGTGCCAAGGTCGTTGGTCACTACGTGAACAGCATTCTGGCCCGCTACGAGGCCATTGATCATGGCTACGAAGAAGCCATCATGCTGGACCAGAACGGCTACGTCGCCGAGGGCACTGGCGAGAACCTCTTCGCCATTCGCTACGGCAAGATCAAGACCCCTCCGATCACCAACATCCTGGGTGGAATCACTCGGGAGACGGCGATCGAGATCATGCGCAGGCATGGCCACGAGGTCATCGAGACCACCTTCGGACGCGACGCTCTGTACGTGGCCGACGAGGTCTTCATGACCGGTACGGCAGCAGAGGTCACCCCCATTCGGGAGATCGACCACCGTACGGTGGGCAACGGCAGCCCCGGAGCCATCTGCAAGCAGGTTCAAAAGACCTACTTGGAGGGTGTGGCGGGCAAGGTGGACTGGATGTTGCCCAGCATCACGACCTACACGGTCTAAGGCTTGGCGCCTGGGGACTTTCCCTTCGCGTGAGAATGGAGGTAGGGTCAGGGCATGTTGCTCCTGACTCTGCCTCTCTTTGCGTGTACTGAGCCGCTGCCCACCCAGGGCAGCTTCTCGGTTCTTTCCTACAACGTGCATGGACTGCCCAGCGTCATCACCGGCGATGACACGCCGGACCGCATGCTGCAGATCGCGCCGCTGCTGATTGAGCACGACCTAATCGGCCTGCAAGAAGACTTTGACGACGCAAACCACCAGGCCTTGGTTGCGGACGCGCCCCATGCCTTTCAGGAGCGCTTCTCGGCGGAGGTAGAGGACTCGCGGGCCTATGGCTCGGGTTTGGGGGTGCTCTCGATGATGGAAATCGTGCAGGCCGAAGGCATTCACTACACCCAGTGCTACGGGGGTGTGAGTACGGGATCTGGAGACTGCCTGGCCAGCAAGGGGTTTCAGTGGGTGCGTCTCTCCCTTGGGGAGGAAGAGATCGATGTGCTCAACACGCACATGGAAGCGGGTGGCGGGGACGAGGACAACGCTGCCCGCCTAAGCCATGCGGTGGAGCTGACCGAGTACGCCTTGGCCCAGGCTGGGGACCGAAGCGTCGTGGTCATTGGCGACACCAACCTGCACGGGGATGACCCCGATGACCTGGAGCCCCTCCAGGTCTTTTGGGACGCTGGGTTTGAGGATGTCTGCGATATCTTGGGCTGCGCGGAGCCAGGTCGAATCGACCGCATTTTGCTGCGCCCGGGCAGCGTGGACCTGACGCCCAACGACTGGCGGGTAGAGCCGTGGTTTGACCCCGATGGTGTGCCGCTGAGCGACCATGACCCCATCGCGGTGGACTTGGCGTGGTCGACGGAGTGAGGCTGGAGAGGGGTCTGCCTAAGGGGCTCTCTCCCACAACCAGCGTAGAGGGCGCTCCAACGCTGCTTGGTAGGCGGCCTCAAAGCGGGCAGGGTCCTTCTGGGCGAGCACGGCGCCGCGGCCCTTGGGCACGCCGTTGATCTCGATGACGGAGACGCTGGCCTTGCTTACGGGGTCGATGAGTAGGTCTACCCCGAGCTCGCAGGTCCAGGCATCGGCCAAGGCTTGGGCCGCGCCGATAGCGACCTCTTGCACGCGCTGAAGCTGGAGGGGGGAGAGCAGGTCTTGGGCGGGCAGTGCTTGGGCGCCGCGGTCCACATTCGAGACTGGATCGTGGCTGACGCGGGCCACGATGGGGGCACAGATCCAAGCATTGTTCTCACGCTGTACCAGGGCGCGCAGAGAGGTGTAGGGCCCCTGTTTTGGCACAATGGGCGCCTGTAGAATCGCAGGCTCCAGCACTCCCGTGGCGCCGGGCAGGTGGCTGGCAATGGGGTCTCCCGGGCGCAGGTATTGGACCCCGCGTCCCAGCCCGCCAAACTGGGGTTTGAGGAATCCGCCGCCCCACTCTCGTAGCAGCTCCTGGCTGGGGTGAGCACTGACCGGGGGCATGGAGATGCCCGCCGCTTCCAGGGCCGCTTGGGTGGCCAGCTTGTCTCGGCACAGGGCTTGGATGCGCGGTGGATTGCTGATCGGGACCTGCAGTCTCCGGGTCAGCTCCGCGTACTCTTGGGGAAAGCTCCAGGATGGGAAGCGGTCGTAGACGATGGAGGGCGCATCCTCGCAGGGGGTCCATCCCCCTGGCCTGGGCACCAGTCCGCCAAAAGACACCGGAATCCCTTCCGCCACCAAGCCCAGAGCAGCCCGACCCACCGGCCAGGACTCCGGAGGTGGGGGCGCACCCGGGCGGGGGCGGATCAGGACGAGCAGGCTCATTGTCCAGCTCTAACCGCGAACGCTGCTCCCTGCGTGGCCGCTGTTGTCTGCGTGGACGGTGTTCTGCGTGCGGTACATGCTCTCTGCATACTGCGCGACCATGCGGTGGGTGTTGAACACCGGTATGCCTGTGGCCATCGAGTGCTTTACCCGGCGCAGCCAGTCGCTTTTCTTTCGAAAGGATGGCAGGACTTGGTTCTCGAGCAGGGTGTAGAGCACCTCGGCGTCGTGGGCATCCTGGGCCTGTGTGTCCACCCAGTCTCGGGTGTCGCCAATGGCAAAGCCGTTGTCACCGTCAAAAGCCTCGGGCCACCAGCCGTCCAGGATGGAGCAGTTCAAGCCACCGTTGAGCACCACCTTCTGGCCGCTGGTGCCGCTGGCTTCCCGCGGACGGCGGGGCGTGTTGAGCCAGAGGTCTGATCCCGAGGTCATCCAGCGCCCGTGCTGCATCTCGTAGCCCTGCAAAAAGGCCACCTGGCCCTTAAAGAGTGGGTCTCTGGACCAACGCACGACGCGGGCCAAGAGCTCCTGGCCCAGGGTGTCGCGGGGGTGGGCCTTGCCAGCAAAGACCAAGCTGGCGCCGCTCTCCAGGATGGCCTGAAGGCGCTCTGCATCGGAGAAGATCAGGTCAGCGCGCTTGTAGGGCGCAAAGCGTCGCGCAAAGCCGATGAGCAGAGCTTGGGGGTCCAGGCGCTGTCCAGTATGGGCGTGTACCTGGTCGAGCAGGTGGTTCTTGAGCGCTTGGCGGGTCTCCCAGAGCACCCCGTCATCCAGACTGGCCATTCCCTCTTTCCAAAACGCCAGGTCGCGCCAGTGGTTGCGCCACTTGGGCCGGTGGGTGTCCAGCATCTCCTGCATGGCCGGGGCCATCCAGTAGGTGGGGTGCACGCCGTTGGTGATGTGGCCGATGGGCTGCTCCAGCTCCACCTTGGACCACATCTCTCGCGAGACCTGGCCGTGTAGCTTGCTTACCCCGTTGCTGGCGCGTGCCATGCGCAGCGCCAACACGGTCATGCACAGGGGCTCGTCCAGATCGCTGGGGGTGACCCGGCCCAGATCCATCAGCGCGCCTGGGGTCCAGCCGGCGCGCTTGCGCCATGGGCCCAGGTGGGCATTGACCATCTCCCAGCCGAAGCGGTCGTGGCCGGCGGGAACGGGGGTGTGGGTGGTGAACACCACGCGCTCGCGGATCTGTGCGTGGGTGACGCTGGGATCCTCTTGTTGGGCTTGGCGCAGCATCTCCATGGGGGCAAAGGCGCAGTGGCCCTCGTTGAGGTGCACCACGTCCACCTGCTCACCCAGAGCGTTGAGCAGCCGCACGCCGCCGATGCCCAGCAGGATCTCCTGGCGCAGGCGCATGCGGGTGTCGCCGCCGTAGAGGGAGCGGGTGACCTCGCGTAGATCAGGGGGATTCTCCGGCAGGTTGGCGTCCAGCAAGTACAGGTGCACGCGACCCACCTGCAGGCGCCAAGCCCGGGCTTGATACTCCCGGTTTCCATCGGGAATTGGGATCTGGATGGGGGTGCCGTCGGCGCCCAGGACCGGCGTGATTGGCAGCCGTGAACGGTCCACATTGGGATAGGCGGCCAGCTGTTTTCCGTCGTCTAGGACTTGGCGGAAGTAGCCGCTGCTGTAGAGCAGTCCTACGCCTCTGAAGTCCAACCCCAAGTCGGAGGCCGAGCGCACGTGGTCGCCGGCCAAGACGCCCAGGCCGCCAGAGTAGATGCGCAGGGACTCGTGCAGACCGAACTCCATGGACAGGTACAGCACCCGGGGCAAATCGCGGCCCGCCGCCCATGTGTCCACCTGGGCCATCCACGCTTGGAAGCGTGCATAGACCCTGTCCACGTTTCCTTGCGTCTCGGGATTCGAGGCCAGAGCGTTGCGTTCCGCTGGGGTGAGATCCTCGAGCAGGGCGACCGGGTTGTGCAGGACCTGTGGCCAGCGCTTGGGGGCCAAGCCCTCGAATAAGGCGGTGGCTTGGGCATCCCACGACCACCATAAGTTCCCTGCCAAACCAGCGAGTTTGTCCATTGTTTGGGACATTGGGCCTCCAGTAGTTCTCCAGACCGGTGACCCACAGGACGAGCACGGCTGGGGTCGTCTTGACGCGGTGAGTAAGAGGAGCAAGGTGCAAGCAGAACGCGGGATGATCGCGCCCATCGACTCGCGCGGCAAGGTCGTGGGCAAAGCCGCCTATGTGGACGATGTCGCCGTGGAGGGAGTGCAGCACGCCGTGCTCCTGCGTTCGCCCTATGCGCGCGCCAAGATTCTGGGTGTCTCCTTGGACTTGGAGGCTGACTGGAGAGGAATCACCGTGGTCACGGCCGCGGACATTCCTGGTGAGAACGTGGTCTGCATCGGTGAGAGTCGGGACTGGCCCCTGCTGGCCGCCGAGCGCGTGCGCTACGAGGGTGAGGTAGTGGCTGCGGTCTGCGCGCCCAGTCTCAGGGCTGCTCGCGCGGCGGTGAAGCGCATTCAGGTTCGCTACGAGCCCTTGGAGCCTCTGTTGGACCCCCGCCGCTCCGAGGACAACCAAGTTCAGATCTTCGGTCAGGACAATGTCTTTGCACGCACCACAGTCGAGCGCGGCGGAGTTCGTGGATCGGGCCGATGGGTCGAGTGCGAGTGGCAGGTGGGCGCTCAGGATCCGGTGCCCCTGGAGACCCATGGGGTCATTGCCAAGCCAGAAGACGACGGCAGCCTGACCCTCTTCGGCACGATGTCGCGTCCCGAGTGGGTTCAGCAGACCTTGCTCGAGGCCCTAAAGCTAAGCTCCGTCACCGTGATCCAGTCGGTGATCGGTGGTGGGCGCTCCTGTCGCGCTGAGGTGCCGGTTCAGGTGGCGGCCCAAGCGGCTCTGCTCGCGATCCGCATCGGCAAGCCCGTCAAGCTGCAGCTCTCCCGCACCGAGCAGCTGCGCTACACCGCCAAGCGCCACCCTCTCCAGGTCACCCTGCGCACCCAGGTAGACGAGGTGGGCCGTCTGCATAGGGTAGAAGCCCGCCTGCTCTTAGACGGGGGAGCCTACGCCACGTCCTCGGCCAAGGCATTGGAGACGGTGCTGCTACATGCCTTGGGTCCCTACCACTGCGACTCCGTGTTTGTACACGGGGTAGTGGTGGCCACGAACCGTCCGCCAAATGCTGCTTTGGCCGAGTTCGATATCGCTGCGATGCACTTCTGCATCGAGCGCCAGATGGATCAGATCGCCAACTACCGCGCGCTGAATCCCGTCGGGGTCCGCAAGGTGAACGTGCTTCGAGGCGGGGACTCTCTGCACACTGGAGACGTTCTCCGCTGGGCCGTTGGCGTAGAAGTGGTGGAGACCGCCGAGCGACTGGCCCAGGCGCCACTGACCGCCTTTCGTCGCCCCGGGTCAGCCAAGTCCCTGCCAGGCCGAGGCGTGGGTCTGTCCTTCCGCTGTCTCCAGCCTAAAGGGGGCGGCAGGGTCTCCATAGAGTTGCGTGGCGCCAAGGTGCGTCTGCTCGTTCCTTATGTGGACGCTGGCGAAGGCCATCCGACCCGCTTTGCGCTGCTGGTGAGCCGGGCCTTGAAGCTCCCCATCTCCACCGTTGTCGTACTGCCCATGGACACATCGCGCATTCAGCCTTCCCCGGCGTGGCCCTCGGAGATCCAGGCGGCATTGGGTCGTGTGGTGCAGCGCTTGGTCAAGATCGTCGCCCAAGAAGTAGGCGGCAGCACGTCAGACTTCTCCATACTCCTCGCGAAGCGCAACTCCCGAAAGCGCATTCGGGTGGAGGAGCCTATCCTTCCTCGCGAGGGGCTCTCCGTCGCTTTTCATGCTGCCGTTGTGGACCTGCTGGTAGATCCGGACACGGGCGAGGTCACCCTGCGCCGCATCGTCACCACCTCTGCCGGTCGGCGCCCAGTCCACCAGGGCATGTCCCAGATTGAGCTGGAGGGAGCTGTCGGGCGCTCGATTGGCTCGGCGCTCTCGGAGAAGCTGGAGGTGGGTCCTCAAGGGGCTTGGCGGGTCAGCGGGCTGGGCGGCATTCCCAAGGCGAGCGCGATGCCCGAGCTGATCACTGAGTTCATCTTGGCGCCGGAGACCCTTGGCTCGGCTGAGCCCGAAGGCGGCGTGGGCGGTGCTGTCTTAGGCGCCATGGCGCAGGCCA
>CAJQPC010000118.1 GCA_905480105.1 uncultured bacterium | reverse complement strand
GGTGGTCTCGTGCAGGTCAATGTGCATCGCGACGGTGCCCAGGGTGCGAACCCAGGCCATCAGGAGCTGGGCCTCCTGGGCGTCACCACGGACGCTGAAGGACCGGTTTGGGTCGATTGCAGCCGGGTTCCACCGCTGGATGTGCTCAAAGCCCCAGGGACTCACGCAGGGTGCAATGGCTAAGTTTGCGCGACCGGCAAAGGCTTGGGCCGTGTGCTCTGCAAAGTACAAGGCGCCGACCACACCACTGGTCTCATAGCCGTGTACGCCCCCGGTAATCAGCGCTGTGGGCAGCCTTGGCTCCCAGTTCCTGGAGCACAGGCCAAAGAGGGGGTAGTCCTTATCGTAGGAAAGCGTTCCATACTGGGTCAACTCAAAGCGCTCGGAGAGTGCCCGGATACGGGGCAGGACCAGCGCGTCGTAGTGGCGGCTGCGGTTTTGGCGAGCCAGCCAAGCGGCGCTGTCGGTGACCGTCCAGGGGGAGTTGGGGGTGCCGATGGGGTAGTTCATACTGACTCTCGTTGGACGTCCTACTGGCTATACCGGTTCACGCGGTCTTGTGGTGGCTTTTCATGGAAGCTGGGGTGCAACTCTCCCCTCTCGCCATGGGCATCGGCGCCGAACATCTCCAATTGAAATGTGTCGGCACGCGCTCCCCCACTTGGTCTTTGGCGCGGTGGGTGCTGCTCGTCACGCTTTGACTGTCAGAAAGCGTTCTTGTTGAGAGTGCAACTTATTCCGTCACCGTGTCTGGCAACTCCGTTCCGTCAGCAGGTTTAACAGCTGGTTCAACGACTTCCTCTACGGTCGTAGTGGGGTGCTGTGATTGGTCTGTTTCAATTGTACTTGTGTCTGTCTGCGTGTTGGACTCATCCATAAAATCAGCCATTTCACAGCTGGAAAAACCCAAGGAGGCGCTCTCTTCTCGCAACAGCCCGGCTTTGTCCTCATTTGGCTGGCTGCCCACGTCTTTGAGGAAATTGGTGGCCTTGGGGTTCCTCACTGAATCAACCATGGACTGACCCAAGCAGACCATCTGAAACTCTGCAGGAAGTTCAAGACATTGAGGTGCCACGCTTGGAGCGGCACAGGCCGTTTCAATGGCACTTTTGTAGGTCATACATCCCAGGAGGATGAGCAGGATATTCATGAGTAGTGTCCGTTTTGGTTCAGGGAGTCGCGGCGCAATGTAGACGGGGTGGTTTGCCCTGTCATAGGCTATCCCTGTTAACCTGTTGAGTCGTCTTAAGAACGTCGGAGTTTGTGAAATACAAACAACTGCCCACTGGTCGAGTTATCGTGCGACACGGCTTGGACCTGACCATAGAGCCCATCTATGGACTTCCGGGTGTCTACGCGTTGTACCGCCAAGTGGGTTCGTGCGCGCCCAAAGTTCAAAACAGCGCTACCGAAAGTCGGGGGAGCCCTGGCCCTTCAAAGACAGTGGGCACCCGGAGACAGGGCTCGCCGACATGCATCATGAAGTTACGCGGCCCAATCGGCTTGGGCCGGACGACATTTATAGCGTCGTTTTCGCGCTATGCGGAGTCGCACTCCGCGGACGCCTCCCACGGGTCATGTTGCCTGACCGAGGGTGTACCGTTGTCACGCTTTTTGAGTTCGTTGCGCACGGTACCTTGATCGCTCCGGAATCCACGTACAGGGTGGGCGTAATTTCTCCCCGAGTCAGCGATATCGTTGGCGACCGGAGGGTCTACCGGGTGGTGCGCGAGAGCAGAAGCCCTAAGGACATAGATTAGATGTGGTAATGACCCTTATTGACTGTCGTTTTGGCGCGAATTAAAAGCAAAAATGTAAGAATTAGAAACAAGTCTCGGAGTCCATATGAATCGGTTTTTTTCCTTTTTGCTGGATTTAGTTCCCTGATCCTTGTGGGTTGTAGCTCAGATGATTCCGTGACGGATGACACTGGCGAGTCGGCCGAGGTGGGCATCCTCCCGCAAGCGGGTGAGTGGCCGATTTCGACCACCGGGTGGACCAACGACGACTGCAACGCCGCGGAAGGTTTGACCCCCGCCACATCGATTCTCTTCGCCGACGTTGAGGAAACCTCCTTCATGACCACCTACTTCGACCCCAGCGGTCAGGTTGGGAACACCACGCTTTGCAGCTACGATGGCGACGATGCTTATACGTGCAGTGAGTTCGTCAACGGCTTTTCCTACACCGACGTAGACGCGACCATCAGCATGACTGGTGTGGGTACGGTCACCATGATGTCGGAAGACTCCGCTGCCGGCAGGGCTGACTTTGTCTTGGAGTGCACCGGGGCGGGCTGCGGTCAGGTGGCCGCGGGGACGAACTCGGGAAGCTTCCCCTGCGGGTCGACGTTCAACTGGACTGCCCAGGCAAACTGAGATTGGTGGAGCGAGCACCCGGGTGTGCCCGCTGCGCAGGGAAAGGCGCGGCGCCTTTTGGGCGTCTCGCCGTGCGGCTCGCATGGTCGGTCAGCCTGAACGGTCCGTCCGGTTCGACCGGTCTGGGGGCACGCCCATACGATGTGTCTGGCCCTTGCGATCTGCCTGCGTCTGACCTGTCGGGTGGCGCAGCTCTGCGACGAGGGCGGTGTGCAGCAAGTCAGCTGACAGGCTAACCTGTCAACTGACTTGTTTGTAAGCAGGGTGACCATGCAGTTCTTGATCCTGATGTTGTTGTTGGCCGGGTGTGAAGAGTCTCGGGATGACAGTGATACGACGGCGCCTTCGCCCGAGGGTGAGCCTGCGCCCGTGGAGCACGTGCTGGTCGTCGGGGCAGGAATGGCGGGACTGACTGCAGCCCGGGCTCTGCATGAAGACGGGGTGAATGTCACCGTTCTGGAGGCTAGAGACCGCTTGGGGGGGCGGGTCTGGACCGAGGATGTGGGAGGCGCATCGATTGAGCTTGGAGCCTGGTTCTTCCACGGAGTCCAGGGCAGTCCTCTCTCGGATTTCTCGGACGCCCAGGGGATTGCCTATGCTCCCTACAGTCTGCTCAGCACGGGCATGGTCTGGGACGAAGCCTCTGCCAGCCGGGTGAACCCATTCGAAACGGGGGTGATGGAGACTGCGCTGGTTCGGTTTTTGAGGGAGCTGGACGAGCTAAGAGCCGAGCTTGGTGACTCCGCGGATACCCACTCAGGGATTGGGGTTTGGCTTGATCAACAAGGCTGGGAGGGGAGGGACCGACGCCTAGCGCAATACACCATCGAACAGGTCATGGTGGAAGTGGGCGGCGCAGGGCCTTCCGACAACACATCGCTCGAGTGGTTGTTTGAAGGAGTCGGTCTATCGGGAGGTGACCATGTGCCAGTCGGTGGCTTTGAGACCGTCGTTGATGCCATGGCGCAGGGACTGACGATCGAGCTGGAGCAGGTGGTCGAGCGGGTGAAGGTGAATGACGACGGGGTGGAGGTGGTCACGACCACTGGAGAGATCTGGTCTGGGTCTCATGTGCTGGTGACGGTGCCTGTAGGTGTACTGAAGTCGGGCGCCATTGTGTTTGAACCCCCTCTCCCAGAGGAAAAGGCGGCTGCAATCGAACGGCTGGACATGGGCAACGTCGAGCGAGTCGTGGTCCGCTTCGAGGAACAGTGGTGGAGCCCTGGCGATCTGCTCTTCGTGTCTGAAGCCCAGGATGGTCGCTTTCCATTCGTGGTGGACTTCACCGCCGATACGGGTGTGCCAACACTCGTCGCCTTTTACGGCGGACGCTATGCTCGAGCGCTGCAGGCGACCCAGAGCGATGAGGAGATTGTCGCCGATCTGGTGGGTCTACTCGAGCAGGTCCATGGGGGGCCCGCCCCGTCGCCTATCGCTCACAAGGTCACGCATTGGTCGACGGATCCCTACGCTCTCGGCAGCTATTCCTACATTCCCGTGGGCGCCTCTTCCGAGGACTTTGGTCTGTTGGCCGAGCCTGTTGGTGAGCGCTTGCTCTTCGCGGGGGAGGCCACGTCTTTCGACCACTATCAGACTGTCCACGGTGCTATGTTCACTGGGTTGCGAGAAGCCAGGAGGCTGGGAGTGACACAGACGAGAGTGCCAGGACTGGAAGAGTGGTGATTGGGTCTGCTGGGTTAAGATGGCTTTGGCGCCCACTTTGGTGAACACGAGATGCTCGAGCGGAAACAACAGATCCTCCAACGAGCCGTAGAGCTGATCGCGGCCAAGGGGTACGCAGCACTCTCTATGCGTGCGGTAGCTAGGGAGAGCGGGTTGACGCTGGGGGCGCTGCAGTACCATTACCCGACTCAGGAAGCTCTCTTGCGTGCGCTCGCGGACTATATCGGGCGCCAGTACCGGGAGAGAGATCGAGTCTACTTTGCTGACCTCGAGGACGGGGTTTGCCTACTCCAGGCGAGCCTGGACCTCGCCCTCAAGCATCCTGCCGATGCCTTGTTGGATGCGGACCGGCTCTTCCCGCAGCTCTGGGCCATGGCACTGGTCGAGCCCATCATGAAAAACCTCTTGGACGGTCTTTATGAGGAATACTTGTTGTTCATAGAGGCATGCCTGCAGGAGAAGGGAGTGGCGAATCCGCGGGCGGAGGCGCTTGCGCTGATGGCCATGTTCGAGGGGGTCACGCTGTTCAGTGGCAAGGGGTGCCGCTGGGAAGCCCATGCACCGGCCACGGTCGAGGCGATTCGTGCACTCATCACCGCCCGGTTTGGAGCTTGAACATCCCTTGCTCACTCAGCCATCACACAGTTTCGCCAAAGTCACGCAGTCTGGAGGAAGAGTTCGTAGACTGATGTAAATGCTTTAGGAAGAATTTCGGACGTACTCCGTCCGTGCCAGGCAAGAAGGTGTCGTCTGCAGTTCAGCCTGCCGCAGCTTGTGGAGACCACAGATGAGCTGGAGATCGTCTCGCGGCTGATGCAGGCGCTGCTTCAATCTCGGGACAAGGCGTCTCCAGAGGGATGCTGATCGATTCCTGACCCGCGTCGTCTTCCGTCCCCGTGTTCGGTCGAAAAAGCAGCCCTGGAGGGCTAAGGCGGACCTTAGACGCGGAACGCAAGGGCAATCGATACTACATTTTCCATGTCTGTTATATTTTGATCGTCAGGCGGAACGACAACAATAGGAATACGAAGCGTTGTGGCGAATAAAAGCTGCTTGCCGTTCACATAGGAGAGCAACCTGTCAACGCTGGTCCTGATGGTTTCATGCGTGTCTCGCACTTGAGCACGTGAACTTGGGTTCACGAACCACCAAAGACACGTGTGATTCCGCTGGAAATGGGGTTGCTCGTTGCACCATCTCTATTGGACTGCGGACCGAACGGTTCCTGTCCGTGTCGACGGAGCAGGGGCGAACCTCAGCGCCTTCGGTGGTCTCGACTGAGTTAAGGGGAGGGCAGGCAAGCGATGAGGAGGCCCCGTGAATGACGAACCCACAGAATTCAGGAGGCCCGGAGCGAGATTGTTCGCGTAGAACGCCGGGGGTTGCTTGGCTATGCACCCCTGGGCATTACCGTCGCGTTGGGTCTCGCCACCTTCCTTGGCCAGACAAGCGGCGTGCTGCCCGACGGGTGGTTTAGCCCGCTTTTGCTCACCAGTGGGCTGGGGTTTGCGGTCGCGATGTTCTTTTTGGGCGCCTACCATGCGGCGCTCGAAAAGACGCTTGTTCCTTCCCGGGCTCTCTTGACGGCCTGGGAGACGCAGCTGGCCGCGCAGGTCGTGTCCGACGGGACACACTCGGAGGTTTCAGCCCAGGCGGAGATCGCGGATGATCCTCGCTGGGTTTCCGTGGTTCGGGTGACCGACGAGCTGATGCGTCTGGCGCCGGAGGGAACGGTGCACGACGACGTGACGGCGGCGCGGGCCGAGCTCTCGGAGACCATCCAGAAGCTCCGGGCCCTGGAGTCCATCGCTGCCGATGAAGCACCGGGCAGCCGTCTGGGTGAACGGCGTGGTGCCCTTGTCGAGGCGGTCGGGGTGCGTTTTCGAGAGCTGTTGGAGAGCCTTGAGGAACTCCATCTCGAGTTGGTCTCCCATTCCGTCGGTGCGAAGGACCCGACTGCCATCAGGGTCCATGACTTGGTGGCCCAGTCCGTTGCCGCACGCGAGGTCGAGACCGCCGCGACCGACGCGTCGCTCCGCAGGGCGCGGCAGGCGGCGTCAAAGCCACAGAGGCGCTGAGGTGCTGCCCTTGGACGCGAATACGTGTCCGCTGCCGTTGCCAAGTCCCCCACGACGCACACAAGCGTTTTAGGCGAAGCAGCCCCCAAATCTACCGGTGGCACACAGAACATTTCCAATAGCCCTGCTTGGACTTGAGCCTCGACTCCCCCCATCAAGCCACGGTCTTCGTTGGCGAGAATTACAGGCGTCCGCAAAATCTCTCGGGCGCTCCATTCGGCAGACGTGTGCCGACGTCACCCTCAGCAGCAAGAACGCTTCTAAGCGAGTCACCAGCAACGACAGCCCATCAACTGCTTTAACCCGAGCAGTCGAGATGGTCTAGGAGAGCCCGGTGGTGTTGAGGATTCGGTTGGTTCGACGAAGCGGAAGGGAGCCTGGCGGCCGCTCAATGCCGCCGCAAGGGACCACGTCGACCGTCACCCTGGTCTGAACGCTTCCGTGTTGACTTAAGGTCATATGGAAGTTCTGAAGTTGATTCCTGTGGTGAACAAGTGGCGCATGGGTTGTCTTGACCGGTTGGGGGCGGTGGCCAGGAACGCGAGGTCCAGGACCAGGGGTCGATCAGATCGTCCCTGCAGCATCCAGGGTCGCCAGCACACCGTCGATGCCCCAGAATGCAGTGTAGATCTCGGCATCTGCCAGCCAGCCCCACCCGGAGTTGATCAAGCGCCAGTTGTTCCAGGACTTGGTGCGGATGGTCTGGTAGGAGAGCGTGACGGTGGTCTCGTCCCCGTACACCCCATCGACCCAGTCTCCAAGAAAGAAGCCATTAAGGAGATCTTCGGTGTCTGCACCGTAGTAATGCTCCAGGTCCGCGATAAAGTCCGGGGTGATCTCGATCATCAGCTCACCAAGGACGAAGTAGTCGTGTTCGTGTGCGTCGGTGGTGCCGATCGCCAGCAGGGCGTAGGGGAGGTCGAGGGTGAGGTGGGTCACCATCGCGACCACGACCGCACGCGCGCGGGAGACGTCCGGGTGATCGGCCAGGTAGTAGTAGTGTGCCCATCCATAGGAGGGCTTCTCGCCGGTCAGCGCGGCTTGGAGGTTCTCAAAGTAGCGACCCGCGAAGTCCAGAACGATCTGCTCTCCCCACTCGCCGTCTTCGATTTCCTGGTCTTCGATCGCCTGGATGATGCGTGCGGTGATGTGTCGGTAGGTCGTCGGAAACATCCCCCAGGGGTCACTGCAGTCCTCAAAGAGCGTCGCGATGCCATCGATCCGGTCATAGGTGGTGTAGATGGTCTCGCTGTCGGTCAGCGTCGTGAGGTCGAGCAGCAGCTCCACAGCCTCCGCCGATACGAACGCGCCATCACACAGCGACTCTGCCGGAACGTCCTCTTGCACCCCACCGCTGCTCGGCGCGGCCCCCCCGGCATCCATTCTCACCAGGCTGCCATCTTCACGGGCGCTGTCATCCACAGCACTCAGCGACCCAGCCGGGCCTGACGGCTCGCCGGCATCACAGCCCAGCACGATGGACCACAGTCCGAGGCAGAAAAATCGCAGCATCATCGACTCCAGAAGCAAGCGGCAGGCCGCATCGGTCGCGGGAGCCTTTTTTGAATGGTCGTTATCTACTCATGAGTAGGCAGGCTGTCAAGCCCAGCTCTCCCCCCATGAAGAGGTGTGACACCAACGCCACATACACCGGGGCTCTCAACAGTAGAGGCTCTGCTTGAGGTCGAGCGTTTCGGTGCCGGTGTGCTTCCGCTGACCGCCTCCAGCCCCTACGCTGCCGACGGCACGCAGGTCATCCCCACCATCGATCATGTCACCTCCGCCGAGACCACGTTCGGCTGTCAGTCGCCTTCACAGTCGCTGAGGCAGTGACGTCACACATCCAGGCGCTTTGCCGCTCCACCCCGCCCGGTCGCCGTACAGTCCGACAGCGCTGCGCGGAGGGTCGCCGGGTCGGGCGGGGAGACATCCGCCGGAAGGACCAGCCTCACCTCCGGCGTGCCATCGGCCCACACCCACTCCCGCATTGGTTCCCGGGGGTGCGTCAGCCCGCGACCGTGAGTAAACCCGACCGCTGACGGAGACGGTAGACCCGGTTGTCTAGCCGGTTGCCACTGGGGGGCGCCGCCGTGGGACTGGTTCAGGTGATGGGCCGGTCTCCGGTTTCCACACGGGTCTTGAAATCACCCGATTGGTTGGTTCGAACGAACTCTTCCACAGCCTCAACGGTTCCCACAATGTCTACGTGGGTAGGGTACTGGCCGGGGACGGTTCCGGACCCGCCCTGGTAGCCAAAGACCTCTCCGCCTTTGATTTGGTCGCCTTTTGAGAGGCCTTTTTCCACCGAAGCCAAGTGGTGAACCGCAATTCGAAGTCCGGAATCCAGGTACTCCATGACCACGAAGCAACCGTACCCACCCGACCCGGCGGGCTTGGGTTGAACGTCGATCACGGTGGAGTCCACCGGTGCATATAGCGCCAACCCTTGGGCTGTACCTTCGATGGGCCGACCCCGGCCGTCGAGCTGTTCAAAGGTGAAGTCATAGGCCTGCAGCTGCTGATTCGTGTCGTTTCGGATGTTGTTGGCTGCCCAACTGGTGGACCGGTCAGAGTGGTGGGTGAGAAAGTCCCCGGCGCCCCATTCACCGCTTTGATTCAGTAGATTAGACCCAACCGGTGCCCCGTTTCTGGCGCGTCCTGTCGTGTACGCTGCGCGCGGATCCACGCCGCCCGATTGCATTTCGAAGGCCGACGACGCAAGGGTTTGTTGGGCTTGCCGCTCCCGAAGTTGATCCTGCAATTCGGAGTTTCCCAGTCCGGTCTGCGGGCTTGGAACGCGCTCCACCGAAGAATTGCTATCTGTCTGCCGCTCTTGGTTTCGTCGATGGCTGTATGAAGGCATGTGTATGCTCCTTTTCGTGGATCATACCCACAGGGCGCTGAACCTCAATGTCAAAAGCACCGAGGCGTGCCGACGGGACGGGCTTGTGCACAGCAATTCAGGCGTTATTTCGGAACAACGGGGCATACTACAGGCACTAATTCAGGGCGGGAAATTACGTCGAGCCCGGGAGACTTTGTCCGGTTGTCGTTGGGGCCACGTCGGGGCGTCAAACTTGCACCCACCGAATACAGGATAAGAAAACGGGCGGGCAGGCCTATTTCAACGGTCAGTAGATCGGATCGTCCGGAATGTTGGGGTCCCAGATCGCCGAAGGGGGCATGGTGACTTGGGATTCCACTTTCAACATCATTTTCCTGGTTTGTCAACGAGTTTGCGCAGCTCGGATTCTGCTGCGGGATCGGCCATGAGGTTTGCAAAGTCCGGGTCGGAGAACATTGGCTTTACCTTGTGCCCAAGGTCGACGGAACGTTTTGCATACCCAAGAGCACGCTCTAAATGCCCCGCGCGGGAAGCAATGCAAGCGAGTGCATAGTAGACGTGCACGGTCTCCCAGGTCAGCACAGCCTCCAGCCTGGCAATGACTGCCATCGCGAGTTCGATGTGCTCGGGCCGCTGGGAGTCGAGCATGCAGGAGAAGCCCTGTGCGAAGTAGGGCTCACAATGCGAGTCCGACCGGTGTTGCAGTTGGGTTAGCTCGATGTCCTGCACGCAGCGCAAGAAATAGCCTACACCTTCATCGTTTCGCCCTTGGACACGACACCAGGTGAGGTAGGCCTCGGATCCGTGCGCTTTGAATCGTACCTGGGCGCACAAGGTGGCCACTGTTTGTTCCCAACCAGGGTCGGAACGAGGCGGCAGCACTGACATCCAAAAGCGATTGAGCGATTCCTCGGCGTCAATGAGTTTCTGGTCCTCACCTTTCAGGTCCGGGGTGTTTCGTTGGTATAGAACCTTCGGCAACAGTTCGTCATATCGCTTGGCCTTGGCCGCGGCCCCTTTGAACGCGGTGGACCTGTCATCGAGAATCTGAGCGAAGTGGCGCAGGCCCGCATGCGTAGGCGACAGCTGTAGTCCCCGCTGGGCGTGCGCCGCGGCCTGTGCGGGGGTAGCGCTTAGCGTCGTGGCCATGGCGAAACACAGTCCAGCCGTGTCGCACATTGGCAGCACCAAACCGTTGTAGATGGACCGAAGGTGCGCGGGCTGCATTTGGATCAAGTTAGCGACCGTGCCAGCGTTCTCTACGGTGAGTTTGCCCCCGCCGCTGTACTTGTCAACGTCCTCCTGAGCTCTCGCCTCCAGATAGTCGAGGATTTCCGCTGGGACAACATCCGGAAGCAGAACGAAGGCGTGCTGTATTGTTTTATCGCGCAGGTCTCGGCGAAATGGCGGCTCGCTGTACTCGTCCAGGAACCCACGGACGAGGGCGGCCTCGTGTTGACTCATCGTCCCCCTTTCGTGGGCATTCAGCAGGGCGGTGAGTGCGTGACAAATCTCCTGGCAGCCAAATGAATCCGCCTTCGGGAGTGGCGGCAAGGAAGCAATCTCTCTGCACATCACGGCGACAGCATGCGCTTTGTTCTCTACGTTGCTCCTCTCCAGGCCGCAGTAGGTCCCATCGATGTGGCCGCGAACGAAGGTATGGACGAGCTTGGCTACCTGTCCTCTCAACCATTCCGAGAAAATCTGCGGTGTTCCTGTAGGGTCCCGTAAGTTTCGGACATGGGAGTAGACGCGTCCGTCACGGTAGACTTGGTCGCTTTGTGAATCATGAAGCTTGCCATGTTCATCCTCAAGGTTGACGAACAGGCCCCAGGTATTCGTTGGCGCTTTGAAATCGACCGCGTACATGCCGTCCTGCCCCGAAACCGGGTGCAGCGCGAGCGTGTGACCACCGAGCGAAAACTGAAGGTCCGATAGGTAGTCCGGCAGCGAAAGTGTATTCATGATGAGGAATTAACCGATGTTTCTCGTTCTCGGACGCTTCTTTGTGCATCCTGTGGAAGTATTGAACAGGCGCTGTCGTCGCCGCCCGAAGCTTCCGTGGCCTGTTGTCGTTCCTTGCATTGAGTAAGCGTTTAAAGCGCCCTCTTCCTTTAGCGCCATATGGTGGACAGAAATGCAATCTGCCGGGTAAGCAGTCGTACATCCACGACTTTCAACATCACTCTCACCCTTCGTCGGCGAGTTTCCGCAGCCTAGGCTCCGCCCATGAATTGTTCATTAGGTTCGCAAAGTCAGGATCGGTGAACATAGGCTCCACCGCATGCCCAAGTTCGACGGAACGCTTTGCATACCCAAGAGCACGCTTAATCTGCCCGGCGCGTGAGGTGACGCAGGCGAGCGAATAGCAGAGCGCGTTGTCCTCCAACGTCAAGACGGATTCGAGCTTGTCGATGATCTGTAGAGCTTGTTCGATCTGCTCGGGGCGCTGGGTATCGAGCATGCAAGAAAAGCCCTGGTCTAAGTAGCCATTACAGTAAAAGTCCGAAAGATGTTGCAGTTGGGTCAGTTCGATGTCTTGTAGGCTGCTTAGGAAATACTCCGCGCCTTGGTCGTTTTTGCCTTGGGAGCGACACCACGTCAGATAAGCCTCGGACCCGCGCGCCTTGAACCGAACTTGTGCGCACAAGGTGTTCGCGGCCTGTTGCCACCCCGGATCGGTGCGAGGCGGCAGTACAGACATCCAGAAGCGATTGAGCCAAGCTTGGGCGTCAAGGAGCTTCTTGTCGTTGCCTTCCAAATCCGGGTTTCTGTGCTCGTATAGGACCTTGGGTATCAGCTCCTCATACTGCTTGGCCATCGCTGCAGCTTGCTTGAAGGCGTCGGAAGCGCCACTGAGCATCTCGGTGAAGTGGAGCAGTCCTGCGTGCGTCGGCGATAGCCGCAGACCCCTTTCGGCGAACATTGCCGCTGGCTCAGGTTCAGCACTCAACGCCGTGGCGACTGCAAAACACAGTTCAGGCGTGTCGAACAATGGAAACACCAAGCCGCTGTAGATGGGTCGTAGGTGCGCGGGCTGCATTTGGATCAAGCCGCCTAACCAGCCAGCCTTCTCTGCGGTGAGTTCGCCGCCGCCGCTGTACTTGTCAACGTGCTCCTGAGCTCTCGCCTTCAGATAGTCGAGGACTTCCGCTGGGATGACATCCGGAAGTAGAACGAAAGCGTACTTTATGGTCTTATCTCGCAGGTCTCGGCGAAATGGCGCATCGCTGTACTCGTCCAGGAACCCACGGACAAGGGCGGCCTCGTATTGACTCATCGTCCCCCTTTCGTGGGCATTCAGCAGGGCGGTGAGTGCGTGACAGATCGTCTGGCAACCGAACCACTCGACCTCTGGGAGCGGCGGCAGCGCAGCGATTTCCCGGCATAGGGTTGCGATGGTGGACACATCCGCTGTCTGGGCATTCTGATCAAGCTGACAATAGGTCCCGTCGATGTGGCCGCGAACGCAGTTGTGGATGAGCTTGGCTACCTGGCCTCTCAACCATTCTGAGAACACCTGTGGTTCACCCACATGGTCATGCAAGGAGCGGACATGGGAATAGACACGTCCATCACGACACACTTCGACGGTTTGTGAGTTATGAAGCTTTCCGTGTTCCTCCTCGAGGTTGACGAACAGACCCCAGGTACCCGTTGGAGCTTCCACATCGATCGCATACATTCCCTCTGGCCACGAAACCGGGTAGAGAGCGAGCGCCTTGCCCCCTAGCGAAAACTGGAGATCGGATAGATAAGTAGGCAGTGGAAATGTGCTCATGATGCATTCCTAATCAAAACATCTCAGGATGTGTGGTTCTGCTCTGTGACGGTCGCTGTGCTGAGTCCCAGGGTTCATTCTCTTAACACCCCGCAATGCTTCTCCACAAGTGAGACGTTGAGCCGAAATATTGCCTGCTCCCTGAGTCGAAACAAATCAATAACTTTCAAGGTCTCTTCCACCATTTTTTATAGTGTTTCCGCTGGGGCGCGGAAAGAGACACCTGGTCTCAATCATGGGAACGTAGGCCTCCTCCTCGAGTAACTGAGTCATGAGCTGAGCGATATTGGCGCGTGTTGTCGGGCGTTCGGAAAAGACTCCCGTCACCGGTGACTCGGGGAGTTCGTAGGGAAAACCCTAGGCGTTGATCAGCGAATCCGGTCCCCATCGATCGCGTTGTTCTTGAGCTTCTTGAGTTCTTCTGCGACCGCTGGCGGTAGCATCAGGAACCGGAGCACGCTGGGAACACAGGACACGAAATCCATCGCGTTGCTAAAGTCGAGTTTGATGGCAGCGCCGATGACGACGAACCCTCCAGACGCCATTTTTTAGCCGGTATTCCCCTGTAGGCATGGTGTCATGCGTGCAGTAAACTGGGCGTATGACCGACCCAAAGGACACACGCTCCCTGCTTCACATTTTCGTGGTGCTGGGCGTCATGTTGCTCGCTGTGCTGATCCTGTTGGGCGGGACCGTGTGGTTGATCCTGGATGATCGGGGACTCGCTTCTCCTCCTCGGACAGCTGCAGAGCACGTGGAGCGGGTCGTACGGACCTATTCAGCGGCGCCCGTCCACGACGAGGTGGACCCAAGCGGAGAAGGGCTCACACTGCATGTGGTCAACCTGGCGGGTGAGCCCGTCGTTGGGATGTCACTCGAGCTTGACCCACAGAACCGCACTGCGCCGCTCCAGGTCACCACCAACACCGAAGGAATCGCAGGGCTCCACGGCCTCCCCACGGGTCTTGTTTGGTTGTTGCGTACCGACCCGGAGTGGCGAGTCCGGGGGCCCGACTCCCTTCGATCTACGGCCGACAACACTGTCCAGACAATCTTTGTTGAGCGCACCTGTGGCGGTCCAGTGCGTGTCCTGGACCTGGATGGGTCGCCATTCGTGGGCAGGATCCGGGGCATGGGAATCCGTCCTGCGCAGTGGCACGACCTGGACGAGACCGGGTTGGTGGAGCTCGAAGATCGGCCCTGCGGAAGCGTCCGTTTCCGGGTCATCGAACCACGGGGGCCACACGCTTTCAATCGCCGCACGGTGGGGTTCGGTGCCGAGCTCGAAGGTCACGAGCTGGTCGAGGTCCAGCTCAGCCCCATCCAAGAGGCCGTGGTCCAGCTGGTCGACGAGGACGGTGCGCCGTTCGATACCGCCATCGTTGCTGCAGCCCATCTGGGTATCGGGCGCTTCCGCGTCGAGGGCTGGATGGACACGTACCGCTTCTCGGTCTCACAGACGGAGACCCTCAAGCAGTCCATTTCGGTACCGCTCGACGGCGGTGTCCACGAGCGGGTGGTGAAGGAGCCCCGTGAGGTCGCTGTGACTCTCCTGTGTGACGACTGCCCGGACCGGGTGTTCTGTGGGACCAGCATATACTCCTACGAAGCCTGCACTGGTGCTGCGCCAGACCTTAGCTGCACCTGCCCAAGCGAAGAGGGCATCCTTGCAGGTGTCTCGGCGAGCGTTCTTGGCACGAACCGCCAGGATCCACATCCGCTCGCCCGACTGCTTCCTGCAGAGACGGAGAAGACCGTCGACGTGCGGGGTGGGCGCGCCACGATCGAGGGCACCTGGACCGGCAATGTTCCCTGCACGGCCACGTTCGCCTTCGAGGATGTCGCCACGCCGATGACTGGAGACTGCGATTTAGACGGGAGCGTGTTTGCCTCGGACCTGTTTCCGGGCACCTGGACGCTCTCCATCTACGATGGGTCTGGTGTGCGTGCGCAGCGGACCGTGGTGCTTGAAAGCCACGAAAGCCGCGCCCTCGGGGAGATCGCACCGGACGGAAAAAACACCGGACCCTGAGGCACCCCGACAATCCCTGGCCTGGGATTGATGTCTCCCATCCCTTCATCACGTGTTTTCCGGCGACAACGAAGCGGGACTCGAAAGACACCGTGCACACCGTAGATCTGGTGCGGGTCCCGTGACTCCGTGAGCCGAGGAACGAGTCGAAAGGGCGACGCTGACCAGGATAATCGAAGGTCCGGCCTGGACGGACCGGCGGACTTGGTGTCTCTCTGACCGCAGGTCTCCAGGCGTGGGACAGTGAGCCGAAACGTAATCGAATTCTTACCCATCTGTAAATACACGGCGTTAAGATCAATACTCGTTTTTGTTGCCGAATTTCCGCTGGAATACGGAAAGAGTGCTTGTTCTCAATCACGGCTAAGCACTCGTTATAAGGGGCAATATTGGCTGTTAGTCGTCGATAGCAAGCACACCGGCCCCGCCCCAAAATGGAGCGTAGATCCGCCGGCTGTGTGCGCTCGAGTGCAACTGCCAGACGAGGGTGCTCGGATAAAGCTCGAGCCACTGCCAACTCTCTCCGCGATCACGCGAGCGAAGGATTCCCGAGGTCGAATCGTCGGTGAAATCAACATCTGGAGCCACGGCGCTTATGTACCAAGCTCCCTCTTCGCCTGCGTCGGTGAGAATGCTGCGGATGGTTGCGACCTCCACCGGGCTGCTCAACTGAGCCCAGGTCATGCCGTCTCCGCTGGGATCATAGTTGGCGCTCACGAACAGGTCTCCCGATGAAGTCCCAGCGAGGAGCGTGCTTGCATCGGCAAATGCGCAGCTGGTGATCAGGTCGTTGGCCTGCGGTCCAATCTCGGTTCCCGGTGTAGCGAAGGCATCCGTGGAGGCGAGAAACCCGATGCCACAAACGACCAGTTCGTCGCCATTGGCCGGATGCTGGGCCATCGCGAAAAATGTCCCGTCGCTCCGCTCATCCCAGCTACCACCATCGTCGCTGGACATGTGCAAGCCCGACCCAATCGCCCAGATTCGATCAGCGCGATCGTATTCGAACTCTTCAACACTCTTGCCTGCAAGGGTTTCTTGCCATGACCCCGCGGGCGCTCTGCGCGCTACGCCACCCGCGTTAAAACGTGCGAGTAAGAGCGAACCACCCGGGGTGATTTCCACAGCTCGAGCATCGGTCTGAAAGTCGACGAGAGTCCAATTGGTGCCGTGATTAGTGGTCTCATAGACTCCATGGGTGCCGTTCCAGCCCTCGGTGGAGCTGACGACAAGATGCATTTCATCGTTGGGGTCTTCCGAGAACGATAGGATTGCGGACGCTCGGAGATCCCCGCTTCCTTTCGTCCACGAGGCGCCACCATCGCGGGACACAAAAAGACCTTCGCCGACCGTGCCCACCACGAGATGAGCGCTATCCGTCGGGTTGAGTGCAAGGCTAAAAACAGATGCCCCATCGAGACCGCTGCCGCGCGGAGTCAGTGTGGTTCCGCCATCAGTGCTGCGATAGAGGTTTGTGGTCGGACGCACCCCAATGTTGGTGACGAGCCCTACCCAGAGAGTGTCCTGCTCGAGGCTTGCCCCTTCGACAACTTCAAGGCGCGTCCACAGTCCGCTCCATATACCGGAAGAATTGGGGTCATTGAGTATATGTGTACCGCCGGCAAAGTCGTAGCGGGCGATGACGCCAAGGGAGAAGCCCGTGTAGACCGAGCGCGAGGTCAGTGCCAGGTCAGAGACTGCGAGCCCACCGTCTCCCAACGTCAATTCAGTCCAGTTCGACCCGCCATCGGCACTCGAGTAGACGCGACCATTTTCAGAACCCGCAACCAGGTGTTCGCTATCCGCGGCCAGCGCCTTAAAACCTTCTGCCGTGGCCAAAGCAGGGTGTGAGACGGCGGCAAATGAACTGCCTCCGGTGGTTGATACATAAAGCCCACTCGGAGTAGCGACATAGATATCCCCGCTGCCGGGAACGACCGCGGCCGCTTCGATACGGCGCGGCTCACCTGGGGCGTCTGGCAAACCTTGCTGGCTGAGTTGCCAAGATGCACCGCTATCACCTGAGTAGAGAAAGCCGCGGCCGAAGTGATTGGGGGCGTAGACCCGGTCAGGCAGGCTTGCATCGAAGCACAGGGATTAGGTTGCCTGATCCAGAGGCAGCCTGTCTACGAGGGCCCAGGTATCCCCACCATCATTTGATTGGTAGAGGCCGCTGGAGTCATCGCCGGAAGCCCACACTTCCCCCGCTCTCGATGGGTGAAAGGCGACGCTCGAGAAGAATCCGATGTCGCTCGGGCCGATGCTGTGAATTTCGATGTCGGGCGGAGTCTCGGTCTCCGAGTCAGGCGCGGTGATTTCCCCGTCTGGCTGAGACCCGCCCGGATCTGAAGAGCAGGCGAAAAAGAAGCTGAGAGCTACTATTGGAGAGAGCCTAAACCTCATAGGGGAATCTAATAAAAAGCTAGTAAGCGATATTTGTCTCATGAAAGTACGCTCTCGTAACAATTTTATTATTTCAATGCCTCGACGAACGATTTGCCTTTGAAGTTGGCGGTCGTTTGACGCTTTGACCCTGTGTACCGGTTGGTAGCTGTCATGAGTCCTGTGGGTGACGACTGACCAACCAATGTGTTCTCGTCGGTCCCACACCCTTGAGCGTGATCTCACCACGTTCCTCGAATTGCATGGTGTCTTGTAGGCCCGCTCGAAAATCATCGGACACATGTATGCGTCCGGCTTCACTGGTCGACTCCAGCCGCGAGGCCAAGTTCACCGATTCACCCCACATGTCATATGCAAACTTGGTGGTGCCGATGACGCCGGCCACGGCGGAACCCCTGTGAATCCCAACGCGCATTTGCAGAGATAGGTTCCGGTCGGCGCTGACCTGGGCGATAATTTCGAGCATGCCGAATGCGCACCGTGCGAGCCGTTCGGCGTGGTCCGGTATGGGTTGGGGCACACCGCTGGCGACCATATAGGCATCGCCGATGGTCTTGATCTTTTCAACTCCGCAGGATGCAATGAGTTGATCGATGCGCGAAAAAATGTCTGCGAGCAAGGCCACGATATCTTCTGCTGACATGGATGCTGCGAGCGGTGTGAACCCGACAATATCTGCGAATAGAATCGACACATCGTTATGGCGGATAGCGGGTGTCTTTCCTGTTGTGCTCAGCTGGTGCGCAATGTCTTCGGGCAAAATTGCACGAAGTAGCCGCTCGGATTGTACTTTCTCCTCACCCAGTGCGGTCTCCGACTGGGCGAAGCGCTTGTGCATCATTCCCACCAGCATCAAGGTTAGCAACATCGCCGAAACCGTTGACCCTGTTGCCGCCCAATGCGCCTGACTGGGGTCATCGAAGGGGCGTACCATTGGTGTCAGGTCGCGGTATACCAGTTCCAATATCGCAAGGTTGATCATAGAGAACCCGACAGCCAATGCCGTGTAGGCCCGCTCGGATGGCTTGAACACAAGTATGCCAAGTACAGCCATGGGGACCAGCCAGAGGTGGGTTGGAGCAGTGGATCCCAGGATGACCGAAAAGTAGGCTGTGTTGGCGGTTAGTACGGTGAGGACCAGGACTTTGGCTGCTAAGTGCCGTCCTTGACGGTTGAGGAGAAAGCCTGTCCAACACAGCCCGATAGCGGCGAGGTTGATGAACAACTGGTCCCAAAGCTCTACCACCGTCAGAAGAGCAAGGACGGGAAGTTGAGCCAGGGTGAACAGCAGCAATGTCGCGTTGAGAAAGCGCAGGTATTTGACATCCGAATCGGGTGTTTGAGCATTGATTCCGGAATCGACGAACCCGAGTGGAAGCAAGTTAGGGCGCGTCATTGGTGAACTCTGATCTAAACGTTGATAAATGTGCGTACAGTTCCCATTATAGGGGCTTTCCTGCTGGTGGTGCGGGCCGGACTATGCGGGTCGGGAATGGTCTTGGGACTGTGGGAACGCAAGGCCACCTCAGCCAGTGTCCCCAGTCCACCACTTTTCGACGCGCCAGAATCCACCCCTTTCGAGGCCTTCGTTGCGCAGGCTTTGGATGATCTTGGCGTAGCTCTCGGCGTTCAGCTCCGTCCAGTTCGTGTGTCTCCAAAGAGAGCGGTGCGACTTCGAGAAGCTGGTTTCCTTGGCCAGGGCTTGGAGGAGCACACGGTCGATGGGCGGGTGAGCGAACTGGCGAAGTGGGCCGTCGACCCCACCGCCACACACCACTCGGGTCTTCAGGTAAATGGCCACGATCTTGGCGGCTCTACCGAAAGTGGCTTTCGAGATGCCGGCTTGAAGAAGCGCTCCCAGGATCTGCTCGCACCAGTGTTGATGGGTTTCGTCGAAGCCGTCGGGTGTGGAGGGCCAGGACGACGAGGGGCCACTGAGGGCGGAGGGTAGGTCGGATCTTTCCAACGCGTTTCGAATGGCGGTGTTGGTCGACCCTGCCAGTCCTCGTCCCGCGGCGCGCGCGCTGCACCAGGCAGCGTACCGATGGTTGTGGAGCTGCGCGGTGTACGTCCCTGCCCCGTCCAGAGATGCGAGGGGTCCTGTGAGGCCCAGTTCTGCTTCCAGCCAGGCGTCCAGGTCTTCCTCTGTCTCTCCGGACATGAAGCGGTGCCACAACGAGGCTGCGCCTTGAGGCTGGAGAACACGGCCATCGTTGGCGAGAACCACTGCTCGACCGCCAGTGCGGAACAGGGTGTAGCCAGGGGACTCCTTTTGGTCCGCTTTGGGGTCGAGCTTCCGGCCGGAACGCATTGCCACGTAGTCGTTGTCAATGTAGACCCTGTGGTCGTACCGAAGTGCTAGACGAGCCGCTAATTGGAAGACCAGGACAGCGGAGCTTCCCCGGCGGTGGTGTCGACAATCCATGTGGGAAGTCCGAGGTACCGGCGTGAGCCCGAGATGTGCGATGGCTTCTCTCACGAGCGATGGGACAGGCTCGTTTTTGGCGCGGGCGGTTAGCTTGAGACCGTGGTCGCCGGGACTTCCGGTGGCCCAGTTCTCAACGTCCCCCGACATAGTCAATCGACCCAGTTCGGCCGTTTCGCGGCGAACGCTGCAGGAAACGAGCTGGAGTCCAATCCCGTAATAGCCCATGCCCTCTCGCTGGAGGACCACAGCCCGAAGACCGTGGCTGGTGTGGAAGCGCTCCATGAGCGCGGCAGCCAGGAACCAGGCCAGGCCCCATCCGTGTTCATAGCGCCGCTTCCAATCATTGTAGGCGCCTACCACCTGTCCCATCTCCTTTCTTGCCGGATGCTTCCCGAGATGGCGTCCTCCGTTGCGTGGGTTCTCCATCCAGGTCTTCAGTAGATATAGGCGGTATTACTTGTCTTGTCAGGACTGCCCGTCCACCATGGGGTTGGATTTATCTGGTTCGTCTTGTCCCTTGAACATTGAACCGGAAGTGAGGGCTACCCATTTGAATCCGGCTCAAACATAAGGTTTAACTACGATACTGGACGGCACCGCTGGTCCGGCCACTTGGACTCGCCTGGACGGAAGAAGGACGCTTATGCCGTATCCGGTTCCCTCTCCGTTCCCTCCAGGCGCGGCGCAACTCACGCCTTCATTCCCCACGGCTTGCCGCTGCCCCGTTCACCCTGCCTGACTTCGGGCGTGACGACTCGGGCGCACCGCTTCGTGGCGCCGACGACTTTTATGTGAGCGAGAACTGGGAGGGTCTGAAGAGCCGAGGTGTCGCCATCTTCAGCCTCCCCGGCTCGCACGACTGGGTGGCCTACGACGTGCCAGGTTCCAGCGCCACGCTGCCCGACCTTCGCACCTACATCGTTCCCAATGGCGGCCACAGCCGGGATGGGCACTTCGAAGCGCCCGACGACTCCGTCAGCGCCGCCTTCTTCGCCGAGCAGCTCTTCGGTGCCGATGGCGGGCTCGAGACCCCCGAAATCGACGCCGTGCGCAACGGCTCCCGCCTCGACTTGACGGTGTTCTTCCCCGATGGCGGCGTGCCCGAAGACAGCCGCATCTTCTCGATGTACGACCGCGGCCCCGATGGCTCGTCCTGGTATCTCTACGAGCTCTTCCCAGACGAAAACTGGCTCACCATGACCGGCAGCGGCAGTGTCTGGACCGCCTCCATACCTCTGGAGGCCGGCCACACTTCGATCGACCTCATCACCACCCACACAGTCACGGTGGACGGCAATATCATCCCCATCAGCGCCCCCTACACACGGTTCAGCGGGTAGGCCCCGGCTCCCCAACCGACAGCGGCGAGCGCCTGGTCCATGGCATGCAGCCGGTGCGGCGGCGTACAGGCGTACCGTCATCGCTGCCACCGGGAGGGATAGGAAACATCAAGCCCAAGGCCGGTTCATCCAGCCGCTCCACAGCCCCTTGAACCTCCCCGTCTGGGTCGCCTGGACGGCGCCGCAAGCGCCGAATTCCACGGCTGCCTTCGAGCGAACCCCTGATTCTCGGCGCCACCCCGCCCGGCGGACGCAGCCCTGCGTCCCCGTCGGCTGGCGGACCTGAAAATATACGCAATCGGGTTCAGGTCAGCTCCGTATCAACTTTGCAAAGCCCACCTTGTGTGTGTTCCGATCCGTATGTTTAGATGCTTCATCCCACTATCTGGAGCCCAGATGTTGCGATTGGTTCACAGTGTACTTCCGCTTTGCTTGCTGTTGGCGTGTTCCAAAGAGAGTTCTGATTCGAAGAAAGACACAGGCGAGGTCCCGGCAGACGCGGACACGGGTACGGGTACGGAAACCGACACCGACACCGACACCGACGCCGACACCGACACCGACACCG
>CAJQPC010000117.1 GCA_905480105.1 uncultured bacterium | reverse complement strand
TGGACCGGCACCTTCGCCGACCACTCCGGGAATAAGGTCGATGACGCCCGCACCTATACCTACACCCCCTTGGGCCAGGAGTCCGTCATGGTTCCGGCCGGCAGCTTCCAGGCACTGAAAGTGGAGCGGGACGCCGGCGGCACCCCGAGTCTGGAGTGGTACGCGGAAAGCGAGGGGTTGGTACAAACCGAGACCCTCGAACGGGTGCCCTGAGCACTGGGGTCTCTCCACCGATGTCAGCCTTACAGGCGGTAAAGCCCGGCAGATCTGCGCTATGGTTTCCATCTACTTGGACACGCCATGCACGTGCTGAACCGTCGTCGATTGCTGAAGCTTGGCCTGGCCTCGCTCGTCGCCGCACCCTTCGCACGCTTGCTGAGCCAACCGGCCCGAGCCAACACCGGAGGGGCCAAGCGCTTCCTGGTCCTCTTCTCCCCAAACGGGACGGTGCACAAGCACTGGCGCCCCACGGGGAGCGAAACCAGCTTTTCCTTTGGAAGCGGCAGCATCCTGGAGCCCTTGGCGGCCCACAAGGATGATCTGATCGTGATGGACGGCCTGAGCTTCACGGGTGCCGACAACCACGAGGGCGGCATGGCGGCGATGCTCACCGCCCAGGGTGAGACCAGCATCGACCAACACATCGCTCGGGCCATCGGCGGGGACAGCCGCTTCTCGTCCCTGGAACTGGGGGTGCAGACCAGCGCATGGGGAGGCACGACTCAAACGCGCATGTCGTACTTGGACGGCGGTTTTGTGACCCCAGACGACGACCCACAGAACGTATGGAAGCGCCTGTTTGGGGACGTGGGCGATGAGAGCCAGACCGCTCGGCGGCAGTCGGTCTTGGACCTGTCCCGAGCGGAAGTGAACGCACTTCGTACAGACCTGGGTGCCCAGGAGCGCATCTTGCTGGACGCCCATCTGGCCGGCCTGGAAGCTGTGGAGCGCAGCCTGAGCGGGGAGAGCACCTGCGAGAGCCCAACGGCTCCGGACTTGAGCGGCTCCGAGATGAACAACGACCTCTTTCCCGAAGTGGCCAAAGCCCAGCTGGACCTGGCCGTTCTGGCCCTGGCCTGCGGATCCACAAAAGTGGCCAGCGTGCAGCTGAGCCACACGGTAGGGCCCACGGTGTTCACCTGGCTGGGAGAGAGCGAGGGACACCACAGCCTGAGCCACATCGACGACTCCAATCAAGCGGGCATCGAGAGCTTTGTGAACTGCGAGCGCTGGTTCGCTGAGCAGGTGGCCTATGTGCTGGACCAGCTCAAGGCCCAGATAGACCCGGAGACCGGAGGATCGATGCTGGACAGCACGGTGGTGCTCTGGGCCAAAGAGCTCGGCGATGGGCGCGAGCATGTGTGCACCGATGTGCCCTGGGTGCTGGCAGGAAACGCCGGTGGCTTTTTCAATACGGGCCGCTACCTCAGCCTGGGGGATGTGCCCCATGATCAAGTGCTGACCTCGATCTGCCACGCCTTTGGGATGGAGGAGGCGGGCTTTGGGGCCTATGCCAACGGACCCCTGGAGGCCTTGCGATGATCTGGTTTCTGCTGGCATGCAATCCCGGGGTATCCAATACGGACTCGTCCGATTCCCAGGCCCAGGTGGAGATGGACTGCCCACCGGACACAGAGCTCTTCCAGACCCAGGTGTGGGACGCGGTGATGGGCGCCCAGTGCGCGGGCTGTCACCAAGCGGATGGCCTGGCCGGGGGTAGCGCGATGGTGCTGGATCCCAGCGACATGGAGGCGTCGATGTGGGCCGCTGCGGGTGTAGCGGATCGCCTGGTGGCCAAGCCCAGCGGGACCCACCAAAACGGCCACGGGGGCGGCACTCTGGTGGTGGAAGGAAGCTCTGGACAAGCCGCTCTGCAGTTCTGGGCCGACTACGCCCAAGGGGACTGCGAGGCCGAAAACCAGTCTTGCGAAGACCACAGCGGGGACCGACGCTTGCGGCGCCTGACCCACAGCGAATACGACGCAACCGTCTCCGATCTACTGGGAATGGAGCTCTCCTACGCCGCGTCTTTTGCAGCAGATGAAGTCGTGGACGGCTTTGACAACGACGCCCAGGCCTTGGCCCTCTCTCCTCTGCTCACGGACCAGTACCGTTCCGCCGCCGAGGCCATTGCAGATCAGGTCGATCTGGACTCCCTCTACCTCTGTGACCCCACCCAGACGGGCTACACGGCCTGCGCCATCCTGTGGATCGAAGATGTGGGCCTGCGCGTATTCCGCCGCCCCTTGAATCAGACCGAACTGGACCGCTACGTAGACCTTTGGGCCGAGGTGGCCACGGAAGATGGCCACGACACTGGCCTGCGCTGGGCACTCACCGCTCTGCTGCAGTCCCCCCATTTTCTGTACCGTCCCGAGCTCGGTGTGCCAGGAGACGGTGAACGCTACACCCTCACAGACTGGGAGGTGGCCAGCGAGCTGAGCTACTTGGTCTGGGGGACCATGCCAGACGACACCCTTTTCGCCGCCGCACTGGCCGGGGAGTTGCACACCACGGACCAGGTCACAGAGCAAGTGGAGCGCATGTCAACGGATCCACGCACCCAAGACCAGGCCGCCGAGCTGGTGCAGATCTGGATGGGCCTGGACCAACTCGCCACGGTTCCCCGAGAGGGACTGGACGACGAACTAAGAGCCAGCATGGCCCTTCAGACACAGACCCACATCCAGGGCTTGGTGGACCAAGGCGGCACCCTCGAAGATCTGTTCACCAGCCAAGACACCTGGGTGGATGCCACCTTGGCGGAGCACTACGGCCTGACTCAGGACGGCTGGGTGTCCCTGGCCGGTGTGCGCGACGGCGGAATCCTGGCGCACGCCAGCGTGCTGACCACCTACGCCCTGAGCAGCGGGTCCAGCCCCATTCACCGCGGCGTCCTGGTGCGCGAGCACCTGCTGTGTGAAGAGCTGCCGCCCCCTCCCTCCAACCTGGACGTCTCCCCACCCGAGGTGGATCCCAGCCTGAGCACCCGAGAGCGCTACGCCCAGCACGCCTCCGACCCGGCCTGCGCGTCCTGCCACAACAAGATTGACCCCATCGGCTTTGGCTTTGAACACTACGGCGGCCTGGGCCAGTGGCAAGACCAAGACGCGGACCAAGACATCGATGCCAGCGGAGATTTGGACGGCAGAGACTTTGATGGCGTCTCCGAGCTCTCCGCCTTGCTGCTGGAAGACGCCCGCCTAAGCACCTGCTACGTGAAAGCGACCAGGCGTTGGGCCAGCGGGGCCGAGGCTTGCGGAGAAGATCAAGGCTTGGTGGCTTTGGACGGGCCGCTTCTGGCCGTGGCCGACTCCCCCGCCTTCCTGGTACGCACCGGTCCCGCCAACCAGGGCAGCACGCACGCCATCGGAACCCGCCTGCCCCTGGATGATCTGCCCGAAGACGACGGCAGCATCGGCATGGGCGGCGATGCCTTTGAGTGGACCTACTCCACAGACTGGGGCACGGGCTACTGCGTAGATGCGGTGGTCACAAACACCAGCAGCGCAGACTGGACCTGGACTTTCAGACAGTCCCAGGACGGCACCATCAGCTCGCTATGGAATGCCGAGGTGACCGAAGACGGCAGCGACTGGTTGTTTACGGGCGTCTGGGGTACCGCGACCTTGGCGCCCGGAGAGCAGGCCACCTTTGGGCTGTGTGCGAACCGTTAAAGCCCAGGGGTTCAGTACTGACCGGTCGCTACAGACAAGTCCAGCGCGGCCATGTCCCGAGACATGCGTTCGCTGAGCAGACCGATGCGGGCCTGATCCAGCTGAAGCTGCGCGTCACTGACCTGTAGCCAGGTCACACTGCCCGCCTGAAAACCGCTCTCGCTGAGCCGCAGGTTCTCGGTGGCCAGCGAGAGCTCCAGCTCTACGGCTTCAAAGGCTTCTGCGGCCCGCTCATAGCGCTGCCACGCCAACTGAACCTCGTCCTGGGCATCCAAGCGTGCCTTTTGGCTGGCGTAGTCGGCCATGCGCGCCTGGGAGGCGTACTGGCGGTTGGTCTGGAGGCGGTAGCCACCGTCCCACAGGGTCCAGCTGGCGCTGACGTTGAACATCCAGAAGGTGCGCTGGCCCTGAAAGCCCTCGTTCTCCGTCCAGCTGTACGTAAAGCGGCTGTCCACGGTAGGCAGCCAGCCCAGCTGATCGGCCCGCTTCTGGTAGTTGGCGACGTGGACCCGCTGGTCAGCAGCCAACACGTCCGGCCGGCCGTCGATGTACGTCATGGCCTGGTCCAGGGTCTGCACGGGCGCGCTCATGCCACCGGGCATCTGCACCTGCACCTTGGGATCCAGACCCGTCAACCGGGCAAAGGCCTGCTCGGCGCTGAGGATCTGAGAGTCGGTGTCCAAGAGCATGCGCTCTGCACGGGCCAGTGCAAGCTCGGCCTGCAGCCCCACGATGGACGGCACAGAGCCGGCATCCACCTGGCGGCGCGCCACGGCCAAGTGGTCCCGGGCGTTGGCCACCGAATCCGCAGCGATGCTTTGGGACTCACGGGCGACCACCAGGGCGTAGTAAGACTGGGTCACCGCCGCGCGGATCTGCATCCGAGCCCGGTCAGCGTCGGAGCGCACCGCGTCGCGGTTCTGATAGGAGCCACGCAGACCCGCGACAGCCACGGGATTAAAGAGCGGCTGAATCACGCTGATGTTGGCGTCGAAGTAGGAGAGCTGCTGGATCAGGATCGGCTCCTCTTCCTCCGCAGCGGCAAAGGCCTCATCTTCGGCCAGCTTGACCTCGTCAAAGACCGCGTCGATGATCGCCTGATCACCGGGATCGGGGTTCGTGGCCAGAAAGATGGGCTCCAGGGTCGATGGCCGGAAGATCAGGGACTCGGTGTCAAAGTCCAGGGGGATCTCTTTTTCGTTTCGCGTCCAGTTGCCCCCCGCGATGACCCGAGGAGTCAGTGTTCCCCAAGCCATGGGCACCATCGTCTCGGCCTGAAAAACCTGCTCGTTCAACATCTTCAGGTCAAGGTTGTTCTCTTCCGCAGAGGAGATGGCCTGGTCTAGGGTGACCAAGCCCTGCGCCTGAACAGGACTCGCCCAAGCCACTGCAGCCAAGGGCAGGATAATCCAAGGGATCAGCTTCGCCGGCAAGGGCACCACGCCGGTGGGAGCGGCGTCATCGGACTCTCTGGGGGCCCGCTTAAAGAGGCGGGCAGACAAACCGGACATGTCATCGGAGATCGAAACCATCGTGGGCACCATGATCAGGGTCAGGGCGGTTGCAACAGCCAAGCCGAAGCTCACGGCGATGGCCATTGGGCCCCAGAACTCTGCACTCTCACCGCCGGTGATGATGCGCATGTTGGCAAAGTCCGCCGACACGCCGGTGGCCATCGGCAACAACCCCAGGATGGTGGTGATGGCGGTCAAAATCACGGGACGGAAACGAACCAGTCCAGCGCGCACCAACGCGGCTTTGACCTCCATGCCCCGATCCAAGCACTGCTGCACGTAATCCAAGAGCACGATGGCGTTGTTCACCACGACTCCGGCCAGGGAAATCACCCCCACACCGGTCATCATAATGCCGAAGGGGGTGCCGGTGAGCAGCAAGCCCCACAGCACGCCAATCAGGGAGAGCAGCACGCTGACCATGATGATGATGGGCCGTGAGATCGAGTTGAACTGGGTGACCAGAACCAGGAAGATCATCAGGATGGCGGAGCCAAAGGCCTTCATCAGAAAAGCGGCAGCCTCCTGCTCCTCCTCGTTGGAGCCACCCAGGCTCAGGCGCACGCCGTCCGGAGCCTTGTACTCTGCAACGAACTTGGCGACTGCAGCCTGGGCCAAGTCCACACGCATGCCCTGTACTTCGCCGGAGATGGTCACCAGCTTTTCGCGGTCCAGGTGCTTGATAGAGCCGGATCCGCCGCGGGTCTCAAACCCTGCCAGCACCGAGAGCGGCACCATGACGTTGTCTTTTCCAGGAACGCGCAGGTCCAAGATGGCCTGGATGTCCTGCTTGTAGGCATCGTCCATCTCCACGACGATGTCGTACTCATCATCCCCCTCGCGCAGGGTCGTGGCCTTGGCACCCGCCACTGCGGTTCGAACGGTGTTGGCGACCATCACGGTGCTGGTGCCCACCTTCTTGGCGGCAGCGCGGTCGACTGTCAGCCGCAGCTCAGGGCGGCCGACCTTGTAGTCGTCGCTCATGTCCACGATGGTCCAAGCGCTGCGCTCATCTGCTCCTTCTGGCGAGCTCAGCTTGGCCAGCTCGCGCTGCAAGTCTGCGGAGATCTGTCCGAGCTGGTGGAAATCCTCCCCGCGGATCTGGACCTCGATGGGCTTGCCGACGGGCGGACCAGTCTCCTCCTTGTCCACGACCACCTTGGCGCCAGTGGCTTGGGAGGAGACGTTGCGGATGCGGTTGATCGCATCGGCGCTCAGGCCCCCACGAATGGGCTCGCCATCGCGGGCCTTGGACAGGGTGGGCTTAAAGTCGATGGTCAGCAAGGCTGCATGGGGAACGGAACTCCCCCCCGTGAAGCCACCACCGCCGCCGCTCACACCGACCTCGGTCACGAAGGTGTCTACATCGGGCTCTTGGAGAAGGATCTGCTCCACGCGTCGGGCCACCTCGTCGGTCTTCTCAATCTTCGTTCCATCCGGCATCGTGATCTGCACGAAAGCACGGGCTGGGTCGGTGGCTGGGAAGAACTCGGTGCCGTGGTTGAACATCCCGTAGATGACAAAGGTCGCCACCAAGGAGCCCATGCCCACGCCGAAGAAGCTGAGGTAGCGGTGGTCGATGCTCCAGACCAAGATGCGCTCGTAGACCCGCATCACGGCGCCGTAGACACCGGACTCGGGGATTACTTCCTCCGAGGCCACGGCGCCTTTGGCCAGCGGGACGGCCTTCATCAAGCGGCTGGTGGCCGTGGGGATGATGAACAGGGCCACAAACAGGGAGCTGGTCAGTACGATGATCAGGGTCTTGGGCAGGTAGCCCATGAACTGCCCCATGATCCCGCCCCAGAACAGCATGGGCGCAAAGGCCAGAACCGTGGTCAGGGTGGAGGTGGCGACTGGAACCGCCACCTCGCTCACGCCCTTGATCGAGGCTTGGGTCAGCTTCATGCCGCCTTCGACATGTCTGTAGATGTTTTCGACGATCACGATGGCGTTGTCGACCAACATGCCAAGCGCCAAGATCAGCGCGAAGAGCACCACCATGTTGAGCGTGATGCCCAGCAGCTGGAGCACCACAAAGCTCACGAGCATGGACAGGGGAATGGCCAAGCCCACAAACAGGCTGTTTCGAAAGCCCATAAAGAACACGAGCACCAAAACGACCAGGATGAGCCCGGAGATAATGTTGTTCTCCAGCTCGGAGACCATCGCTTCGATCTCACGACTCTGGTCGGCGATGAAAGCGTACTCGACACCCTCGGGCCAGCTCTCGGACTGGGCCTCCACCGTCGTCATGGTGCCCTTGGCGATGTCGACGATATTCTCGCCCAGACGCTTCTGGATGGAAAGGGAGATGCTGGGCGTGCCGTTCATGCGGCTGTAGGTGGCCCGATCGGCGTAGCCATCCACGACGCGGCCGACATCGCGCACAAAAACGGTCTGGCCGCCCACGTTCTTGACCGGGACGTTCTGGATGTCATCGGCGGAGGCAAACTCGCCTGGAACCCGAAGCAGATAGTCGGCCTCCTGGGCGTCGACATTGCCGCCGGGAATGTTCACGTTCTCATTGGCCAGTGCGCCCAAAACATCGCCAAAGGACACATCGTAGAGCCGCATGCGGTCGGGGTTCAGCTGAACGCTGATCTCTCGGGTCAAGCCTCCGGCGACCTTGACTTCCAAGACGCCCTCTACCTGGGCCTCGATCTCGTCTTTCAGGTCCTCGGCCAGGTCCTTGAGCTTCTCCTCGTCCATGGTCGAGCCGTCGGGCTCCGTGCCCGTCATGGTGACGATCAAGATGGGAATGTCGGAGAAAGAGATCTCCGAGACGATTGGATCTTCCGCATCTTCGGGCAGATCAGATGACGCCCCGTCTACCTTTTCACGGACCTTGGGCAGGGCTTCGTCGATGTCCACGTCGGGATCGAACTCCAGAATGATGGAGCTGGCACCCTCGTAGGACGTGGACGACATCTTATCTACATCTTTGACTTCCTTAAGCTTTCGCTCCATAGGCACCGTGACCAGCGTCTCGATGTCCTCGGGAGAAACGCCCGGGTAGACCGTTGTGACAACCACCACAGGGATGGTGATGTCCGGCGCTGCCTCGCGGGGAAGGCTGTTGTAGGCGGAGAAGCCCAGAATCAGGATGGCAAGCACCCCGACCACAACTGTGGTGGCATGGTCCACCAGCCATTTGGCCCAGTTCATCTTGGTCTCTCCTAATACTGGATGCGGCCGTTGGAGCAGCAGGTGCCGCTACGGACCACAAGGAGGGGGTCGCCTTCGGCCAGATCTCGGCCGCCTTCACTCACCACACGGTCCCCGGCAGACAAGCCGCTGGAGATCACGGCCTGATTGCGCGCAAACAAGGCCACCTCGACCTGCTTCCACACCGCAACGCCATCCTGTTCCACAAACACGCCTGTGCTGTCCAAGCGCGTGATGAGCCAGTCCTGGGGCAGGGTGACTGCGCCCCCCGAGAGCTCGCGGTCAAAGTTGACCCGGCCCAACATCCCCGGCAGCAAGACGCCGTCGGGGTTGGGCACGTCCACCTCGACCTTGAAGGTACGGGTCAGTGGATCCGCAGCGGCCGAGATGTTGGAAATGGTGCCGCTAAAGGAGCCCGGCACGCTCTGACCGCGGAAGCGGACCACTTGGCCAGGCATGACCTGGGTGATGTCGCGGTCGGAGACCGAGAGCACCAAGGTCACCCGATCGGTCTGCACCAAACGCACCACAGGGGTGCCGGGTCCGGCCACTTCGCCCTGCTCGACGAACACCTCGACCACCTGACCGCTGAAGGGGGCCTTGACCACCGACCGGCTCAGCTGGATGCGCGCCATGCTCGCGTTGGCCCGAGCCACCTTGGCCTGGGTCTCCACGTTGAGCGCCTGCTGCTTGGAGACGGCGTCTCCAAGCTGCTGAATGCGCGCCCACTCCGCCTCGGCCTGCTCGGCCTGGGCATCGGCGATCTCCAGCTGATAGCGCCGGGTCGCAGAGTCGATGCGGGCCAGGGTCTTGCCCTTGGAAACGCGCGCACCGACGTTGATATCGACGCCTTCCACAAAGCCACCAGACGGCACGGCGAGCATCGCGTCGGATCGAGCAGCCACCGTCGCGGGCAGCTCCACGGCGAGCTGGGCTTCGCTGTCTTTGAGCACTGCGATCTCGACCCGAGTGCCGGGTGCCTCGGGGAGCTCGCTGGCCCCAATCGAGGCCTGGGCTTGGGGGGTGGCCTCAGAGCCGCAGCCTGCCAACACGAGCAGGGGTACAGCGAGCCAAAGGGATCTGGTGTTCACGGGGTCACTCCGTTCTCAAAAACACTGAGCAGGGTCTGGACCGAAAGATCCGTCAAAGGGGGGCCGCCACAAAGCGCGGCCATGAATCGGAAGTTGAGCAAACCCTGGAATGCCAAGGCCAACTCGAGGGGATCCTGGGGGCGAAAAGCACCGCACTGGATCCCCTCTTGGAAGAACACCGTCAGGCTCTTGGCCTGGGCGGTCATGAAGACGTTCAGATCCAGGTGTGGGGCCCCGGTAGGGTCCCTCGCGCAGCGACCGATCAGCCGCGCAAAGTCGGGATCCTCTCTCATGCGCTCCAGCGCTCGGCGGCTCAGGATGCCCAGGCGCTCCATGGGTGGCTCATCGCCCCCAAGGATCTCCTCGAAGGCCTGGGTGTCGGCAGAGATGCGCTCGGTGACCAGCACTTCAAACAGGCCATCCTTGGACCCAAAGTAGTAGTACAAGGTCGGCTTTGTCACCCCGGCGGACTCCACAATCTCCCGCACAGAGGTCTGCGCAAACCCTTGGTTCGCAAAGAGCTTTGTGGCTTGGCTCAAGATGTCTTCGCGTGCACCCATGGGGTCCTGCATTCAAGAGATACCTACCGTTCGGTAGTGGCTACCGGTCGGTAGGGCTACCGAGCGGTAACCTTCCATTCGGCCTTCGTCTAAGCGCTTCCGTTAGGAAAGTTGCATGAAGTGGATGTTGCACATTCCGGGTCAGCGCTCCCGTGCACTCAATTCGGGTGAGACCCCGCCGGAGAGTGCTTGGTTGCGGCCGGATTCGGCCGGGGTGGAGCTAATCCCGGAACTGCTGGCCCACCCAGAGCTGACCCGAATTCACCTGCGGGATCCCGATCCCGAGCTGCTGCCTCTGCTCTGCGCGACGGCGATCCGCGGCCTGCACATCCAGGGCCAGCTGCCCGCCGAGTCCATGGCCCAGCTTCGCCTGCCCAGCTCACTGGAGGAGCTGATTCTGAGGGACCAAGCCCTGCGCACTCTGGCCCCTCTGGTCGGCACCCAGCTGCGACGATTGGTCCTATCGGGCACCCCGATCTCCCACACGGCTCTGGCACCTTTGGCCAAGCTGCCCTTGGAGCACTTGGACCTGTCTCGTACCCCCTTGATCGATTTTCACGCCCTGCGCGCGGCCCTTCAGGTGCGCTCCGCTCATGACATGGCCGCCCGAATGGCCCTGTCCCAGGCCTGGGAAGACGTGATCGAGTTCAAGTTCGAAGAAGGCTTTGGAGAGTTCTGGGTGGACCAAGAAGGGCCGGCCAGCGACGAGGCCCCCATTCCCTTGCCGGATGCGGAGCACCCCCTGCCCGGAACCCGACCAGACTGGGCCCGATGGCAGGTCCTGCGCACCAGCGCCGATGTCTTTGGCTTGGACCTGGCCGCCCTGGTCGGTCCGATGCCCGGCTTGCAGGCTCTGGCTGGCTTGAACCTACAGAGCCTGGACCTCTCGGACACCCCGGTGGCCGACCTGTCGTTTGTGGCCGGCATGACCCAGCTGCGCAGCTTGGGCTTGGGTCAGACCGGGGTGGTGGAGCTGGGTCCCCTGCGTGGCTTGACCGCGCTTCGGGCCCTGGATCTCAGCGCGGCTCCGGTGGCCTCGCTGGCGGAGATCGGTGCTCTAAGAAGCCTGCGGGCGCTGCGTCTCTCGGATCAACACCTGGATGCGGCCCAGGCCCAAGCCTTGCTCCAGTGCACCCAACTCAGGTCCCTGGCCCTGCACAACGCGACCTTCTCCGAGGGGGCTTTGGGGCTGCTCGCCGGCTTGGCATCCCTGACTCAGCTCAGCCTGCACGGGGGGGACCTATTGAGCGCTGACCTGGGGGGACTGGCCCATGCCAAAGGACTG
>CAJQPC010000116.1 GCA_905480105.1 uncultured bacterium | reverse complement strand
ACCTTCGTGAGTCGTCAGGCGCATCTCTTCTTCGCCGCGGGTCACGATACGCCGACGCAGGTCTACCTGGATCTGGCCGAAATTGAACACATCGGGTGGCTTGGTAGTGTCTTCTTCAGCCTGGGGGCTCACAGGACCCTTGACGCCGCGCAGGCGGGCCTTGACCCGGGCGATGAGCTCCCGCAGGGAGAAGGGCTTGGTGACATAGTCGTCCGCCCCCATCTCTAATCCTAAGACCCGGTCCAGTTCCTCGTTCCGCGCTGTGAGCATGATGACCTGAACCTGGGGTTGCTCGGTCTTGACCGCGCGGAGCACGCTCAGCCCATCCATGCCGGGTAGCATCACGTCCAGGAGCAGCAGGGCCGGTGGATTCTGGCGCAGGGCCTGGAGCCCGGTCTCACCATTTGCGTGGTGCTCTACCTGGTAGCGTTCGTGGCGGAGCGCGGTCACTACGCCCAGGGCGATGGTCTCGTCGTCTTCGATCACGAGAATGCGGGCGGATTTGTCCATAGGAGCGCTCTCTTGGGATGGCGTCAGTGCTGGAGGGGTAGCCGTAATACGAAGCGAGCGCCGCCGGCTATTCCCTCCTCACACCGCACGCTGCCTTTCTGAGACTCCACAGCATCGTTCACGAAGGACAGGCCAAGGCCGTGGCCACCGGACAGGCCACGGTCGGGCCCCTCGACGCGAACAAAGGGCTGAAAGATGTCTTCTCGCTTGCGTTTCGGTACGCCGATGCCGTTGTCGGACACCGAGAGTTCGGCTTGGTCATTCAGGATGCGCAGGTTCACTTGGACCACAGACTGGCGGTCATCCCGTTTGTACTTGATCGCGTTGTCGAGCAGACAGACCATCGCATCTCGCATCAGAGCAGGGTCTCCAAAGGCTTTTCCTACGGGCTCCAAGTCTCGGATAAGTTCCACGCCCGCGTCTTCAAAGCGTGGCTCCCACTCATCCAAGGCGCCGTCCAGCAGTGCCTCAATGTCGTATTGCTGAGGGCGTGCAGGGGTTCGGGTACGGGCTACCGCGAGGATCTCGTCGATGCGCGCGGTGAGCTTGTCGGACTCGGTGAGGATCCGCCTAGCAAAAGCTCGTGCCATGGCGGGATCGTCGGCGGAGCCTAATTCGATGTTTTCCGCCATGACGCGGATCCCAGCCAAGGGGGTCTTGAGCTCGTGGGTGACCCGTGTGGCGAACTCGCGCTGCCGGACGGCCAGCTCCTCACGACGGCGGTCTGCGGTAATACGGGCGGCCAACGCGCCCGCACCAATGGCACCACCCACCAGTATCGAGAGCAAGGTGCTGAGTAGGCTGTTTCGATAGCGAGATCGTGCCTCCTCAAAGAAGGCTTGGTTGTACCCCAAGCGCAGGTGAGTCAACATTCTGGGGAACTGTGTGGTCGCCGTCGAGGCCATGCCGTCGCCGTAGCGCAATACACCATCGCTGAGGCGTGCAACCACAAGAAACTCAGGGGCGGATGAGCGCCGAGCGAAGCTCTCCAGCATGGCACTCTCGTTCAGTTGAACCGCGCTGTAGCTGTCCGTGCCGACACTGGAATAGACCAGGATCCAGGGAGCTCCATAGGGGTCTGTGACCACTCGCTGGTTGGCACCGGGCTCACTCCGCGGGGCAAGGCGGGCTTGTACCTCCTGCCAGCCCAACAGGCGTGTTCGGGCCCTGGGAAGCTCGTCCTTGAGCATGGCCAGAACCAGGGAGTCAGGAGCCAAGACTTGCAGGTCGGCCTGGATGTTGCCCTCTAAAAATGCGAGCACCTGTTCGAGCACAGGGCCCGGCTGGTGGATGATCTCCTTGGCAAGGTCCTCGTATTCGGCGATCGCAAATCGGGGGCGTCCGCCCTGCGCGAGGGCCTGGGCGTGCAGGGCGCGGTGCAGGACGACTCTCCGGGCAGAGATACCCCGCTCTTGTGCTTCCGAGAGGGTGAGCAAGTCCAGGCCTGGGCGCATCAGGGCGTCGGAGGCCTGGGCTGGCTTGCCCAATTCAAGAAAACGGCTGGCGGCCTCGGTGCTGGCAAAGAGCGCGACCTGAGGGTCCGGGTCTTCCGTGCATGTGAGAAAGAGGGGCGGGAGGTCTTCGGGGGCCAAGTTCGGCTCTTGTCTCCGGACCGTGCTGATGCAAGCGCTGCGGTTGATGCCCGGCAGGTCCTCCTGAGTGCCTAAAACAGGGTAGGTCCAGGCAATCACTTGGCTGCCTGGGAGTCGCTCCCAGCGGTAGATCGCCTCGAAGAAGGGGCTATGCTTTCGGTAGTATCGCTCTCGGGAGCCGGTACCCTCCGAGTCCAGGCCCACGACGCTCTGCATCCAGTCGGTAGTCCGTTCCGAGACCTCCATGTCCCAGCGCTTGGCCTCGTTGCTTAGCGCAGCCGCTGCCCGCTGTGCTTCCTGGGCTTCGATGTCCAGCTGGAGCTTGATGGTCTGCCCAACGCCAATGAGCACCAACAGGACCAATGCGATGCTGATGGCCCAGTAGCTTAGGCGTCGCAGCACAGAGCCAGGAATGGGAGAAATGGTACCCGCCCCTAAGTGCTTGCTGCGTCCGAGAGATCTGCCGCCACCACCTTGTTTCGGCCGCTCTTCTTGGCACTGTACATGGCTCGGTCCGCACGCTGCATCCAGTCCTTGATCGACTCGCCGGCTAAGCGCTGCGCAATGCCGAAGGAAATGCTCACCTTCAAGCCACCTGCCGTTCGTGCCCAGTCATGTCCCGAGATGTTCCGCCGTAGGCGCTCTGCCACATCCAGGGCCCCCCTGGTGTCCGAACCAGGCAGGAAAACGACCAGCTCTTCGCCGCCGTAGCGAACGGCGGCATCGGTGTCCCGAATACCGAGCAATACCAGTCTTGCGATGCCTCTCAAGACGTCATCACCAACGGCATGTCCCCACGTGTCGTTGATGTTTTTGAAGTGGTCAACATCACCGAAGAGCATGGTGCACGGTGCGCCGGCCTCTTCGCATCGGGAGGCCAACTCAGGCAACTCGTCGTCCATGAACGCGCGCGTATGTAGACCTGTTAGCGCGTCTTGGCCGGCAGCATTTAAGCGCTCCAGGACCCGTCGAAGGTGAGCGAGCTCATCCAGCCCCAACAGGTCCAAGCGGAGAGACACCGCACCAACTTCAAGGTGGTCTCCAGGGCGAAGCAGTGCCCGAGACACCTGCTGACCGTTGACGGTGGTGCCGTTGGTGCTGCCCAGGTCCTGGACGGTCACCTCGCCCTGATCGTCACAAGACACCCTCACGTGGTTGCGAGAGACCGACGCATCTGTGAGTGACAAGCCTGCTGCTTCGTCCCGTCCCAGAATTAAGCTCGTTTCCGGGGCCAAGCTGGCAAAGTGAAGCAGATCAGGTCCGGCGACCACCCGGACCGTTGGGAGTACGACACGGCGCAGCCTCCTCTCTCGAGGAAGCGACATCTTCATCGTGACCTCGCTCAGGCCATCGATGTTCCCGTGGACCGGAGCGAGGTCTTCGGGGCAGGTTTTGTGGTCGTCTTGACCAGCCATCAGTGCCTAGTGGAAGTACTAGCGTAGTCTACCGCATGAATCGCGGGCTTGCTAAGAAACCAGCTTACCCGAGACGCACGAGCGCACTACTCCGTGCGCTGGGTGACATGAAACTCGACCCGACGATTCATTGCCCAAGCCTCCTCATTTTCGTCCTTTACCAGGGGCACCGATTCTCCGTAACCTTGGGCAGTTAGGCGAGATGCTTCGACACCTTGGGTCACCAAGTAGTAGCGCACCGCCTCAGCCCGTCGGGAGCTAAGGTCGAGGTTGTAGTCCTGTGCTCCGCGGCTATCCGTGTGACCCTGCACCTGGATGTTCGAGAGCTCAGGATGGTTCAGCAGGGTCGAGGCCACCTCGTCCAGGAGCTGCAGGCTCTCTTGTTTGATCTGAGCGCTGTCCGTCTCGAAGTAGACCTTGTCCAAGATCAGGATGCGGTCTCCATCCAGCTTGACACGTCCGCCCTCCATCACGACTTCCACCGTGGCCGAACCGGCTTCGTCGATGGACACGGTCTTTTCCACGTTTCGAAAGCCATCGGCGCTGAGCACCAGGGAGTAGGTGCCTGGGGGTAGCTTGAGCTGGGTCACCCCATCCGCGGTCGCTGGGACGCGACGGGGAGTCTGCCCCAGGACACGCACGTTGACTGGAACGGGTAGGCCGTCGCTGGTCTTGGCGCTGACGATGACGGTGCCAGGGGACAGGAGCTTCTCTAAGCGGACATCCTGCGCGTGGGTCCGTCCCTCGGGGATTTGGAGCATGCTCTGATCTTGGGTGTGGTTCTTGGCGGTGGTCTTGAGGCTGTACTCGCCGGCAGGCAGGGAGCGCATCAGTTCGCCGCTGCCAAGAGTGTAGGAGCCGGTCTCAGGGCCGGACTCCAGTGCGACCACCGCGTCGGCGATGAGGTTGCCCTGGCCATCCATCACGCGAATGCGGGTTGGGGTCAGGTTTCCATCAGGACAGCCATCGGCATCGTCTACGCCATTAAAGTCCTCTGCTTGATCGGGGCAGAGGTCAACCTCGTCTGCGATGGTGTCTCGATCTCGGTCGCCGCCTACGGGCTTGGCGCTGCTGTTGTGGGCAGGCGCCCAAACCAAGCCTCCGATGACGCGGAAGTCGGGGGCTCCGATTCCGCTGGTGATGCCTGTTCCTCCGCCTACGCTAAAAATCAGCGGCAGCTCTTGGAGGTGGTAGCGCAGACCAGCAGTGAGCTCGGCCGGGCTTGTCCCGGGGGCATCTTGGCCCAGTAGGTGCTCACCGGAGAGCTCAGCGCTCACGTCGATACTGGGTACGACCCTGTAGGACAGTCCTGCGCTCCAGCTCAAGTGCTTGCCCCACTCCAGGTCATCCAAGAACTGGGAGCCGGTGCCGGTGCTGGCACCCAGGTTGGCGGCAGCCAATAGCTGACCTGTGGCATAGCTCACACCCAGGGCTCCGCCTCCGGTGGTTCCAGCCTCTCCCAGCCATGCTTCCTCGTTGCCGGTGGGTAGGTCCATCCAGCCGCTGACCCCCAAGCCAAGTCCCGAGTCACCCCGTTGAATCAGCTCCCCGGTGGCCATGATGCGGGCGTCGCCCACCAAGCGGAAACCATCCACGCGGTAGCCCGTGGACAGGGTGTGAAGGGGTAGGTCTAAGCCGATTCGCACCCTGGGTAGGGTCATCCACGCCAGTACATTGGCTGTGCCGACGGTCTCCAGCAGCTTCACCTCGTCTCGCCCGTCGCTGTAGCGATAGACGAAGGGGTCGTCCGCGTAGTTGAAGACCACGCCCCCGCCTGGCTGGAATGCGGGCCCTACCTGGGTGTCGTTGACCACGAAGAAGCGCTGGCCGTCCTGGGCTGGGCGATAGCGCTGCGCGTCCAGAGACTGTGCTCCGTCTTGTGCGGCGGCGGTGCCTGGGATGAGCATCCCCAGGGAGAGCAGACCTGCGCGGCGGCGGCGCCGAGCCAGGGCAGCCAAGCCAATCAGTCCAGCCAAGAGGCCGGGGTTGGTGGGCAAGAAGTTGCAGGAGCCGCCAGTGAAGTTGCCGTCGGTGAAGGTACCGCCAGGGAACACTGCCGTGTCGTCGGTACCGCTGTCCTCGGGGCAGGTGCCATCGTCCGTGGCGTCGTTCCAGTTCGGGATGTTGTCGCAGTCACTGTCTTCGTCGCAGGGGCCCTCGTCCAGATCGTTGATACCGTCTCCGTCGGTGTCCGGATTGTCGGGATCGCTGCCACACTCGTCCTCGTCGGCGTTGCTCAAACCGTCGTCGTCACGGTCGCCGTCGGGGCCGTCGTCATCGTCCGGGTCTTGCCAGTTTGGACTACCGTCGCCGTCGTCGTCGCCTTCGCCTTCGTCGTCGTCGAGCTTTCCATCACCGTCGGCGTCCGGGTCCAGATAGTCTGGGATGTTGTCGCCATCCGTGTCGCCATCGCCTTCGTTCGCGTCGGAGATCCCGTCGCCGTCCGAGTCCTCATCGCAGAAGTTGGGTTCGCCGTCGCCGTCGGTGTCGGTCAAGCCTTCGTCTGCGTCGGAGATGCCGTCGCCGTCTGAGTCGATGTCGTCCACGTTGCCGCTGTCTGTGTCGCACTTCTCTTCCAGAGCATCCCAGATGCCATCAGCGTCGGTGTCTACATCGTCTGCGCTGTTGTTGGGATCGATTTCCCAGGTGCCAACCGCGCCGTCGCCGTTCCAGTCCTCG
>CAJQPC010000115.1 GCA_905480105.1 uncultured bacterium | reverse complement strand
CGAGCCCGAGTCCGTCCCCGACCCCGGCTTGGTAGTCGCCGAGGAGGTCAACGACACCGGAGGTTGTGGCTGCAGTAGCCAGTCTGGATCCGGGACGCTGTGGGGTTGGCTTGGCTTGGTCGGGCTGTTCACCCTTCGCCGGCGGGCGCCTAAGCCAGCCTAAGGGGCAGCTCCTTGGCCCAAGCGCTGGCCAAGGCTCCTGCGGTCTCCCTGCAGCACAACGAGAGAGCTCTCTCAAGTCTTTCCGGAGAGCAGGTCCAAGGCCCAATGCAGGAACAGGTAGGGCTGCATGCTTTCCTCCGGCGTGAAGCTGACCTCGACGACATCAGCGCCCTTGAGCTTGATGCGCTTCGGCATGGCGGCCCGGAGCTCGCGCAGCCTCTCCGCCTGGAGCTGATGCTTCTCGTGTAAGACAAAGACTGCCCGAATCTGGAGCACAGCCACCTTGGAGATGCCCAAGGTGCGGCAGCGGGCCTGGATCTCGAGCAGCCTTCCCAAGTTCAGCAGCGGCTGAGGAAGCTCGCCATGCTCAGCCTCCACCGCATCGATTCCCTCGCGCACCTCGGTCACGCTGCGCGCACTGGCCAGACGCTTGTAGAGCTTGAGGCGCTCCTCGACTCCGGGCAGGTAGTCCTCGGGGATGAAGCTGGGTCTTGGAACAGTGACCTCGACCTCGATGCGCTGGCGCTCGACGATTCCGCCGGCCTCGGACATGGCCTCTTCCAAGAGCTGCATGTAGGTCTCGAAACCGACAGCGGCGATCTGACCGTGCTGTCTGTCCCCCAACAGGTTTCCGGCCCCGCGCAGCTCCATGTCGGCGCTGGCCACGGCAAATCCACTGCCCAGCCGCGTGTTCTCCTGCAGTACCTGGAGCCGTTTCTGAGCACCCGGGTTCAAGCGCTTCCCCTCGTCCACCAGGAGCACGCAGTAGCCGCGTCGGTGGGAGCGACCCACCCGTCCACGGAGCTGATAGAGCTGAGCCAGGCCAAAGCGGTCGGCCTGATTCACGACGATGGTGTTCACATTGGGCATGTCCACGCCCGACTCAATGATCGATGTGCAAAGCAGGATGTCGGTGCGGCGCTCCACAAAATCGATGAGCACCTGCTCCAGCTCCTTGTCCCCGAGCTGTCCATGGCCGATGGCGAGCTTGGCTTGGGGCACAGCCTCCTGGATGGCGCGGGCCACCGACTGGATGCTCTCGATGCGGTTGTGAACAAAGAAAACCTGACCGCCGCGGCGAAGCTCCCGCATCACGTCTTCCGCGATGCGCTCGGGGCCAAAGCGGGCCAGCGTCGTGCGCACGGGCAGCCGGTCCAGGGGTGGCGTGCTGATGATCGAGAAGCCGCGGATGCCGCTCATCGCCATGTGAAGCGTGCGAGGAATCGGCGTGGCCGACATGGCCATGTAGTCCACCTCCGCCCGGAGCTTCTTGAGGGTCTCCTTCTGCTTGACCCCAAAGCGGTGCTCCTCGTCCACGATGACCAGCCCCAGGTCCTTGAAGCGCACGCTGCGCCCCAGCACGCGGGTGGTCCCGACGATGATGTCCAGTTCTCCTTTCTTTAGGGCGGCGACCGTCTTCCTGGTGTGCGCAGTGCCACCAAAGCGCGAGAGCAGCCCCACCCGCACACCGAAGGAGCCCATGCGCTCGGTCAGGGTTCGGTGGTGCTGATAGGCGAGCACGGTGGTTGGGCACAGGAGCACGACCTGACGGCCGGCCTCGACCACAACAAAGGCGGCCCGCATGGCGACCTCGGTCTTGCCAAAGCCAGCGTCTCCTACGATCAGCCGGTCCATGGGCTTTTCTTGGGACAGATCGTCCAAGACCTCGTCGATGGCGGTGGCCTGGTCCGGGGTCTCCGTGTAGGGAAAAGCTCCCTCGAAGGTCCGGAAACTCTGGGAACCCACCGCGTAGCCGTGCCCGGGGTTGACCTGGCGCCGGGCTTGGAGCTGCAGCAGCTCGTGGGCCAGCTTGATGACCTCGGCCTTGACCTTGGCTTTCTTGGCGCCCCAGGTGTCTCCCCCGAGCTTGTCCAGCTTGACCGGGCCGTCTCCCGTGTGACGGAAGGAGTAGAGCTGGTCCAAGCGAAAGACCGGCAGGTACATGCGGGCACCGCCGCGGTACTCCAGCTGGACCAGGTCTTGGGGGCCCTGACCCAGGTCCAGGGTCTCCAAGCCCAGATAGCGCCCCACGCCGTGACGCTCGTGTACCACCAAGTCGCCATGCGCCAGCTGACCGAAGCTCTCGATCTGGGCGTTGTCCCGGCCGATGCGCCGCTGGCGCGCAGCCCCGTGTCGCACGCGGTGTTTGGCTCCAAAGACCTCGTCTGCGGTCACCAGTGCCAGGGCTTGGGACTCGGAGCGAAATCCTCGCGGCAGGTCCCCTCGTAGCAGGAGCAGGGTTCCCCTCTCCCACTTGTCAGGATCATGCTCGCTTATCTCTTTTGGCGCCAGACCATGAGGGGTAAAGAGCTGACGAATGCGCTCCGCGCGGGATGCAGAGTCGGCGACCAGGGCCACCCGCCAACCCTCGGCCAGCCAGTCCGAGAGGCGTCCGACAAGAGGGGCCAGCTCGGCGCCGCCAATGCGCAGATCCCCGTTGGCCCGAAAGCCCAGCTCCTTGGAGCCGTCAAAGGCGACGGTCTGGATGCGCTGAGCACCCTTGATCTCCTTCTGCACCTCCTCCGCTGAACGGAAGCGCTCCATGGGGCCAACCAGGGGACGGTCGGACTTGGGCATGCCCGCGTAAGCGGCTTGTACAGCGGCCTCGGCCTGGTGCAAGGCGTAGTCACACCCTTCAGGATCCAACAGGATCACCTTGGGTTTTTTGCGGTCTTCTCGCCGGTGCGCCAGGGGGGAGACCAGCTCTTGAAAGGCAGGTAGCCAGGCATCCATACCCGAGAAGCGCAGCCCAGCCTTGGCGTCCTCGAGCACCTCGCGCCGCAGACGCTCCCCATAGCCCAAGCTCTCACAGCGTTCGCGCAGCAAGCGGCGGGCACGGGACATGGCCTGTTCCCCAAGGACCTCCTCTCGGGCGGGCAGGAGCTGGAGCTCCGTGAGAGTGCCGGTGCTGCGCAGAGTCTCCAGATCCAGCTGAGAAATACGCTCGATCTCGTCGTCGAACCACTCGATGCGCACCGGGGACGACTGCGCGGTGGGCCAGAGATCCAGCACCTCTCCCCCGCGGTGGTGGAAGGTCCCGGGGTCGTCTACGCGGTTCACCGGCAAATAGCCCAGGTCTTCCAGGCGACCCGCAAAGTCCCTGGGTTCAAGCTGGTCTCCGGCCTTGATCACCCCAGCACCCAGGACGGAAGGAGACAGCACCCGCAGGACCAACGCTCTGATGGGTGCCACGATGATGTCCACCGCCCCCGAGGCCAGGCCATGCAAGGCCAGAATCCGTTCACGAGGCATTTCTGGATGGGGGCTCAAGCCCTCGTAGGCGCGCCCATCGTCCGCTGGAAAGTAGGCCACCTTGCGGCCGTGCCATGCCAGCTCAGCTGCCAGGCGCTCCGCCTCTTCCCTGTCGGGTGCAATCACCCAGGTGGGCCCACGGGCGGCCTGGGCGATGTGAAACGCAGCGGCCCCCTCGGGGAGTCCAGTCCAGGGGCGGGCCACGCGCTACTCCGCCGCGCCTTCCTTCTCTTCACGGCGGGCTTTCGCAGCCTGCGCATCAGCGATGCGCTCCTCGTACATCGAGAACATCACCATGCTCATGATGGTCAGAAGCAACACGTCGACGGCCCCCAGACCCGCGACGGCCCACCATCCCCAGGACTCGACCTGGTAGGTCGCAACCACCGAGTAGAACAGGTACCAAGGCACGTAGGCAAGCCACACAAAGGCAATGCGGCCCCGGCGGCCATCGGTGAAACGCTGCGAGCGCGCAAGCACCCCCGTCGGCTTTTCTTCCATTGCCGATATGGCATGCGCAAAGGCGTACTGCAGGCCGAAGAGAACGCCGGGG
>CAJQPC010000114.1 GCA_905480105.1 uncultured bacterium | reverse complement strand
TCTGGCGGCGCGCTGCTGCCTCCGGAGTGAGAGAACTCGCGGACCCAAACAATCGCGCAAACAACGCTTGAGGAGTGATGACCTTGGGTAAGGGTTGGTCAGGCCCAGCCCACGAAATGGCTGACCGCGGGCTGGAGTTGGTCGCGGAGGCTCCCAGCTCCAGGCTGCGAAACAGGGTAGCGGCGCCCACCTCAGCCGCCAGGAGTTGGTCGACGCTAATGTCCCCGCCGTCACGGGTGGAACGACAGTGCAGCCAACCTCCGCATCCGTCGTGTCCCTCGTCTACTCCCAAGGGAGATACGCCGTAATTCCTCAAGCCTGAGACAATAGTCATCTGCTCTCGATACGCGGCGAACGGTTGAAGAATAGGGGACAGGGAATAGTCAGCTCCGGTCTCGGCGACCGTCCAATCCTCCATGTTCTGACCGTTTGGAGTGAACCACCAAAGCGTTCGCTTAGGAGCCGTATGACCGTCCGCGCGGACGGACCTTGGCCGAAGAGAGTCAAGGAGAGGAATCGCGAGGAGAGCGCCAGCAGATCCGCGCAAGAATCGTCGCCGGTTGAATGCCATTATTCACCCCCTCTGTGCGTGCGGAAGGGCTCACTCTGTACAATTCCGACTATCAAGTCTGTGAACTGATAATCAGCCTCCAAAAACTGTTTTTCAATGGGAGCGATAAATGGCCAATCATCAGCACCTGTGGTGCGCCCCAGTGCGTACGTGTAGGTCTTTTGAACCATGCATCGATGTGTCTGGGGCTGCTCAGAGAGCGCAGTGGCCAACTCCGCCACGGATGTGAATGTGCCAATGCCGGGAAGCTCTCCCGATGTTTCGATTGGCGTGCCGTCGTCGTATGCACTCCGAAAGAGCCCGATCCCATCGAAGGTTTCCAGGGCGATACCGATGGGGTCCATCTGGTCGTGGCATCCCGCGCAGGCTGGATTGGCCCGGTGTTCTGCCAACTGTTCGGCAATGGTATTTGCTCCTTCTGATTGATCGAACTCCTGCTCGACTCCGTCAGGCGGCGGCGGAGGCTCCTCGCACAGGAGGTTGCTGAGTACCCAATGTCCTCGGCGAACAGGACTCGTTCTGGTGGTGCTTGATGTACCGGTCAGGAACGCTGCAGTGGTCAACAGGCCCCCTCCCGTCCGGCCGGGCACCGCTGAGTATCCGGCTTCGGTCATGGATACTCCGTAGTGTTCGGCCAGGACAGGCTCCAGCCAACTTGTCTCCGCGGTTAGCAAATCGAGCAGGGTGCCCTCCCCAATAAGAGAACGTTGAATCAAGTCCCTCAGCTCCGAGTCCATGGCTTCACGAAGTGAGTCATTGAAGGTTGGGAAGGTCGTTCCGTCGGGCATCGCTTCAGCCAAATCAGCAAGCCCAAGCCATTGGGCTCCGAAACCCTCGATCAATGCTTCAGCCTTGGGATCTTGGAGCATTCGCCGGGTCTGTTCCTCCAGTACAGCGAGGTCGAGAAGTTCTCCGCTGTCGGCCAAATCCCGAAGTTCATCATCGGGCTGGCTGCTCCAAAGGGTATACGACAACCGGGTTGCCAATTCGTGTGCGCTCAACAGTTGCTGAGTGCTTGCCTCCGCGTCGTCGGGGACCTCTACTCGGAACAAAAACCAGGGTGACAACAGTGTACGTTTGACAGCGTAGGCAATGCTTTCGTGGGTATCCCCGCCGATGTCCTCTGAAAGGGTGAATACCGCCATGACGGAGTCGACCTCGGCCTCTGTGACTGGGCGACGCCAGGCCTCATTCATAAAATTCTGGACGATGTCGCGGGCACATTGGACGTCGGTTTCACCGCCTGGGGCAGGGTCGCACACGTAGAGCTTCGCTCGGCCTGGAGGTAGTTCACCGGTCGCATCCAATGGACCTTCCAACTCAATCCAGTCCACCATATGGTGACTGCCGCCGCACGTCTCTGTGTCTGCGACGCCAATGAGCAGCTCGGTCTCCCCTGACTCCAGCGTAATTTCGCTCTCGAAAGTCTCTGGAGTTTTGCAGCCATTTCCGACATCAAAGGTAGCGACGGTTTCGCCATCAACCCAAAAGGGGAGTTGTTGCGACTCGCAGTCGTTTCCCCACATCTCATGACAGGCAGACACTCGAAGCGCATAGGGGCCAGCATTGTCCAGGCTCGCAAAGGTGCTCTGACTTGAGCCGTGGTAAAGGGTCACGGCCGGCAGGTCCTCATCCCAGGCACCCATGTTGCCCTCGAGTCCGCTGCCGCTCCAGGTCTCGTCCTCGGGCTCGAAGCGAAGCGTCTTTACAGAAACGGGGGGACGAAGCGCGTCGGCAATCAACTGATCGACTGCGATTTCCAAGGTCTCGAGATAGAGCGTGCTCATCGTCAATGCTTCGGCGTTGTTATCAAAGCCACCAGTGATGGGATCTGCTGGAAGAAGACCTGAGACTTCCAGGTCAGACAACAGCAATGCCTGAAGTGTGTTCTGCAACTCCCGATTGTTTAGCCGGTGTAGGGTCACACGCCCTGCGTCCGTTGGACCCGGACTGGCGTCGTCCCACTGCTCCGGAGATTCCGCGGGTTTAGGCTCTTCGACCGGGGTGCACGCTCCGAATGTGAGGGTACACATTCCGAGGGAAACAACAGACAAGGAAGGCATGCGCATAGGCCAACTATTGCACGAGGCTCGGTCCGTATCAACGCCGGCTGCGCTGCATTTCATAGACGCTTACGTCAGCAGTCTCCATGCATCCGGACCCGTTCGGGGCCGCCGGAGCCTGGGGCCAATCAGATAGGCGCTTAGGCCCTGGGACGGTTGGCCGGCATGGGCTCTCGCGGAACGCAGGGAGTACTCAGTCTTCGTTGCTCTCGCCTGGAGTACCCATCGCCTGGTAGACCCAGCTGTCGGCTTTTCCATCTTTCTCGCGTGCCAGGGCCATGTCCTGGAGCTGCAGACCGAACTCCAGCAGGTCAAGTGCCTGGTCGTCGGGCGTATAAAGCCCGAGTTGCTCCCCGTCGCTGCTCAGCTTCATGTCCAGGTATTCAGCGCCCTTGCCACCGTCGCCGTCGGCCAAGAGAAGGACAAATCCACCTGCGGGCACCACCAAGCTGCCTCGGATCTCGGAGGGTTCTCCCCCCTCCAGTTCGTCGCGCAGAAGAAATCCGTCCAGGTCGATCTCGAGCTCGGAGCCGTTGTAGAGCTCGATCCAGTCCGGGCTGGACTCGTCATCGTCTACCCAACTCAAGCTGTTCGACGCCATGACCTCGTTGATGGAGAGATCCAGCAGGTACTCACCGTCTAAGGGTTCAACGGCGGTATCTTCGCAGTCGGGGCAGAGCTCGACCACGGCGTAGCCGCCTGCGCAGCCCAAGAGAACAGGCGCCAAGTGCGCGAGAATGACCAACATCAGAGCTCCCAAAAGTCTTCCATTTGCTCGGGGCGCGCACGCACCCATCTGCGCAGATCTGCACGGTAATTGCCGACCTGAGCCATGTTGCACTCACGTCGAGGGTCGGCTTCGACGTAGGGGGTAATGAGCGCCTCTACCTCGTCGATGACCTGCTGTAGTTCGTTTTCGTCGTAGGCGTTCTGTAGCACCCAATCCATGCTCTCGCGTTGGGCTTCGATGCACTCGGCGTCGGCCCAGCAAGCGCTGGTCAGTCGGGCCCGCGGGTAGGACCAATTCATGCCCCAGACGTTGGCCGACAAAAAGGCGTAATCCAGGTCAAAGGGCAATAAGACTGCCCGGCCCTGGTCGGCTGGGTCGAAGTACACCCTGTAGTTGTTGGTGTTCATCGAGTAGCCATCCAGGTGCCCGATGAGCTGATCGATGGCCACGTGGGTGTGCTGGCGTTCCCAGTTCAACACGCTGGACATGCGACCGTAGAAATCGGGCTGGTAGACGCTGGTTTCTACTTCGGATGTGAATGCAACGATGTCTGCGTTGGCCACATCTTCTCCTTCCTCCTGCTCGAAGTAGGGTGCCAGAGCAGGCCAGAAGTCCATCAACTGGTAGCCGCCGTTGTCGTAGTACAGGTACTTGCCATCGTAGAGATTGCCGTCGGGCTCCTCGAAGTGTCGCTCCAGGAGTTGGTCGTCGGGGGTTTCCGTCAGAACATAGAGCCCGTAGTCCTGTCCGTTGACCCGAACCCAGGCAAAGCCGTTTCGTGGGACGGGGACACCAGCGGCTCGGTACAGTGTGTAGCCCAGGTGCTCTTTGCTGTAGGAGCAGTCCGTCACCGCATTGTTCAGGGTCAGCTGCTTCTGCCCGTAGAGCTTCTGGTCTGGGAAATACCGGTTCAAGTCGATCTTGAATCCTGCTTTTCCGGACAGCTCACGGAATGAGCCGATGTGGCCCTTGAGGCGCACGCCCACGGGATCCAACGCCAGTCCATCAAAGGTTACGTCGCCCTGTACGTATGTGTAGGGCTCCCCGGCCAGTGCCGTCAGGTCGTCCGCGTCCAGGGTGATTTCGACCTGATGCACCGCCAATCGGTTGAAGAGCTGGTCGCCGTCGTCCGACCACCCTTCAGCGGACTCCAGCTCGGGATCGGGGAGGTCGGGAAACGCTGGCGCAGCCGTCTCAGGGGTAAGTTCCGCGCAAGCGAGCATTAGAAGGAGGGGGGTCATGGATGTAAGTATAGCGCAAAGGCGCGGCGGCCCAGCGATGGTGGTGTAAGGTTTACAGGAGTCCATTTTCAGAGGTTCTCATGAGTCTGTTGTCCCCGACCCTTCTCTTTGTCTTGTCGACTGGCTGCGGAGATGGCTTGGTTCAGCTGGATGTAGACGACGACACCGCGATTGAGGCGGAGTCTGATGCCGACGCCGATGGTGACGGAACGCCCGCCGACGAAGACTGCGACGACGACGACCCGGATGTCTTTCCTGGCGCAGACGAGGGCGACAGGGCCGACGGCATTGACCAGGACTGCAACGGCGTGGCCGACGACAAGAGCGTCTGTCAGGATGGCTTGGCTGACTACGACGACTTGGAAGAGGCGGTAGACGACGCCCCGGACGGCTTTACCTTGATGGTTTGTGCCGGCTCTTACTCAGTTTCCCTTCGTATCGACGACAAGGAGCTCGGCATTGTCGCGATCGAGGGTCCTGGGCAGACCACGCTGGACGGCGGCGGCGAGCAGGTTGTGAGCGTGGGCGGTCGTGGCGAGCTCTACTTAGAGGGCTTCACCATTACCTCAGGCCAAGCGGAGCAGGGCGGTGGCGTGGCTTGTGATGGTGCTGGTCTCACCATGGTGGGGAACGAGGTGCTTGGAAACCAGGGCGTTGACGGAGCCGGTTTGTATACCGAAGACTGCGACGTGGAGATCCAAGGCAACGTCTTTGCGGGCAACATCGCCACTGGATGGGGCGGTGGCGCTGGGTTTAATGACAGTGAGGGTGAAATACGCGGCAACCTCTTCCAGGACAACTCAGCTCTGGAAGGCGGCGGCTTTGCAATCAGCAGTGGCCGGGTCGAGGCCATCGAGAACGAGGTTCGCGGCAACGTGGCCACCACCACCGACGAGGAGTACCGCGGCGCGGGTTCCGGCGGCGGCGGGGTCTGGATCGACGGCAAAGCGGTGCTTCGCGCCAACCTGATCACGAACAACACCAGCGCCTACAACGGCGGCGGCGTGATCTCCTTCCAAGGCACTGGCGACTTGGAAGGCAACACCATTAGCGACAACCTCTCTCAGGAAGATGGGGGCGGTCTGTATTTCAACTACGCCAGTTCCCGAATCGAGGGGAACACCATCTCGGGCAACGAGGCCTGGGACGACGCTGGTGGTCTACGCTCCTACGTCGGACGCCTGGACATTGTGGACAACCTGTTCGAGGGGAACTTGGCCGGTGATGACGGTGGCGGACTGAAGATGTCTCACTCCTCCAACACGGTTCGCGACTCCACCTTCATCGGAAACCGAGCTGGCGATGCTGGCGGTGGCCTGGAGCTGGACAATGAGACCGCGGACGTCTCAGGGTGCTTTTTCGAAGGCAACGAGGCTTACCGAGGAGCAGGCATCCACTCTTGGACAAACGAAGGTCGATTCACGATCTCGGATTCGGTGTTTCTGGAGAACACCGCTCAGGACTGCGGTGGCGCCATCTCCTTCGACAATGCGCCCTACCGGGTGACCTTGGTGAACCTGGAGTTGACCGACAACGCCGCAAGCGATGGAGCTGCGCTCTGCATTGACTACGTGCTCATCGATCCAGGAGAGGAAAACGAGCGCTACCTGCTCAGCGATGTGCGCCTGGTGAACAGCTATGTCTCCGACAACGACGCCGGCGACGACGGTGGAATCGCTTACGTCAAGGCGGGCACCCTAAATCTGCTCAACGTCACCACCCACGACAACGACTCTCCTGAGTCTGGCGGCTTCTCGGTCAAGCTTGAGGGGCAGCTGAGTGTGAGCAACAGCATCATCAGTGGCGTAGACGGTAACGTGGTCTACCTGGAAGACGACGGCCAAGCCGAGTTCTCCTACACGGCCTTTTGGGACAGCGAGGGCTTTGTGGGCATGGACAGTCCGCTGGGCGACGACGGCAACGCGCGCTTGGATCCCGACTTTCAAGACGCCGACGGCTTGGACTTTGATCTGGGCAGCCAGTCTGAGTGCATCGATGCGGGTGACCCCGACATCCAAGACAACGACGGAAGTCGGTCGGACATGGGCGCCACCGGTGGACCGGATGCACAATGAGCCTGCTATTGGCCTTGGCATGCACCACTGGGACCAACGACACAGGTCAGGAGAGCACCTTTAGCTGGGTCCTGCCCCAAGATGTAGCAACCGAGACCTCGGTCGGTTTCTTTGGTCCAGAGGAGCAGGACGCGATCTTCGACGACGTCGATCTGGCTGAGTTCGCACTTGAGATCGACGACGACTATGTGCGTCAGCTGGAGCGCGAGGTCAAGGGTGGCGACCACCAGTGGGTGCCGGCGACCATGATCTACAAGGGCGTACGCTACGAGAACATAGGAGTGCGGTTGAAGGGGGAAAACTCCTTTCTGCCATTCGATGAAAAGCCAAGCTTAAAGCTAAAGTTTGACAAGTTCCAGGATGGCTTGCGTTTTGCCGGACTCAAGGAGCTCACCCTAAACAACATGTCCAATGACTACAGCATGATGCACGAGCGCGTGTCCTACAAGCTCATGCGCGAGGCAGGTATTCCGGCGTCCCGCTGCTCGCATGTGACCCTGCAGGTCAATGGCGAGGACTATGGTCTGTACGCGGGGCTGGAGGGCGTTGACAAGCGCATGATCGAGCGCTGGCTCAGCGACCAGGGCACCATGTTCGAGGTCTGGGACGTCGATTTTTACGATGGCTACGTTGACGACTTCCAGGTGGAGTTTGGCGAGGAGGACCGAAGCCACATCCAAGGGGCAGCCGACGCAATGGAACGGACCAGCAGCAAGCAGGCCCTGATTGGCTTGGCCGAGCACATGGATGTGGACCAGTTCGTACGCTTCTTCGCCGCTGAATCGGTCGTCGGGCAGTTTGACAGCTACCCATACGCCAACCCCGGTGACGATGCCCACATCTACGTGAATCCTGATACCGATCGACTGATCTGGCTGCCTCACGGCATGGATGAGACCTTCTACAGTCCAGAAAGAAACCCGATGGACGTGAACGGAATCATCGCTCGGCGCTGTTTGGAGGTTGACGAGTGCAAGGCCGACTACATCGCTGCAGTCTGGGAGCTGCAGGCGCTCTCCGAGGCGATCGACCAGGGTGCGTATGCCCGCGAGGTCCGAGCTCAGATAGATCAGCTGGTCCGTGACGATCCAAACAGACCCTATGGAATGGACTACGTCAATTACTATCAGGACTTGATGATTGGATTTATCGACAACCGCTCCGAGGATTTGGAAGTGCACCTGGGAAGCAGACCAGACTGAGACCGGTGGTCTGTCTTGATCCTCTGGTCCAGCCTGGATTGGCAAAACGGGCTTTGGGTAGACATGTGAACAGGTGTTCAGTATGCTTGTGGCATGCTTCCTCAACAACTTGTCTTGTTCTCCCAGCCCGAGCTCTCGCTACCCAGCGACTGGCGTGGCGTTCAGCGCATCCAGCTTTCGAACGACTCCTGGTTGGAACTGCACTCCGGATGGCTCAAGGGCCACGGTCTGCTCTTCGACCAGCTCTGCCAAAACGTGGACTGGCAGAAGGAACGGCGGGTAATGTACGAGCGCCTGCTGGATGTGCCGCGCTTGGTTGCCAGCTTGCCCGAGAACGGTCTGGCACCACCCATTCTGGAGCGTGCCGCGGTCATGCTCTCGGAGCGCTATGGCCGTAGCCTCAGCCGCTTGGGATTGTGCATGTATCGGGGGGGCCAAGACAGCGTGGCTTGGCATGGTGACCGTATGGGTGCCCTGCGACCAGACACTGTCATCGGTATTCTTTCCCTCGGGGAGCCCAGACGCTTTGCCATCCGGCCGACCGGTGGGGGTCCAAGCATTGGCTTTGAGTTGGGTTGGGGAGACCTGTTGGTCATGGGCGGTCGCTGCCAGGAAGACTTTGAGCACTGTGTGCCCAAGGTCGCCAGTGCTATGCCGCGCATTTCGGTTCAGTTCCGGCAGGCGGTCCCTGCCCCAGCACTGGTGGAGTAAAGGCAACGAAGCAGGTTGCTGCTCGCTGACAGCTCGGCCTGTTGGGGCTATCGTTGAGGTGTGAAGCTCAACAGAAGACACTTTTTGGGCGGGCTTGGCGGCTTGGCAGCTTGCGGGGTCAAAACGCCTCCGGCGCCTCCGGTCCCTGGGGTGCTCAGTACGCCTCTGGCGGACGGGTTCTCACACCCAGCTGAGTGGGCGCTGCACGCTGGATGCCTGATGCAGTTCCCGCCGGCCGCACGGTACTGCGGTTTGGCGCCAAGCTGCCAGACCATTGAGGCTGCACGAGAGGAGTGGTCTGCTGTGGCGCGGGTGATAGCCGAGTTCGAGAAGGTGGTGGTCTACGCCAATCCGAAGGATGTGGAGCTGGCTCAGTCCATGTGCGGCAGCTCGGTCTCGGTGGTCCCTGGGGCCGTGGACGATGGCTGGAGTCGGGACACTGGGCCCATGCTGCTCACCCACGCGGACGCTCGGGTGCGCGCGGCTTGCTTCCAGTTCAATGGCTGGGGCGGTAGCTACAGCTACGAGAATGACGCGCTGATCAAGTGGCAGATGACGGAAGATTTGGGGCTACAGGTCTACAACCACGACATGGTGCTGGAAGGGGGCTCGGTGATCATGGATGGCACTGGCGCCCTGGTGACAACCCAGCAGTGCTTGCTGCATGACGGGCGCAATCCCGGGCTCTCCCAGGACGCTCAAAGTGAGATCCTCAAAGAACAGCTCGGGGTGAACCGGGTGATTTGGTTGCCCGGAGGGTGGAGTCCCGACCCCATCACCAACGGGCATGTGGACGGTATTGCCGCCTTTGTGGCGGAGAACACTCTGGTGCTCAACAGCATCTCCCAGAGTGAGGACCCCGAGAACTATCAGATGCTGGAGCAGGCTCGCGAGATCCTGGAGGGGGAGGGGTTTGAGGTGATCCGCCTGCCGGCGACCAGCTTTACCGCGTTCCATATCAACTTCTATAGCGCCAATGGTGGGCTCATTGTGCCCATCCAAGGCAGGGCTCAGGTCGACGACATTCCACTGGCTATTCTGCGAGATCTCCATCCGAATCATCAGGTGGTGGGCGTTGTCGCCAACACTCTGGGGGAGGCGGGCGGTGGCATTCACTGCATCACGCAGCAGGTGCCGGTTGGGGTATGCTGGCCCTTCTGAAGGGTTGAAAAGATGTCCCTGCTTATTCTCGCGTCCTTGTGCCAAGCCCAAGAGCTAACGTTTGTGGTGGTCGGCGATATGCAGACCGACGGCAACCATAGCTCGATCAACTGGAACGTCTTTCCGCAGATGGTCCAGGACATGAACGCCCACGACCCGCAGCTGGGGCTCTTCGTGGGCGACTTGGTAGGCGGCGCGTCGACCGTGTCTGGGACCCAGGCTCAGTGGCTAGACTTTAAGAGCGTGGTGGCGGATTTTGACGGCCAAGTCTTGGCGGTGCCCGGCAATCACGATGTCTACGGAGGCGCAGGCACCTTCCGGGCCTGGCGGGAGACCTTCCCTTGGCTTCCCACCGACAACAATCCGCCTGGCGAGGAAGGGGTCAGCTACGTTTGGGACGAGGGGCCCGTGCGCGTGGTCAGTGTGACCTCGGATCAGGAGAACTTCTCGTACACCGTCAGTCAGGCCGGGATGGGTTGGCTGCGAGAGGTCCTCCAGGACTCTGGATCCTTTACTCATACTTTCGTCATCACCCATCATCCGGTCAGTTTCTCTACGGAAGGCGGCTTGGGCACCACCTCCTCGGAGTTTTGGCAGACCCTGGTGGCCAACGATGTGACTGGACTCTTTGTGGGGCACTGGCACCGCTACCAGCCCGGGCAGCTGGGAAACGGCGGCGACACATGGGAGACCATCATTGGCACGGGCGGCGGCTGGCAAGGCTTTGAGCCCATTCGGCCCTATCAGCAGGTGCATGGCTACCTGTTGGTGGAGATCGATGGCCCGGAGGCGGTGGCGACCTTCTACGCAGATGCGGACGGTGACGGGCACTACGACGATGCCCTGGACAGCTTTGTGATGGCTACGGCTACTCCGGATCCACCCGGGATTCAGGCCTACTATGCGATGGAGGACAGCGGAGACGCCGGTCCCCACGGCCTGGAGTTGAGCTTGTCGGGCGATGCCTCGCTGCGGGCTGGTCGGGATGGCCAAGCGCTCACACTCGACGGTAGTGGTGACTACGCCCTGGGTGGCGGCATCCAGGACTACCACCTGGCGTTGTTGGGGGATCTGAGCTTGTCCCTGTGGGTGCGCAGCGATGGATTGAGCGGGGGAGAGTGGGGCAATACGCTGATCACCTACGCGACCAACGACTACTACACCGAGGACGAAGAGACGAACTACGCGTATTGGTTGAGTATCCAGGACTCAGGTCATGTTCGCGCCTTTTGGGAGCACGACAATGGGGTCAATGTCACCCTAAACTCCACGTCGCCAGGGCCCTTTGCGGATGGTGCATGGCACCACCTACTTATGACACGAGATGCGAACGCTCAGGTGCTGCGCTTCTTTGTGGATGGTCAGGGCTTGGGGGAGCCCCTGAACTTTGACCGGCTGCCTACCGGAGCCAACCGCGGAATGCTCTACCTGGGCGCCGACACCACGGGCGCGACGCCCTTTTCGGGCGCCTTGGACGAGGTTTGCGTGCTCAGCCGAGTGCTCGAGGAAGAGGAGATCGGCCGCCTGGCTCAGGGGGCCCTGTGCTCGGAGCTGGAGCCGGGTTCGACGGACACGGGAGATACTGGCCCCCCCCAGGATACCGATTCCGACCCGTCGGACAGTCTTGAGCCCTCGGTAGTGGGCCCTGTTGAGCACAGCGGTTGTAGCTGTGGCTCCGGCAGCGGTTCGTCTATGGCTGGATGGCTCCTGGGCTTGGGGCTGCTCCTGTTGATAAGACGCCAGGATGAAAACCACGCCCACGAAGTGACTCCGTAGGTCGGGTGTTGGGCAGTCCTGCGGACCGCTACGCCACCTTTGTAGGGGTGTTCTTGGTGTTTTCTGCCATAGCCTTGTTTGCAGCCTCCTCACGCTGTTGTTGACGGTAAGTGCCACGACGGTTCAGGGTGTCCAATTCGACAACGACCTCCCCACCGGTGAGTTCGTACTGGGTGCGCCAGTCAGAGAGCAGCTCGAAGCAGGCGTGGTCCACGTAGTCCGCGTCTTCTAAGTGGATGTGGACCTCTTTGCCCTCTGGGACCTTCTTCAAGGCTCGGGCCAGGGTGGGCAGGCCGACAAAAGTTCCGCTGCCTCGCAGATGTACGTCCACAAGCTTGGGGTTGTCTTCGCGCTCGGTCTGTTCCACGTCCAGGTGGGAGAAGCTCCAGGCAAGTTTGAGGAATGCCAGGGCGATTCCGACCATCAGGCCCTCGAGCAGGTTGGTTGCCACGATGGCGCCCACGGTGACGATGTAGATGACCGCCTCGCCCTTCCCGCGCTCCCAGAGGGTCTTTGCGATCTTGACGTTGACCAGTTTGTAGCCGATGTAAACCAGCACAGCGGCCAGGGACGCGACCGGGATCTTCTCGAGTAAAAACGGCAGGGCGCCGACTGCGAGTACCAACCATCCTGCGTGCATGACGGCGGACCACCTGGTCTTTGCGCCGGACGCAACGTTGGCTGTCGAGCGTACGATTACGCCGGTGATGGGCAGGCCGCCGAGCAGTCCGGAAAGGGTGTTGCCGATGCCCTGGGCGAAGAGCTCCTGGTCCAGGTCGCTTCGGGGACCGTTGTGCAGCTTGTCTACGGCGACGGCACAGAGCAGGGCCTCGGCGCTGGCGATGACGGCCACAGCTATGGCGCTTCCCAGCACGGAAGGCTTGAGCAAGAAGGCGGCTCCCTCCAGCGTGGGCAGGCTCACCAGTCCACTCATCGAGTCGGGAACTTCCACGTAGCTGATGGGCAAGTTGAAGATACCGGCGACGATGACGCCCGATGCCACGGCTAGAAGGGGGGCCGGTACGGCTTTGAGGAAGCCGGGCAGTTTGGGTTGGGCCCAGTTCCAGACAGTCAAGATGCTCAGGGCGAGGAGTCCTATGCCCGCGGCAAGGTGGTGTGTCTCTGTCTCCACAGGGGAGATGGCCTTCATGACGGAGGTTGGGATGCTCAGCAGGTTGTTGATGCCGCTACTCACGGGCGCGTCATCCAACATCACGTGGAACTGAGAGGCGAAGATCAGGACGCCTATGCCAGACAGCATGCCGTAGATCACCGCTGGGGCTACTGCGCGGAACCACTGGCCCAACTTCAGCTTGCCCGCGACCACTTGGATCAAGCCTGCCAGCACCAGTATGGGGCCCAGTGCAATCAAGCCGTGGGTCTGAACGATGTCGTAAACGATGACCACCAAACCGGCGGCCGGGCCACTGACCTGGAGCGGGGAACCTGCAAAGTAGCCGACCGCAATGCCACCGATGATTCCGGATACGATGCCCATTGCGGGTGGTACGCCCGACGCGATCGCGATGCCCAAACAAAGAGGAAGCGCTACGAGAAAAACGACGATGGACGCCAGAAACTCGGTGAACATGGCCTTGCTACCCATCTTGGGCTTGGCCGTGGTTTTGGTGCTCATTTTTTGGTGCTTCCAGCAGGGGGGTGCGCTGTGCGTGGGGTAGGGCGAGTCACCCGGTTTAAGTCGCTGCTCGCCATAGTTGCAGAAGGGCGCGGCGGTTAACGCGACATTTAATACAGGACAAACTTATCGGGAAGTTGAGTTCTGAGGCCGACGGTCAGGGATAACAGTCTTGAGGAGTCAACATGTCCAGCTGGACCTTTTTGTCGAACCATGCCTACGTCATGCTTCTATTGAGCAAGCAAGCAGGCCTGCGCATGCGCGACATTGCCGGAAAGGTGGACATCACTGGGAGAGCAGTTCAGCGCATCCTCCACGACTTGGTGGAACAGGGCTACGTGGTGGTCACCAAGGCCGGTCGCCGGAATCAGTACGAGCTGTGTTTGGATACCCATCTTCGACATCCCCTCGAGGCAGGGGATACGATTGGCAACCTGCTGCAAGGCCTTCTTGAGGCCCCGGCCCGCAGCTAACCCTCACTCCGAGACCCCGTGACCACACCGGTCCTTCTTTTACTGGCCCTGCTCGCGGGGATGACTGTGGTGATCGCTCGGGAACGAGTGGGACCGGACTTGGCGATGTTTGGGACCTTGGCCCTGGCAGTTGGCTTGGGTGTCGTGGACGTTCGAGAGGCCGGCGTGGGTTTTGCCGACCCTGCGGTCATGACCGTCGGGGCACTCTTTGTGGTTGCGGCTGCGATTCGCGAGACGGGTGCGTTGCAGCTGATCACCCGTGCGGTCTTTGGTGACACCAACTCGCCGCGCTTGGGGCTGGTTCGCTTGGTTTTGCCCACGGCTTTCTTTTCGGCCTTTGTGAACAACACGCCGATTGTGGCCATGTTTATTCCGGCCACCCGCAGCTTCGCTCGTCGGGTCAAGCAGAGCCCCTCCCGATTCCTTATGCCCCTTGGCTTTGCAGCGATGTTGGGCGGGACTTGCACGTTGATCGGCACCAGCGCCAATCTGGTCGTCTCCGGTCGCTTGGAGCAAGTGGGGTTGGAGCCCCTGGGAATGCTCGAGTTGGCTTGGGTCGGGGTACCGACGGTGATCTTGGGACTGGCCTACCTGACCACCCTGGGCTGGAGGTTGCTGGATCAGCGCCAGGCACCCGGAGAACTCGGCGACGACTTGGCCAGGGAGTATTTGGTGGAGATGCGCGTGGCACAGGGCTCACCCCTAGTTGGAAAGAGCGTCGAAGACGGAGGCTTGCGGCACTTGCCTGGCCTTTTTCTGGCAGAGATTCGCCGGGAAGACGGTTCTGTTCTGCGCCCCGTGGCCCCACAAGATCGTATCGAAGTGGAGGATCACCTTGTGCTCTCCGGCGTTGCTGCCACCGTTGCGGACTTACGCTCTCTACCGGGGCTGCACCCCGTGGAGGACGTAGACGTGCAGGGCTTGGAGACCCACCTCTACGAGGTGGTCATGTCTCACCGCAGCCGTCTGATCGGCAGTACGGTTCGAGAGAGCGGCTTTAGGCGGCGCTTCGATGCTGCGATTCTGGCCATTCACCGAGCAGGGGAGCGTATCGAATCCCGCATCGGTGACATTACGCTGCGTCCCGGGGACACTCTGCTGCTCTCTGCCTCTCCGGGCTTTTGGAGCACCTGGCGGGACAGCCCGGACTTTTACATGGTGGGTGCTCTGGATCAGCAGCCACCGCCCAAGCACAAGAACAGGCGGGCGGCGTTGGTGGTCCTGAGTCTGCTGGTGGCCATTCCGGTCGGGTCGACGGTGCTGCACAGCCTCAGGCCCGAGGTCCCGGAAGTCAGCATCGCGGTTGTCGCACTCCTGGCCGTGGTGGCCCTGGTGGCTCTGGGCTGCATCAACGCGCGCCAGGCACGCTCCTCGGTGGACTTCGGGGTGTTGATCGTCATTGGCTCGGCCTTGGGCCTGGCCCAGGCGCTGACGGACTCGGGTGCCGCCGAAGTCTTGGCAGGGGGACTGCTCGGGGTCGCCGGCTCGCTGCCGCCAGTTGCGCTGCTTGCAGTGGTCTACTTGCTCACAGTGAGCGCGGCCGCGATGCTCTCCAACGCGGCCGGTGCGGCTTTGGTCTTCCCCATTGCGGTCTCGCTGGCGCAGGGTGCCGGGCTGGATGTGCGGCCCTTTGCCATCGTTGTGGCTCTGGCGGCCAGTGCGGGCTTTTTTAGCCCGGTGGGCTCAAACGCCTCCCTGCTGATTTATGGCCCTGGCGGATACCGCTTCTCCGACTTTGCGCGTGTGGGGTTGCCGCTCAACGCGATCTGCCTGGCCGTGGCCCTGACCATCGTGCCGCTGGTCTGGCCGCTGTAATGGTTGTGGAGGTGTGTCCCCTTGTGTTTGGGACTCACTTCCAGAACCAAAAGGACCCGTGCCTGGATGGCCTGCCTCCCGTTTCTCGTTCTTCTGGCCTGTGTCAAGGACAGATTGAGGAGCCAGCGGACACCGTCGAGCTCGGCTGTCTAGACGACAGATAGAGCTGCACAGGGGCTTGCAGCAGCGACCACCAGTGCGAGGCGAAAGCCCTTTGAAAGCTTGTTCCCTGAGGGGCTTTCCCTGCTAGAGTGCCATGGCCACAGCCAAGACGACGGGCACGACCATGTTCAGTGCTGTGAGCAGGGGGAGCAACACCAGGGTCGGCCAATGCGGTGACCAAGCGCTCAGAGGCGGCGGGTTTAGGAGTGCCTTGCGGATGTGTTTGGAGCCAAAGCGTAGGGCCAAGCTCCAGATCGCAGGAAGCGTAAAGACGCAGCTGCAGAGGGTGACCAGATCGGCGAGCACGCCCATCGGCAATGAGAGCGGCCTTGCTCCTAAGCTCCAGAGCACGGTGACCGCCATAAAGAGCGTGACCAGTACCAGAGCGGTGACGGGCATCGCGGTGGATTGGCTCAGGCCCCCGCTGCGCACCACGGTTCCCAGGATGGTCAGCAGCATCACGACGACCGCCGTATGCATGAGCGCGAAAACTCGATGTCGCATCAGCGCGCGCGCGGTGGCCACTGCCTCCGAGTCACCCTCAATGGCGACGTGGGTTCTAAATGCGTAAGGGTTCTCGCTCATCTTCCTGCACTTATCCCTTGTACGAGGGACTTGCCGAGGGCAGATCCGGGCCGGGCAAGGCTGCACAGTAAATCCCGTTGTCTACGTTGAGCGCAGAGGGGCTCGTTCCTTCAAAACAGCAAAGCCAGGGGAAGCGGGACCAGCTGGGTATCCGTGGAAGGGGGGCAATTCTATCCACGAGAGGCCGTAAGAGGTCCTGTCAGGGGCTTGCGTTCAGCGCCCCGAGGGCCAGCCTGGCTTGGGCCTTCACTGCTTCTGCGGGGACGCCAGCGCCCAGCTGTAGGAGTATCGCTGCGAGCTGGGTGTCGAGGTATTGGGCAGCCAATGCTGGGGAGATGGAGGACTTAACCTGGCGTTGCTCCAAAGCCCGTCGGTACCAGTCCTCCAGGGCGCCCAAGCGCTCCTGTCCAAGGTCCCGAAGCTTGCCTTGGGTGATGGGCCCCAGGCGTGCGTGGGCCAGCCGCATCTCCGTAAACAGGCAGCCAGCGGGGTTCTCGCTCTCAGCGGTCATTCGGTCGATCAGCGCCTCAGAGAGTTCCCCGAAGGAAAGCGGCAATTCCAGCGCCTGTAGCATTGGCGAGATGATGAGCGTCCTGTAGTGGCCCAAGACGGCGCTCATTAGGCCGTCCTCGCCTCCGAACTCTCGGTACAAAGACGGCTTTGCTAATTTGGATTGGCGGCACACCTCGTTCAGGGACAGCGTGTGGATGCCTTCTCGCCAATAGGCGTCCATGGCCAGCTCGATGCTGCCTTGCCGATCCACTGTCTTTGGCCGACCGACCCGCCGCTTGTCCGAGATCCCGCTCATTGATCCTTCCACACGGGCAAGCCCGACTACCCGCTAAAGCTACCCCGGGTGGGGGCGGCGGTCGAATGTCAGTGATAAATTTCGTATCGATCGGTACAAAAGTTGTTGACGCGGGGTCGATCGAAGCGCTATCCGTATTTCGTACCAATCGGTACAAGATCCACCGTTTCCGGAGAAGTTGTGGTCGTTGGACATTTTGCAACCGCGCTCGTGGCCAAGCAGCAGGCGCCCCGTGGGGCCCTGGCCTTCTACTTGGTCGTCTCTCAGCTCCCGGACGCGCTCTGGCAGGGCTTCCACTTTCTGGGGGTTGAACCAACTCTTCCTGAGAACCCAATGGCGGCGAGCCTGTCCAGCATGCAGGTCGACATGACCTACAGCCACGATCTATTGCCGACGCTGGGCTGGATTGTCTCGGTCGTTCTGGCTGGCCGGGCCCTCTTCGGTAGCTGGCGCCCAGGGGGGACCGCGGGCCTTCTCATTGTGGTGCACCTGCTGTGCGATGCCATCAGCGGCCATACCCACCACGTCTTCGGACCGGACAGCGCTGCCATTGGTCTGGGGCTGTACGCGACCGCGCCCTATTTGGCGCTGGTCATCGAAGGGGTGTTCACTCTGGGCGTGTTGGCTTGGGTCGCGCGTACCGACGCCAAGAAGGCCGTGCGGCGGGCGCGAAGCACCTGGGTGGTTTGGGCTGTGGTGTTCGGCGGTGGACTGCTGTCGATGTTCCCCTCCGCAGACCGCTCGCTCTCTGATTTGACTGGAATGGCGCCCATCGACTCCCTTTCCGGGACTTTGGTTCCTGGGCTTGTCTTGATGTACGGGAGCATGTGTGCGGCGCTGATCTGGGCGGATCGCAGGCCCGTTTCTGAGTCTTAGACCATTGGGTCAAAGACGAAGATGAAAAACCAGCCGGGACAGTCCAGTTCACTTGGACCAAAGTTCGGGCAGTCTAATATCCAGGTTAGACCCGTGCTTCGAGGGGGCTTACGTTCGTAGCGATGGCTGCCATGCTGAGCGTCAGGAGCGGGGTACATACACCGCAAGGCACAGTGCAGATTCCCAGCGACTCGATGTGCTTCTGGTCTGTGTCGTCGTACCGCATCCGCCTTGGCGATGGCACTGGATGGCACTGGATGGCTCAGTCTCGGGGGAGGCTTAGGGTCCGTCGATGCCAGTGGAGTACCCCCATGTCCTTGGTCCATCCGACACAAGAAAACCCCAGATCCGAAGACCTGGGGTTTCTATGGTCGGGGAGGCCGGATTCGAACCGGCGACCCTCTGGTCCCAAACCAGATGCGCTGCCAGACTGCGCTACTCCCCGAGGGCAAATCCTTTAACCTCTGATTCGCAAGCGGCCAGTCTGAGTGGCCATGGTTAGGAACAGAGTTCCAAAAATGAGGCCCCATGAACCCCAACGACCTGCGCCCCATGCTGACAAGCATGGTCCCCTTCATTTCGACCGTCGGCATTGTCCTGGATGAGATCGGGATCGGAAGCGCGCGCGCCACACTGCCCGCCCGCCAGGAAGTGCAGAATCACATGGGCACCGCCCATGCCGGTGCTGTCTACACCCTGGGAGAGTCCGCCAGTGGGGGCGTGGTGCTCAGTCTCTTTGCCGATCAGCTTCCCCGGGTGTTCATCGCGCTCAAGTCATCGAACGTGGCCCACAAAAAGGCTGCTGCAGGCGACGTGGTGGCCACAGCGCGCTTGAACGAGGCGCCCAAGGCGATCCGGGCCCGCTACGACGAGACCGGCAAGAGCGACTTTGAGGTGCCGGTCGACCTGCACGTTGGCGATGTGCTGACCGCCGAGATCACCTTCACTTGGGCTGTTCGCGCACCCAGGGGCTGAGCTCATCCATGGCGCAGGGCTACAGGATGCGCTTTTGCGTGATCCCGGGGCCAGGGTCTCATGGGCTTCTCCGTTGAGTTCGGCTGAGCAGACCCGGAAAGCCAAGGTCGGGCCGCCCATTCGGTGGCCCCATCAGCCGCGTCGCGGGTTCGCTGGTGTCCAGTGGGCCGCTGCCGGAGAGGGCCAGCATCAGTCAGCTCAACGCGCCTCCAGGTCGGATGTGCGCCGCTGGATGTCGGTCATCAGTCCGTACTGGCCAAAGCTCATGTCCAGGATGTGGGTGCCCGAACTGCCCCGTATTTCGCGTGTATCAGGGTCGTACGGTTCGATTCGATCGTCGTTTCCAGACCAGCGGACCTCCAGAGCGGAGAGTGCGCCTTCGGTCACGCAGCGCGCTTCAAAGGCGTTGTCATAGGCTAAGAAGAGCTCGGGGTTCGGCTCCAAGTCTTCGGGTAACTCCAGCGCCTTGTCGGCTAAGAGCATCACCCGCGCCAAGGTTGCCCAGCCCTCCAGCCCAGGCTGGTCTGGGTGCACGCACTCCAGTCCCTCGCCTCCGGAGAAGTCGGGCATATCATTCCCTTCTGCGTAGCTGCGGTAGGGGTATTGGCATCCCCATTCGGCGTCGTCGCTACAGGTGGGCAGGGGACTGTCGTCGGCCACCGGTGCTCCGATTGGGTAGGCCGCGACCAAGCGGGCCTGTAGCGCTGGGTCAGCGGTGATCTGCTCGCGAATCAGCTGATACCCGTGCTGTGCGCCCTGAGAATGGCCGATGAGCACGAAGGGCTTTTCCGACTCGCTCAGGTACTGACGCCAGGCCTGTTCGATGTCGGTGTAGGCCGTCTCAAAGCAGGTCTCGGAGCGTTCGGGGTCTTTGAAGTAGGCGCCGATGGTGGCTTGCCGGTAGATCGGGCTCCAGGTGTTGCAGACTTGGCGGAAGTGGGCAAACTGGGCGCGCACGGCGATCTCGGGGCCGTCGGGTTCTTCCAGGTCCGTGTCCAGGCCCAAGCGCAGACGCATGTCCATGGTTGGGTAGATGAAGAAGCAGTCCACCCCGTGCTCTGAAGGCGCGGCCACCTCAAAGTCGCTCAGGCTGCCGTCGCTCTGGACATTCACGCCAGGTAGCGGCGCGCTGCAGACATCGTCAAGGCCGGGCTTGCAGACCCAGTTCTCGGCTTGGCGATAGTCCAGGTCTTCGTCGACCGTGCACTGGCCGTTGCAGGCCAACAGGAGCAGAATCACTGTCTCGCCCCCGGGTTCTCGGGATGTTCGATGCCCGCCTCCTCAAAGGTACACATCTCCAGGTCGATGCGCGCGGCGGTGATGAGCAACTGGGTGGCCAGGGCCGCGCCAGACCCTTCTCCCAGGCGCAGGTCCAGCTCCAAGAGTGGTTCCAGACCCAGGGCCTGGAGCACGAAGCGGTGGCCCGGTTCTGGGCTGCGGTGACCGGCAATGAGGACCTGGCAGATACTGGGGTCGATGCGGGCCGCACACAAGGCAGCAGCGCCGGTGATGAAGCCATCCAAGACCACAGGGATTCTGGCTGCGGCGCAGGCCTGGATGGCGCCCACCAAGCCCGCCAGCTCCGCTCCGCCCAGCGAGGCCAGTACGCCCATGGGATCGCGGTCTTCTCCATGACGGGCCAAGGCCCGCTCAATGACTTGGGCCTTGTGTTGGCGGGTGCGTGGCCCCACGCCGGTTCCGATTCCAACGACATCGGCGGCGGGCAGGTCCAAAAGGGCGGCCACCATCGCGGTGGCGATGGTGGAGTTTCCGATGCCCATCTCGCCAATGGCCAACAGGTCCATAGGACCCATCTCTTGGACAAGCTCCCGGCCCGTTTCTACGGCCTGTGCGCACTGGACTTTGGTCAGCGCCGGCGCCTTTGCAATGTTCTGGGTCCCCGAGACGACCTTGCGCTGTCGGATGCCCGTTGCCTGGCCAAAGTCATGGTCCACCCCCAGATCCGCAACGATGATGGGCAGGCCGGCTTGGCGGCTGATGGCGCACACCGCTGCTCCTCCAGCGACAAACTGGTAGACCATCTTTGCGGTGACCTCGCGGCGGTAGGCGCTCACACCTTCGGCCGTCACGCCGTGGTCGCCGGCGAGCAGGAGCAGGGCCCTTCGCTCAATGCGTGCTCTTCGTCCCCCCTGAATGCCAACCATGCGTGCCACCGCTTCTTCGAGTTGTCCCAAGGAACCTGTGGGTCGGGTCAGGTGGGTGCGGCGCTCGGCGGCCAGGGCCTTGGCTTGCTCCGGTGGCAAGGGCTCCGGCTGCTGGGGTGCCTTTGGAGGAGGGGCGGGTACACCCCACTGCTCGCTGAAGATGAGCTCCTTGAGAGGGGTGCGCTTCTTCCAGCCCACGCGCTCCAGTAGCGGGGTTTTGGGCAACTCCACAGGCCAGCCCATTGTCAGGTAGGCCACCGGAACCACCTGCTCGGGCAGAGCGAACGCACGCTGGAGCTCGTCGGGTTCGGCGATGCTCATCCACCCCACGCCCACGCCCTCTGCATGGGCGGCCAGCCAGAGGTTCTGAATCGCCAGGCACGTGGAGTAGACATCCGTGTCCCGTTGCACGCTGCGCCCCAAGACGTGCGGGCCATCTCGGCCTCGGTCGCAGGTCACCAGGAGGTTCAGAGGAGCGTCGAGTATGCCTTGGAGTTTCAGTGCCCGATAGCGTAGGTTTCGGGCGTCCTGAAAGTCCTCTGCCGCCCGTTTGGAGACGCGTGTGAAGTGCTCCAGCAGTGCGGTTCTGCGCGTTGTGTCCTGGATGAGAATAAAGTTCCAGGGCTGCATAAAGCCGACACTGGGTGCAGCATGGGCCGCCCCAAGGATCTTCCAGACCAGGCCCTGTGGCAGGGGTTCGGGCCGATAAGAACGGGTGTCCCGTCGGCCAAAGATGGCGCGGTAGACCGCCTCCAATTCGTCGGGGGCAAAAGCGTAGCGGCTCACAGACACGGTGCCCTCCGACAACGGAACACTTCGATAGCGGATACTGGCTCCCTATGAAAGCTTTGATCACAGGCGGTGTGCGCAGCGGCAAGACCCGGCGGGCCATGGAATTGACGTCTTCCTTGGGAGAGCAGCGGGTCTATCTTGCGACAGCTGAGGCTTGGGATGGGGAGATGAGCGCTCGGATTGCGCGCCACAAGGGCGAGCGGGACGAGAGCTGGAGAACCATTGAGGAGCCCCTCAACATTTCGCCCCTGCTGTACCAGCCTGGCTGCGTGGTCTTGGTGGACTGCCTGACCTTGTGGATGTCCAACCTGCTTCACGCCCATGAAGAAGAGGAAGTGGTGCACGCGCACGTGGCGGCCTTGGTTCAGGCCATGGTGAATGCTCCAAATCCCGTCGTCTTGGTCACGAACGAGGTCGGGTTTGGCATTGTGCCAATGAACGCACTGGCCCGTCGTTTCCGGGACCATGCAGGCTGGTTGGCTCAGGCCGTCGCCGCTCAGGCTGACCGAGTGGAGCTCTGCTGTGCGGGCCTTCAGATTCGGATGAAGGGCTGATGCGCTGGGGACCCCTCCATGGGCTGGGCACCGCCCTTCAGCTGCTCACGCGTCTGCCACTGGCGGACCTGGAATACGAAGAGGGCGATCTGCTGGAGTCGGTGCCTTGGTACCCCCTGGTGGGTGCGGGGTTGGGCTTGGCTTTGGCAGGCTTGGGGGTGCTGGGCGTGAAGGCCATCGCTCCTGCGGTTGGGGTGGTCTTGGTCCTGGGCGCCGAAGCGTTGTTAACGGGCGCCCTGCACGACGATGCGGTCGCGGATGTGGCGGACGGACTGGGCGGCGGGCGAGACACTGCGTCACGCTTGCGCATCATGAAGGACAGTGCGGTGGGCGCGTATGGTGCTTTGGCCTTGATTCTTGTCACCCTGATGCGTGCGGCTTGCCTCTGGGAGCTGCCGCTGGTCCAGTGGGTTCCGGCGCTGGTGTTGGCGCACGCGCTTGGGCGCACGGTCATGTTGCCGGTGATGCGCGTGCTGCCCTATGCGCGTTCCGAAGGGGTGGCTGGGGAGCTAATGGCCGGTCTGGACTGGCGAAGGGTGGGCCTGAGCGCAGGGATCTGCACGGTGATCGCCCTGGCGGCTGCCGGGTGGTGGGGTCTGCTGCTGGTGCCATTGGCTGTGGGCTTGGTGGTGGGCTTTGTTCGTCTTTACCGGGCACAGTTGGGCGGTGTGACTGGTGATGGACTGGGCGCGGTGTGTATCGCGGGGGAGCTGCTGACCCTGCTTGTACTCACGGCGGCCTGGCACTGAGCGTAGCGGTCTTGTTGTCCTGGGGTGTCACACCAAGGAACCGGAGTGCAAATGCTGCTGCTGCTCTTGAGTGTGGCCATGGGCCAGGACCTGGAAGGCAAAGACTTAGACGGGCTGCGCGCCCGTGGCCTGGAGGTGGCTCCGTACGTGGAGCTGGGGGCGTCGTTTACGCCAAACGTCTATCGAACCCCAGGCAACCCCAAGCCTGCGGCCGGTGCCTTGATACGTCCGGGGCTGACCCTTCGCTGGCAAACCCCAGACGTTGATCTGAGTCTTGCAGGACAGGCAGCGCGGCGTCAGGTCCTCTTTGTACTTGGGGACGATGTGTCTGCCTGGCAGCTCTCTCGCACCGATCTGCACTTGAAGGGGGAGTTGTTGTTGCGTCCCGACAAGCCCTTGAGTGGCGTGATTCGCGAGCAGGCCGGCCGGGCCCACAGTCTGGCGCCGAGTTCCCTGGCTGGTGCAAGTGGCAAGGGGCTTGCCGTGCGCCAGGACACCTTGACCCAGGCCGGCCTTCGCTACCAGCCCGGCCGCGGGGCGCTGTCTGTGGAGCTCCTGGGTCGTGCCCATGTCGAGCAGCACAACGTCAGCGTCGGTCCCAACTACTTACAGCCCACCAGCAGCATCACGCGCTTGTCTGGTGGAGGAGACTTGCAGGCACGCTGGGCCTTCTTCCCGCGCACCGACCTGGTCTTGAACGGCCGCATCGAGGGGTATTCCTGGACGGGGGCGCAGCTTCCTGGCTGGGGCTGGCGGGCCAACGCCGGCATCTATGGTCGGGTGGACTACCCCTTGGTGATCAATCTGGCTGCAGGCTTTGCCCAGCTGCGGGACGGCGGTGTGGCATCGACCACGCCCTTGGATGGGGTGACCGTAAAGGTCGCAGGCATCTGGAACCCGACCCGAACCCAGAACATCCGCTTGGCTTACGAGAAGGATCTAGAGGACTCTTGGTACGCTCCCTACTTGCACTTCCACCGAGCCTCGCTGCGCTACGGCGTGGCTCCGGGGAAGCGAACTCAGCTCAACACTCAGGGCAGCGTACGCTGGGAGCAAGCCCGGGGTCTGGCGTACCAAGATGTGGTGGTTTCCAGCAGCATTAAGGTGGATTATGCGCTTACCCGGCAGCTTTCTATGGGAGCACAGCTTGGGCTGGATTGGCGGCTCCAGGCGGGCTGGGATGTGCCGATTGGTGCTTGGATACACTTGGGGTGGTAGTGCGGTCGAGGCGAGTCTCGGGCATCATGCTACCGTTCGATTCCCCGAGGAGACCCAATGCGTTTCGCCTTTTTGGTCACCAGCGCCCTGCTGGTTTTGACCGCTTGTGATGACGAGATTCGCCTTCCTGTTCAGGAGGTGTCCGACGCGGTCAGCCCTGACTACTGCGGCATGAACGAGCTGATGGAGTCCAGCTGCTTGGGCTGCCATGGCCCCGGTGGCAGTGAGCCCGATCTCACAGACCTCGCCGAGTTGATCGACGTGGAGTCCAGTGTGGCAGGAGAGCTCTACGTTGTCCCAGGCGATGCGAGCGCCAGCTACCTCTACGCCAAGTGTGCGGGGACCCAATCCCAGGGGGCGCCAATGCCATTGGGTGGAAGTATCTCGGATGAGAACGTTGACGCCATCGCCGCGTGGATCGACGCTGGCGCCACCACCGAATGTGAGGGACGCTGATGCTCACGCTGCTGCTCTTGGCCCAGACGGCCTCCGCAAACATTGATCCCGACTGTGTGGGCAAGACCCAGACCTACGATGATCAGGGCCAGCAGGATTTTCTGCTCAACTACTTTGCGCTGGCCACCACCCTGTCCCCCGTGCATGCGCCTATTCCGGCTGAGGGTGGGCACGGATCGATAGGCCTGGACGCTCTGGTCATTCCTCCGCTCTCTTGCGAGCAACGGCTTGTGTTGAATTCCTCCAAGACCGAGGACACCAACAAGGCCCCCATGGCACCACGTCCCAGGATGATCTTCGCGTTTCCAGAGATGGGAAACGTGACCCTCTACGGTGGTGCTGGCTACGTGCCCCCCGTCACCCTGTTTGGGACCCGCAACGTCATCGTCTCCGGTGAGCTCGGCGCTGGCATGCGCCTGGGTGAGCTGCATCAAATAGGGATGCGGGGTCATGCGACGCTGATGAAGACCGTTGCCGAAATCGCCACCCCCTTCGAAGAGGGCGGCGAGCCCTACGATGACTTTTACAGCGGCTCCACTTTTGGTGTGGACCTGATGTACGGCTTTCAAACCGAGAAGCTTACGCCCTATTTGGCCGTGGGATTCACAGACGCAAGCACCTTCTTTGTCATTGGCGACGACGCCTACCTGGCGGAGAACAACGCCCCCTTCTTTGGCCTGACCGCTTCAGCCGGTGTGCAAGCGCACCTGCTGGAGAAGGTGGACCTGGCGGCGGAGTTCTACACGGCGCCGGGTGCGATCTACACGGGTCGTGTACGCGTGGCCTACAAGCTCTGACATTGGACTGAGTCGGCCCCTAAGGGCTCTTTGGGGCGAACCCTACTCTTCTCCAGCGGTACCGGGCGAGGTTATCGGGTAGGTCTGGTAGTCCTCGCTCTGGCTGTGGCAGCCGGTGCATCCGATGGGCTCGCCGGACAGATCCACGGTGCCGTCATCGCTGTACTTGGCCCAGAACCAGCCGCTCTCAGACGCGTATTGATCGGTCTTCCACATTACGGTCACGCCGTCCTTTGGGGTGGCACCTTCGGCGTCTTCGTAGCCCTTTTTCACGATGATGGCGCCGTCGCCACCGCCGCCAGCCTCGACATCATTGACCAGGATGCTCACAAAGTCGCCGTGGGTGCCGTCGTCGGAGATGGACAGGGCGGGCCAGCCTTGAGCGGCGTCCCAGCTCTCCCATCCGTCGATCTCACCCCATAGCTCCGCGGCAAGATCGTCTACGCTCGCCGCGCCAGCTGTGTCATCTAGGTTGTCCGTGTCGCAGGCGGCCAGGGCAAACAGGGGGATGCCGAGTAGAAGTAGCTTCTTCATGTGGTTGTCTCCAAGGGGCAGTTTGATGGGGCTGTAGATGCCCCAGGATTCAAGAGGTTTCAGGCTTTCAATCGATTCAAAGCTTCAGGAAGGCGCTCAAGAGCTTGCCCCCGATGCCCGATGCGGTCTTTGTCGCTGGGGGCCAACTCCGCCATGCACTTCCCAGGGATTTCTGTTGGAAGGAAGAGGGGGTCATATCCAAAGCCATGGGTTCCTGCGGGCGCTGTCGCGATGCTTCCCTCGCAGGTACCTCTCCACACCTCCTCTCCAGCAGCGGTCACCACAGCCAAGGCGCACACAAAACGCGCGCCGCGCTCCGAGACGCCGTCCAGGGCACCCAAGAGCTTGGTGTTGTTCGCCTGGGCGGTGGCCTGAGGGGTGTAGCGCTTGGAGTGCACACCGGGAGCACCGTTGAGAGCGTCCACTTCCAAGCCCGAGTCGTCTGCGATACACGGCAGGCCGGTGGCCTGGAAAACGAAGCGTGCTTTCTGAAGTGCGTTGGCCTCGAAAGTGGAGCCGGTCTCTGGAGGGTCTTCCACATCAGGAAACTCGCGAAGCGGGCGTAGGGAGATCCCGTGGGGAGCTAAGATTCGTCCGATCTCCTTCACTTTGTGCGGGTTGTTGCTTGCCAGAACCCATCCCGTTCCTTGGCTCATCGAGGCAGTCCAGGCCACTGAAGGGCCTTGTGCTGCAGCTCTACCAGCTCAGCGCATCCGGTTTCGGCCAAGTCCAGCAGACTGTTGAGCTCTGCACGAGAGTAGGGGGCGGCCTCGGCGGTACCCTGTACTTCGATGAAGTTGCCAGATCCGGTCATCACCACGTTCATGTCGGTGTCTGCGGCCACATCTTCGACGTAGGGAAGATCCAAGAGCGCTTTGCCGCCCACGATGCCTACGGAGACTGCCGAGACCGTGTGGATCAGGGGGTTGTCCTGTATGGCACCGGAGTCGACCAAGGCCTTGATCGCCAGGGCCATGGCCACAAATCCGCCCGTTATTGCAGCTGTTCGGGTGCCGCCGTCCGCCGCCAAGACATCGCAGTCCACGGTAATGATGCGGGGGCCCAGGGCCTTAAAGTCCACAGCAGCCCGCAGGGATCGGCCGATCAGGCGCTGAATTTCAGCGGTCCTGCCCTTGATCTTGTCTCCCTCACGCCGGGTGCGGGTGTTTGTTGCCCTTGGCAGCATGCGGTACTCGCCCGTCACCCAACCCTCTCCGGAGTCTTTGCGCCAACGGGGCAGGTTCTCGTCCACGGTGGCCGTACACCACACGCGTGTACCTCCAAAGGAGACGATGCAGCTGCCTTCTGCATGGAGCGCGGTGTTGAGTTCGAAGGAGATGGGGCGAAGCTGGGAAGGGGAGCGGCCGTCGGCACGCATAAGAAACTCCAGTGGCTATCCGCCACTGCTAACGCCCAAGCCTTGTGCGATCCGCCTCATGTCCCGCGCTTCTGCTACGATTCAGCGTCCCTGCGCCCAGGTCTCGAAGGTCTGGTGGCGCTACACAGAGGTTTTCTATGAAGAAGCTGAGTCTACTGGCCGCTGTTGCCGCATCCGCGAGCCTGTCCATCGGCCTGATGGCGTGCGAAGAGAAGGGCAACAGCCTGAACCTTGCCGAGGAGTCTACCGGCGTCTGCGCGGTCAACCTGGACAACCTGGTCGGCACCTCCTGGCTCTATGACAAGCTGGAGCCCTCCGGCGAGCGCAAGCCCGACGAGCAGACCCGCATGAAGTTCGTGAGTCAAGACGGCCAGCTCATCTCCAAGTACACCGTCGGCTCCTACTCCGATGTCTACGACTTTGAGTGCCGCAAGAACAAAGACGGCGACGAGCTGGAGTGCTTCGAGAAGCCCAAGACCAAGGACTGGTGTCAGGCGCTGATGGTCGCCGGTAAAGAGTGCACTTTCGCCGAGGTCCAAAAGATCGACAAGAACGTCGACCAAGCGACTTACGACGCCGCCTTTAAGGAGGCGACGGAGGTCGTCGCTAAGTTCAAGGGGACGGACAAGTGGGAGCAGTTCGTCTTTAACAACAACAACCTGGGCAATAAGCTCCAGGGCCGCGTGTACATCAAGGTGCACGAGAAGAAGTGCCAGCTGCGCGTCACGGACAACTACATGACCTTGTTCAACGGCGAGGTGAAAGAAGACTCCAATCCCGTCGGCACGGACTTCTTCGTCAAGACGGACGAGGAGTTCATGTTTGAGCACTGCATTGACAGCTCAGACCTGATTGCCATGAAGAGCGACGCCTTTCCGGAGAGCGAGAAAGAAGTTCAGCCGTGCTTGCCACAGAACTGCGCCTTCACGGCCGCCGAGCCTGCCAACTTCCACTACATCGGTGTGGACGGACGCGAGGCCAAGGAAGGCTGCACTTACTCGTACGACGTGTGGTTGGACTACAAGCCCGTGTCCAAAGACAACGTAGCAGAGATCGTTGAGTTCAAGGGCAAGAAGGAGGTCCGCTACGGCTTCGCTCAGAGCTTCAGCGAGCCCGGTGCACACATCACCGAAGTGGTGCGCTACGCGACCTGCGAGGGCAAGAAGGAGCAGGTCGAAGTGGCCTGCAACATGGTCCTCTCTAAGTAGGCAGCGGCCCAATACGCAAGACAGCCCGGCCTCGATTGAGGTCGGGCTGTTTTGCTCTGTGGCCCGACTGGGGCTCTCAGACTTGGATGCGCCAGGTCACCCCGGAGGGGGAGTCCATGATCACGATGCGCTTCTCGAGCAGGGCGTCGCGGATAGCGTCCGCAGCAGCCCAGTCCTTTGCAGCACGGGCATCCAGGCGGGCTTGAAGCTGGGACTCAACCCATGCCACGTCCAGGCCCTGCACCCGTGCCTGCTTCTCGCGAAGCTCGGCGAAGAACTCTGCAGGCTCCATGCCGCCAATACCCAAGACCTCTGCGCTGATCTCGAAGACTTGAAGCGCGTTGCGCATCAGGCCTGCACCACGGCGCTTGGTGACCTTGTCGGTGGAAACGCGGTTGATGGTGCGGACCACATCCAAGACCAGTGAGCTGGCCAGGGCTGTGTTCAAGTCCTGATCCATCGCCTCGTGAAAGGCTACCTTGAAGTTTGCCAGCAGCTTGTAGAGCTCGCCAGCCTTGGCGCTCTCCTTGGCCAGCTTCGATGGGTCACTGTCCGCGGCGCTGTTGGCGATTTCCTGGGCACGCTCTTTGGCCTCGTACAAGCGAGCCAGCACGCCCATGGCGTCTTGGAGAGCTTCCGAGGAGTAAGGCAGCGGACTGCGGTAGTGGGTTCGTACGTACACCCACCGCAGTGCTTCTGCGGGCATGTCTGCCACGACATCGCGAATGTTGATCACGTTGCCCAGGGACTTGGACATCTTGACCTGTTGCCATTCGCCAGTCTCGTCCCGCTCAACGACGCTCAGGTGGCCGTTGTGTAGCCAATACTTGGCCATGGGGTGGTTGCCGTGGGCGCACTCAGACTGGGCAATCTCGTTCTCGTGGTGGGGAAAGATCAGGTCGATGCCTCCGCCATGAATGTCGAAGCTCTCGCCCAAGTGGTGGCTACTCATGACCGAGCATTCGATGTGCCAGCCAGGACGACCTTGGCCCCAAGGGGACTCCCAGGAGACCTCGCCTTGTTTCGCGCTCTTCCAGAGAGCAAAGTCTGCTGGGTTGCGCTTGTTGGGGTCTACTGCAACACGCTCGCCTGCACGCAGGTCGTCCAGCTTCTTGCCGGAGAGCTTGCCGTAGCGATCGAAGCTGTCCACCGCGAAGTACACATCTCCACTCTCAGCAGCGTAGGCGTTGCCCTTCTCTACCAAGCTCGCGGTCATCGCGACGATGCCAGGAATGTGCTCGCTCACCTTTGGGGAGTGGTCGGGCTCGACCAACCCCAGGGCCGCCATGTCCTGATCCAAGGCGTCACAGTAGCGCTTGGCCAACGCCAGTGGGGGCTCGCCTAACTCAGCGGCGCGGGCGATGATTTTGTCGTCCACGTCTGTGTAGTTTCGAACGTAAGTGACCTTGTAGTCGGCGAAACGCAAGTAGCGAACGGCAACATCAAAGGCCATCATCGCGCGCGCATGGCCGATGTGACAGAGGTCGTAGGTGGTCATCCCGCACACATAGATGCGAGCGTGACCCGGCTCCTGTGGCTCGAATGGTTCCAAGCTACGGGAGAGGGTGTTGTACAGGTGGAGCGCCACGTGCGGGGACCTCTTTCTAAGTCGGGGTCTTTAGGTCTTGGACTTGGGCTTGGGCTTGGCCTTGGTCTTTGTTTTCTTCTCACCGGCATCGGGAGGAGCAACAAAGAGGGCCTCGATCTCAGCCTGAACTTCGGCCTCGTCGGAGTCGCGGGCCACGGCGATTTCCTGGACCAGTAGGCCCCGGGCGTGGTCAAACATCTTGCGCTCGCCGAAGGAGAGGTTCTTCTCCATCTTCATCAGAGCCAAGTCGCGCAGAACCTTGCCCACTTCCAGGGGGTCACCGGTCCGGATCTTGGTCATGTACTCCCGGTAGCGACGGTTCCAGGTCTGGTTGTCGGTAGGGGTGTCGCGGTCGCGCAGGATGTCGTAAATCTTCTCTACGTGAGAAGGCTCGATGACATGGCGCATGCCAATGGCATCAGCGTTTTGAACGGGCACCGTAATGGTCATGCCGTTGTCCAACACTTTGAAGGTGTAGACGGTGTAGAGATCGCCTTCTAGGTCCTCGTCGTGGACTGAAAGAACCATTCCAACACCGTGGGCGGGGTACACCGCCTTGTCGCCTACCTTGAACTCCACCTGGCCTCCTTCAAGTTGGGGCGTGTTCTAACGCAGGGCGGCGTTTCGTCCATCTCTGGACCGTGGCGCTGCTCGCTTAGGACTGTCGGGTCTACTCGACCTTGATGTAGAAACCGCCGTAGCCAGCCAGCTTCTCGTCGTCGGTCGGTCCCTTCTGGAAGAATCCATTGCTCCAGTCTGAGACGAAGTAGCGGCCCGGCTCCAGGGTCATCACCACCAGGGACTTCTCTGGAGCCAGTTCGGTCTCTTCCCACTGTGCCTTTTCACCAAAGTCCACACCCCACCGGGTATCCGAGCTTGGGCTCATTTTGTAGGCGCATCCCTGCTCGTCCAAGCGCCAGGGCCGCCAGCCACCAGAGGCGTTGTCGAAGAAAGCCACCTTGCCCGCGCTGAAGGGGTTGATGGGCATACGATCGTCGGCGTTCTCTGGGAGACAATAGTGTCGGTACTGACTCTTTCCGCGGCCGCCGCTACTCTTGACCAAAAAGCCCCTTTCCATGGCCCTGTAGCTGCCGCCTTTGAATACCAGCAGACCCTTTTCATCGGGAATGCGGACCAAGACGGTCTCCCCGAGCGTGTAGGTCTTCTTTTCAGTGGCCTGGTAGTTGGTCCAGGTCTCTGAGATGTAGCCAGCCTGACCCAAGGTGATGTCGTAGATCCCCGGCGAGCAGGGGAGATCGAATGTTCCATCTTCTGCCACAACGGACTGACATGGGTGCCCGATCACGGTGAGGGTGGCGCCGTTGATGGGAGCGCCGGTCACGTCGACAGCGGTGCCCTCAAAGCGGGTACTTCCGCAGGCGAGGATCAGCGTGAGCAGCATTGTGATCTCCAGGAGGAGGTGTCTAACCTATCTCTAGGGGTTGACCCCTGCTTTGCAGCGGGTGAGAGGTCCTTATGAAAAAGTCTTTCTTCGTTCCCGTGTTCTCAATTCTTTTCACCCTGACCGCTTGTGGGCCTGACACGGCTCAACAGGAAGCTCTGCAGGAAGTTGAGTCCAAACTCAATACGACCCAAGACGAGCTAGACCGCACGCGTCGTGAGAATGACGCGCTCAAAGCGCGGGTGGAGTCGCTGGTTGAGGAGGTCGCTGCCCAGCATCTCGCCGCCACCCTGAGTCAGTTGGGAATCGAACCCGGCGAGCCCTTGAGTGCCACCCTAAAGACCTCGATGGGGGATTTTCACTGTGAGCTCTTTCCCCAGGACGCGCCCAAGACGGTTCTGAACTTCGTGCAATTGGCTGAAGGCTCTCGGACCTGGACTCACCCACGCACCGGTCAGCAGGTAGACGGCCCCCTCTACGACGGCACCATCTTCCACCGGGTGATTCCCGGGTTCATGGTGCAAGCTGGGGATCCCCTTGGCACGGGTACCGGTGGTCCCGGGTACAAGTTCGAGGATGAGTTCAGCGATCGTTCCTTCGACAAGCCTGGTGTACTCGCGATGGCCAACGCTGGCGCCAACACGAATGGCTCACAGTTCTTCATCACAGAGGCCCCTACGCCGCACCTAAGCGGCAAGCACAGCATCTTTGGGCAGTGCGAAGAGGTCGACCTGATCAAGAAAATCACGGGTGTGGACCGCCTGCCAGGGGACAAGCCAGAAAAGGATGTGGTGCTCAAGAGGGTGATCATCAAGCGCGGCTGAGTTGCTCGCTGACCCCCAAAAAAAGGGGCCTGTCCAAAGCTGGACAGGCCCCTTTTTTGTCTTGAGAGGTCTTAGAACTCGTAGGCCAGTCCCAGGGTACCGATCAGCTGGCTGTCGGATAGCTCACCCACCTGGATAAGCTCCTGATTGGCGTCCTGTGCAACCACTTCGATGCTGCGATCGGTCCACTGGAAGCTGCCGACCACCGAGAAGGGCAGGTCAGCCACGGGCCTGACACCCAGATCCACCATCACACTGTTGTCGTAGGTGTTGGTCTGGTTGAATCCCAGCGCGTAGACAGCACGCATGTGCGCACGGCTGTTGAGCTCGGCGCCGAACTCGCCACCCACCGTCCAGCCGCCGATCAGGGGCACGCTGTTGTACAGCAGGCCATCGTTTGCAGGGTCGGTCTGATAGGTGATGAAGTCACCGTAGAGGTAGCCGACCCGGGCTCCGATGTGGAACTTGTTGCTGCCCTGCTCGAAAGGCAAGCGCCCAATGGCGTTGACCGACAGGCGGGGGACCTGGTCGTTGATGGCGGGGGAGTCAGCGGGCGCCTCTGGCCACTGGAATCCGTAGAAGCCCATGCGGAAGTGGGTCTCTGCACCAATGTAAGGAAGCATGGGCAGGAAGCCGTAAGCATCTGCTTCAAAGCCACCCATGGGCATGGTGATGTCGATTTGGCGGTCCAGCAGGCCGCTTTCCACGTCCGTGGGCGTCTGAAGGTAAGCGTAGTTCCCAAAGAGCGCGGAGACCCGTACGCGGCCGTTGGGGTGCTCCCCTGGCTCGCGTGGGGCCCGTGGGGCCCTGGGCTCCTTGACCTTTGGGACGCCATCGACCGCCGGCTCGTTGCCGGTTGCCGGCTCGGTGGCACTGCCTGGGTCAGTGACAGTGGCTACGCCTGCATTCGGGTCGGTTCCCCACAGGGTCGTGGCGATAGGCACGGGCACGGCCTGTGACACCGAACCATCCCCGTTGGTCACAACCACCATGGAATCGCCGGTGGCATTCGCGCTGACCGTGAGGCTGGTGGTGTAGCTGCCACCGCCGCGGTTCTGAATGGCTCCAGTGGTGGCATTTGTCGCGAGAATTTTGATGTCTTCGCCGCTCACGCCACGGCCCTGAGCATCCCGGGCGTCACCGTGATGGTCACCGAGCCGCCCGCTGCGACCTGGGTAGGGGAAACGGTCACATTCAGAGAGGTGACCGCGCCAACTTGGCCTGATGTGTCGTCCATGCGGGCCATGGCCACGCCGCTGGCTCCCTCCCGGGGAATCAGCACGGTCTGGACCAGACGCTGCAAGCGAGCGTCTTGCTGGGCGTAGATTTGGCTACCGCTGACAGGCAGGTCGATCTGCACGCTGGCGGGGGCCTGGATCAGGGTAGCTCCGCCGTGCAGGTCGCCTGAGCGGGCCTCGATATCTACCGCACCCGTTTTGGTGCCCGCGGCGTAGGTCACAGTGGCCAAGCCGCTTGAGTTGGTGCGCACCTCGGACGGCAGGCGGCCGTCGCCGGAGTTCAAGCGCAGGGTCACGGGCTGGTCTGCGACAGGGTAGCCGTATTGATCAACGCTGAGGATACTCAGAACGACCGTACTCTGTCCGTCGTTGGTGACTCGCTCGGAGCCCGGCAGAACCACAACTCGGCTGATTGGGTTGCCCGAGGCTTCCCCTAAGCCCATGGCGGTCACGACCACGGAGTTGGTGCCAACGGTGTTGAAGGCGCTCTGGTAGTCGCCGCTCTTCAGGTCGCGCGCGGCACTCTTCTCTTTGGCACCTGCGGTCACGAAGACCGGGGCGACACCTGCGACGCCCTCTCCCGTGGAGTCGGTGAGTTTGGCGTAGACCTTGAAACCGGTCGCACCAGCGGCCAAGCTTGTGGGTTCAGGTGTGAGCACCAGCTTGTCGGGTAGGCCACCAGCCAGGTTCACCGTGATCTCTGACTTTGCGGACTCGCCTGCCAGGGAGGCGGAAAGGACGGCGGTGCCAGCTTTGGCTGAGCGGGCGGGCCTGAACTGGGCAGTGTAGATGCCGTTGCCTTGGTGCACCGGCTGGGTGACCGTGCCGCTGCTGGCGGCCAGGCTGACCCTGGCATCGGCGTCTTCCGCGCCAGTGGGGGTTCGTACCGCGATGCGAACGGTGGTCGGCGTCAGGCCGTCACCTGGAACGTTGGCCATTGGGAACAAAGCCAAGCGCCGGGTAACAGGAAGCTGCAGGTCGAATGGATCCTCCGTCTGCTTGCCGTCCACGATGGTGATGCGGTTGGCCGTTTCTATCCCGGGAGGAACCGTTACGGGGATGACGGCTTTGCCTGATCCATCGGCCGTGTAGGGACCAAAGTCTCGGTCACCGATGCGCAGTATCAGGGTGCTGTTTGGGGGAGCGTCGGTGATGGGAAAGTCGGTTTTGCCGACCATGTTCACCACGTGCGAGCCGTAGACCTGGTCAGGGTTGCGTGCGTCCGCGAAGGTCAGCACGTCTAAGTGGGGGTAGTTCACGTTCTTGGGCACGTAGCGTGCGGTCCAGGTGCCGCTGCCCAGGTAGGTCAGAGCTTCAACGTTGCCGTACTCGGCGTGCACCAACAGTGCGCCGCCATCGCCAGCCATTGCGCCCTTGGGCCCGGTCAACTTGATGTTCAGCGCTGCAGCTTGATCCTGACCGAGCACCAGCTCCGAAGGGCTGGAAGTGGCCGACAGCAAGCTGGGCAGCTGTGGGTTGATGGTGACACTGTAGTCGCCATTCAGGGTGGCCTTGGTGCCGCTCTTGGCCTTGAGCGTGAAGTCCACCTTGGTTGGTGTCGTCACCGCTGGTGGAGTGTACGTAAAACGGTATAGACCTTGGCCTTGGTTTTCCAGGTCCGTGGTGCCACCTTCAGAGGCGCCGATACGGCCCTTCAGGTCGGTCATGGGCGTTCCGTCTGGATTCAGTGCAAGCACGTAGAGAATCGCCGCAGAGCTTCCGTCGCCCGCGATTGCGCTTGGGGCGAGCAGGTGGACGAAGCCCCCACTATTCGAGAAGAGCGACGCACTCTGGGCCTGCGCGGGGGCAGAGTCAACGAGTGTGACTCCTGCGGGCAGGGCGAACATAGCGAGCAGAAGGGCCCTGGAAAGCAGCGGCCGGTGGTTCAACATTCGGTCTCCATGGTCGGGTCGTAGGGACCCTACAGCAGGCGCATTCTGAACCAACGCCATCTGGGCTTTGTCAAAAAGGCGCTGATTTTTTCGTAAGATGCAGCTTCGTTTGGACTCAGTTTAAGCGCCGGGCTGCCAGTAGGGAGATCCCGCAAGGTCGGTTTGCAGCTGCTTGATTTCCTGAGGATGTAACTCGAAAGTCTGCGGCGCCTTGGTGTTTGGGTTTACCTGTGTGGCGAACCAGCGCTTGCCGTCTTTGGTGCGGTGCAGGACCAATCCACGAGGGTCGTCGTAGACCATGTTCAGGTCCGCAGCGGTCAGCGGGGCGCCCTCTGCCGGTCCATCCGCCACTTCTGGCGCTGCTTCTGAATCGGGTTCTGGCTGCGGTTCTGGCTCCGGGGCCTTTGGTGGGGTGGGTGCGGTGGCTTCTAAGACCTCCTCCAACTCCCACTGGATCACCAGGACCAGGCTCTTCATGTCGTTCTCTATGTGCTCGCGCACCCGCTTGCCCTCTTCGCCGCTGCAGGCGGTGATTAGCAAGGCCTTGATGGCCTCGATGCGGTCGTCGTCTGCGGTCTTGATCTCTGAGATCAGGGCGTCGATGTGCTCCACTTCGAGCCTCCTTTTGGCCAGATCTAAGCGCCTGCTCCGGTTGAGGCCATCTCTGCTTTTTCCTGGTTGTCGGCGACCCTGTTTTCAGCTCTTACGGCCTTGGGGCTGACCTTGCGATCCTTGAAGACCGGGCAGCCAAAAAATAAGAATGACGAGCCGCCATGACCAGCCCCCGTTGGAGGCCCCTTGTCTTTGCAGTCACAACGCTGAGCGTCTGCCATGTGGGGGCCCGGTTCCCATGCGTTGGAGCCGATGGAGTCGGCGTTAAATGCTCAACTTCAGGGCGATGGGATCACCGTATAGCCTTGCCGACAAGCGGTGCCGGCCAACGTTTCAAGAGCTCTCCGACAACGGCGGTGAGGCCCTGGATGCTCTGTACCTTTTTGACCCATTGCAAGTGAGGCGACGACACCAGCCCTGACCTGGCCTGGATTGTTCGCTCCCACGGATCGGAGACCGGTGAGGGGCTCAGCAATCTCCTGGTCGTTGGGGGGGGGGGGGGAGAGGGGCGCCACCGCTTCGGTGTGCTGGGACAACCGCTTTGCACCGGTCTAAATCCAGAACGCCTTCCAAGGCGTGCCCGATAGTAAGGAAGCCGCGTGCAGCTCGCCGAGTCAGACTACCCAGAGGAGTAGCCCCACCCAGTGCGCCTTTACAGGGAGTCCTGCGCAGGAATCTTCGGGGCTTCATTTGTATGCGGGGTGTCAGGAAACCAGACCACCTTGCGCGCGATGCCCTTAAGGGCGTAGCCTCGCAGGCCGTTAGGCCCTACGGCTCCCTTTAGGAGGACCACTATGTCTTTGTCTCGGCCCCGTGCCATCGTCGCGCTCTTCGCTCTTGCCGCTCTCAGCGCTTGTACTGGTGCAGACCAGGCTGAAGAGTTGCCCACACCTCCTGTTGCCGAGGCCGTCCAGCCCGAGCCTGCTCAGCTCTCCCCAGCGGATTTGGCAAAGGCAGCCAGCAACATCGCCTTGGTACCATCGCCGGCAGAGATGCAGCGGGCTCTGGATGCCGCCGGTATCCAGGCCAAGCTCGGGGAGAAGGTTCCAAACCGCACCCTGAAGATGGATGTTCCCAACAAGGACCAAGTCGCTGTTCGCACCGGGGTGATCCTGGCTGACCTACTTCTCACGGTAAAGACCGCAGAGAAGGACGCGCTGGCCAAGCAACTCATGGACATTAAGACTGGTATGGAGCAGCTGGGGGCGGGTTCGGACATCAGCGCCACAGTCCAGGACATCCATGATCGCGTGATGAACGACGTTGTCTCCCGCGATGACTTGGTGAAGGAACTCGACGAGCTCTCCGGCGCGATCATTCCTGAGATCGAGTACGAAGCGGGCCCCCGGTCCGTGCCCCTGATTCAGGCTGGCTCTTGGTTGGGTGGTGCAAACTTGGTGGCTGGCGCGGTCATCGATGCTGGAAGCTACGACAAGGCCGGTGATTTGCTGAAGCAGCCTGCTGTGGTCGACTACTTCCAGGGCTATGTCAAGGGAGAGGGGCAGGACAAGGCTTCGGGCGAGGTGATCGCTCAGCTGGAGACCTCCCTGAACACGCTCGCTGAGATCTGTACTCACGAGACTCTCTCCGAAGAAGATGTGAAGACCATTCAGTCGAGCACCTCTTCCGTGCTTGACCTGCTCTAAAGGAATGCGACCTATGTCCCGCAAGCTGACTCTGGCCGCCGCAGCCGCCGCCCTTACCCTCGGCACCCTCTTCATCGCTCCCACAGCATTTGCTGACGAGGACGAGGCAGAGAGTTGCCTCCGCACCAAGATCTGGGATGGCTACAACGACGGCTGGGCCGTACGTACCGCCACCTCCGCTAGCCTAAAGCAGGGGGAGTACCGCATCTACTTGGTGACCTTGTACGCCGGCAACGAGTACCAGATCTCCGGCTGCGCTGACGCCAATGCCAAGAACATCGACATCATCTTGCATGACGCCGACGGCAACGTGATCAGCCAGGACAAGACCTCGGATCGCCAGCCGATGCTCACGCACAAGCCCACCACCACGGACACCTATTTTGTAGCTGTCCACGCCACTGAGTTGGTGGACACCACCACGGCGGCAGGTGTGGGCATGGCAGTGACCTACCGCTGAGCCATCGGAGGCGAGCTTGAATCGCCTGCGCGATGCCTTTACGTTTGCCCTGTCCCGTCGGGGGCAGGAACTGGGCGTGGGCACTGCCAGCTTGGCGTCGGATATGGCTCAGCTCTTGGTGCGTTCCAAGGGCTTGGAGCTTCAGAAGTCTGGGCGCTCCGTCATTGACGAAGCGCTTCAGACCCGGACCGGTCTGACTGAAGGCGCCCGTGAGCTCCTGTTGGAGATGGCCTGTTCTCCCCAGCACTCCACGGAGATCGGCGCCGAAGAGGTGGCCGCCTTTTCTGGTCGTTTCGGACCGGAGGCGTCGGCAATCCTGGAAGAGGCGCGAGCGGACGAACTCTCTTTGGGTGACTTTGCGCAGCGCTATGGTGCCGAAGACTCTTTGCTGCTGCTCGATGCCATGTTCCGAGTGGGGGCAGCCGACGGGCTCATCAACCCCGGCGAGGCCAGGGTTCTGGAGCAGGCCGCTCAAGAGCTGGGCGTGGATGCGGTGCTCGTTTCAGCGCTCTTCCAGCGCTATGATCCGCGGCATGCCACGGGTGAGATCAGTTGGCCTTTGGAAGGCGACCGCGTGAGCATTGGCCGTGCCGCAGGCAACGATGTGGTGCTCAGCGATCCCCAAGTAGCCAAGCACCACTGCACTCTGCTCCGTGTGGACAACCAGTGGCGCCTGATGGACGCAGGCTCCGGTCGGCCCACGCTGATCGGCGGGCAGCCCGTCTCTACCCGTCCTCTCAAGGACGGTGAAGAGTTTCGAGTCGGGCCCTGGGCGCTGCGATTGGCTGGCGAGACCCTGCACGGATTTGGCCACCGCAGCTTCACCGCCTTGGGAGTCCGGGGTCTGAACCGTCACATCGAGAGTGGTGGTGAGCGCATCACGCTGCTGGAGGACGTGTCTTTTTCGGTGTTCTCTGGTGAGCTCGTTGCCCTGGTGGGGCCAAGTGGTTGTGGAAAAACTACGTTGATCAATGCGATCGCGGGGTTGGCTCCGGCTGATGATGGGCAGGTGTTGCTCGGTGCGAAAGACTTCCATGAAATCCTGAAGCGGGACTCCAGCGCGGTCGGTTTGGTGCCTCAGGATGACCTGGTGCACCCCGAACTCTCGGTCGAAGAGTCCCTGCGGTACTCCGGTCGCTTGCGCTACGCCTCCCACATCTCCAATGACGAGATCGACGGCGAGGTGGAGCGGGTCTTGGGTGAGCTGGGCATCGAGCACATCCGGGGCTCACGCATTGGGGACGCGCTAAAGCGCGGCATCTCGGGTGGCCAGCGCAAGCGCGTCAACTTGGGACAAGATCTGCTGACCCGCAGCACGCGGGTGCTCTTCTTAGACGAGCCCACCAGCGGCTTGGACCCTCGAAGCTCTCAATCCATCGTGCGTCAAATTCGTCAATTGGCGGACGACGGGCGCATCGTCTTCTTGGTTACCCACGACCTGACCCCCTCGATCATGGCACTGGTGGACCACTTGCTCGTGATGGTACCCGGTGGGCGAGTGGCCTACTTTGGGCCCCCCGAGCGGGCCTGTGCCTTCTTTGACGTGCCCAGTCCGGACCTGATCTTTGATCGATTGGACGACCGGCCCCCCACCGAGTGGGCTCAGCTCTTTAAAGAAAGCCCCGACTATCGTAGCTTTGTGGCGACCCGTACCCATCTCTTGACTCAGCCCCAGGCAGTGCTGGCCCAAGAGGCTGAGCTCACGAAGCGGGCTGGACCTTGGCAGCAGTTCAAGACGCTCAGCGCGCGCTATGCAAGAACAAAACTACGGGATCGTGCGGGGTTAGCCGTTCTATCCGTGCAGCCGCCCGTTCTGGCGCTGCTCATCTGGATCGTCTTTCCAGTGCCCACGACGCGCCTGATTTTTATGCTCTCGCTCAGCTGTCTGTGGTTCGGCATGTCCATGTCGGTGCGCGAACTCATCATCGATCGGACCATCTGGCGCCGGGAGCGCA
>CAJQPC010000113.1 GCA_905480105.1 uncultured bacterium | reverse complement strand
CAGCGCCAAGCAGCAGAAAGAGGATCATCGAGCCAGCGGTAATCACCGGTGAGGCCAACGTGGTCAAATCGAACTCAGCCAGGGACATGCGCCAACTCCGTGGGCCCATTCTAACCCGTCAGGGTGCGTTGACGTGCACCTTCACAACAGCCCGCTCCCGTAATTTGTTTGGCGAATGCCGAGTCTCCCCTCCACATCGGTGTACCCTCGCACATGACAAAGGCCCGACACATGGGCCTGATTCGGCGCAAGCGTGAAACTCAATCCGGAACACCCCACGGCATCCCAAGATCCCCTTCTGGGCCGGGTGTTCGCAGATCGATACTCGATCAACAGGCTTATCGCGCGCGGTGGGATGGGTGCGGTGTACGAGGCGGAGCAGCGACCTCTGGGCCGCCGGGTGGCCGTAAAGATCCTGCAAGTGCCACCCAACTCGGGAGACTCGGACGCCTTTCAGCGCCGCTTTTTCTTAGAGGCCGCCACCTTGGCCAAGCTGGATCACCCCAACACGGTGACCCTCTTCGACTACGGTCAAACCAAAGATCACATCTTCTACTTGGTGATGGAGTACATCGACGGCCCGGCCCTCTCCAAGGTGCTCAAGCAAGACCAAGGCACCCTGGAGCCTATTCGGGTCTTGACCCTGATGACCCAGGTGACCGACGCCTTGGAGAACGCCCACCGTGCTGGAGTGGTGCACCGGGATCTCAAACCCGGCAACCTCTTAGTGACCCACGACAGCAGCGGAAAAGAGCTGCTCAAAGTCGTGGACTTCGGACTGGTCAAGCTCACCGAGAGCGACCAAGCCATTACCGTCACCGGCATGATCATGGGCAGTCCTCACTGCATGGCCCCTGAGCAAGTTCATGGTGAGGAGGTAGACCACCGGGTGGATGTCTACGCCATCGGCGTGCTTCTTTACCGCTGCCTGTCTGGCCAGTACCCTTTCCATGGGTCCACAACCACGGCGACGATGATCGCCCATATCCATCAAGAGATCCCGTCTCTGGCCAAAGCCGCTCCGGATTTAGAGCTCCCGGGCGGCCAGGAGCAAGTGGTGCGCCGCTGCTTGGCCAAGAAGCCCAGCGAACGCTTTCAGACCATGACCGAGTTGGGAAGCGCGCTGCGGACCTGTATGCAGGTACCCGCTGACCAGTTCACGGCCGTGGTGGAGCCGACCCCAAGCGAGCTTTCCCCTCCACCGAAGCGACCTTGGATCCCCATCGCTCTCCTCACTGCCATGACGGCCATCGCTGGCCTAAGCTATGGCCTGAGCCGCCCAGATCCTCTGCCACAGCCGGACCCAACAGCAACCCCAGCCCCCGCGCTCGCCACCGTCAGCTTGGTTAGCTCTCCTTCTGGCGCCACAGTACTGTTAGACGGCCAGCGCATGGGGACCACGCCGCTGCTGATCGATCTACAACCAGGCAGCGCCCAGTTTGAGCTGCGACTGAGCGGACACGACGCCCTGACCGTGCGCAAAGAACTGATGGCCGGACAATCCGTCAAATTAGACCTGAGCTTGGCCAAGACGATCCAAGCCAAGACGAGCAAGCCCGTCTTGACTGGCACGTCCAAGACCCGGCCGGTCACCCAAGTCAAAGAGACGGAGAAAACGGATTCTGCTGCGACCCAGACCGGTCCTTCCGCCGACCGGGCCGCCAGACCCGTCACGGCTGATCCTTCTTCCACGACCCAGGACAACGCGCCCGCAGGCTACAAGTCCAATCCCTTTGACTAAGAAGCCCACATGAGCAGGCTACGCACCCCACGGAAGGCCGCGGGATGGTTAACCTTACTGGCCCTGATGCTGGTGAGTCCAGCGGCCCACGCGGATCCCAAGGACGAGGCTCGAAGGGCGTTTAATAGCGGTCTGGAACTCATTGCAGAAGGAGACTACGAAGGTGGAATATCTGCCTTTGAACGAGCCTATTCCCTGGTTCCACATCCTGTGGTGCTCTACAATATCGGCCGAGCCTATGCGGATGCTGGGGACTACAAACAGGCCATCGTCTACTTTGAACGCTACCTGCAGACCGAGCCCATCGACCGAGCCGAAGTCGAGGCGAACATTCGCTTGATGCAGGCTCGCTTGGCCGATGCTCAACCGACCGCGCCCAGAACACCATCGGTGGGCGGAGCGGGCGGGGGCAGCGCGACCGCCGATGAGATTGCACAACTCCAGCGCTACGCCCAGGAACTCTCGGCGCTGGCCGACGCATTGGCCCAGCGAGAGGCCGCCACCGCCCAGGCTACAGACAAGCCCGACGGCCCAACACTGGGTGGCTCAGGCCCCCTCCCCAAGCAGGGCGCTGGCTTAGAGGGCGGTCTGGTCAAAGACCTCTACGCCCGCAAGGTGGTCACCGCATCGCGCTTTGGTCAGGACCCCTTGGAGGCTCCCGCCGCGGTCACCCTGATCGAGCGAGAAGACATTCAGGCCAGCGGCGCAACCACCATTCCCGAGCTCTTGGCGACTGTGCCAGGAATGGACGTGATGCAGCTAACTGCAGGGCAAGCAGACGTGAGCGCCCGTGGTTTTAACCGACGCCTAAGCAACAAGCTGCTCGTGTTGGTGGACGGCCGAACAGTCTATCTAGACTCGGTGGGCACGACCCTGTGGGCGTCCCTGCCGGTCACCATGGATGAGATCGAGCGCATCGAGGTCATCCGTGGCCCCGGCTCCGCTATCTACGGCGCTGACGCCTTCGCCGGTGTGGTCAACATCATCACCCAGACCCCTGGCGAGCCCGGCGCCCAGAACGTGGCCCGCTTCACGGTCGGCACAAAGGGCACCACCCAAGGGGCCACTGTGATCACCGGTCGCAGCGGCGACGTGGGCTACCGGGCCAGCGCCGGGTACACCACCTTGGGCCGCTGGGGCAGAGAGATCGATCTGGACACCGACCCCTACTGGACCTCGACCCTGGCCAACCAGGACCGCTCAATGGAGACGCTGACCGCCAACGGACAGCTGGACTGGCGCATCGGAGACGGGGGCTTTGCCAGCGTCTCTGGCGGCGTGAGCGACGGCCTTGTGGAGCTCTATTCCCTCGGCGCGCTGCGGAATTTCTACTTTGACCAGCGACTGTCCTATGCACGTGCGGATGCTGGCTACGGGCCCTTCTATGCTCGGGTCTTCGTGAACCGCCAGGGTGGCGTGCTCGGCAACTGGTACGAGCCAGCCGGCACCACGGCCCCGTTGAACGCGAACCTGGACTCCACCATCGCCGACGCCACCCTCACTGGTGACTTTGGCTTTGGGCAAGCCGAGCAACACAAACTGCTGGTGGGCGTAAACTACCGATACAAGCAGATAGATTGGGACTTTTTGGGCCAGTCTCCGGTAGAGCACCACTTGGGCGGCTACGCCCAGCTCCAGAGCCGCTTTGACCCGGTGCTGGTGAACGCGGCCGTGCGCGTGGACCGACACCCGCTCTTGGAGCGCCCAGTGGCCAGCCCTCGCTTGGCCGTGATCACCAGCCTGGGACCAGGCAGAGCGCTACGGGTCAACGGGGGCACGGCTTTCCGCACGCCCACCTACATGGAGTCCTACGCTGACCTGTACCTCTCTACGGGTACAGACGGTATTCAAGCGCGCACCATCGGGGACCAGAACCTTCGCCCGGAGCGCATCACCGCATTTGAGCTTGGGTACATGGACGAGTCCAGCGACGTGTTCCGGGCCGAAGCGAACCTGTTTGTGTATCAGGTGGATGACCTGATCGATCTGGGGCCGGTGGACACCACTGGCTACCCTGAGTCGGGCTTTGACCCGGATGCTGGGGTCTACATTGCAGGGGAAAGCAGCTTTGTGAACGAGGCCACCACATACCGGGCTGCAGGCGGCGAGGTCTCAGCGGACTACTTCGGCCTGACCGGCTTGGACCTGACGGGCTCCTACGCCTTGGAGTTCATCAACCAGAGCCTGGATGGACAGACCACAGCGGTGCGCTCGAATCCCCGCCACAAAGTCAACGGGCAAGTGGTCTACCGCAGTCCCTACCAGTTGGACGCCACCCTGGGCGCACAGTTCGTGGACCGGCAGGTATGGGGCATTCGCTCCTTTGACGAGACCGGACAAGTGGCCATCACAGACGTAGAGCTTCCCTCACGGCTCATCGCCACCGCCAGACTGGCCTGGACCCCGGCGGCCCCCGTGACCCTCTCCCTGAGCGCCTGGAACTGGACCGCCGACCTGACCGGCCCCACCAAGCAGCATCCCTTGGGTCAGCCCGTTGGCTCCCGCTACACCGCCTCCTTGGCCTACAGGTTCTGATCATGCTTCTGCTCAGCCTGGCCTGCTACACGGCCCCATTGATCGAGGACAGCGCCAGCTACCCCAGCCAAGCCGCGGTCTCCGGTGAGCTCGTGCTCATTCAAGGGACCCCCACCGGCGGCCCCGGGGTGGGCCACGTGCTGCTCTACGACCTGAATGACCCACCTCCCCCAGCCGGCTTTGGCTCCCCTGCCACATTTTCAACGGTATCCCGAGACGCCTGGTCCTATGCCACCTATGCAGACGTGGACGGCGTCGCCTCGGCGGCATGGTCCATGACCAACGTGCCCCCGGGGGACTACCTGATCACCGCCCTGGTCGACAATGACGGGGATTTCAATCCTTTCCCAGGAATCAGCGACTACGCGGGCGGCGCGACCTGTGGAGACCAGACGGGCGCCTACGTGGCCTCGGCGACGGCCAGCGGTCCATTGCCTGTGCGCTTAGGGACCGCCCAAAACATCGAAGAGCTGAGCTTGCTACTCGGGTCCCCCCTCACAACCGAGCGGCCGGCGTACGTGATGGACACCGAGAACCCCAGCTTCGACCCACTGATTGTACCGGACCCCGCTGACTTGGCCGGCACTCTCCAGACCCTGACCCTGCGCTCCACAGGCATTGAGAGCCCCCTGCTCCGCCTGAACCCGCCCACCGCGAAAGACTGCCCCACTCTGTTCACAGTCATGAAGAAGGATCTAGACGGCGATGGCGTAGCCGACCCTTTCTCGGACCCGCAGGTGGCGGCCTTGGGTGGGCTGGACATGTGGCCTTTGGTGGTCTTGAGCTACCTGCGTGACCTGGACGGCAACCCGGTGGAGGACCAGGTCACTACTCAAGTGCTTGTATCGCCGTCCGGCCTGCCCGATGGGTTAGCAGTGAATACGCCCTACGCCACGGACACCCTGCCCCTGATGTTCCTTCCTGTCGCCCAGCGCACGAACGCCGACGGCAGCGTAGACCTTCTCAGTGGCGATGCCTTCCCTCGCGGAGAGTACGCCATGGTGGTCATCAACCACACCGGCCAGGTCTGGACCACTCCCAACAACTTGACTGAGCTGCTCCCAGAGCAGGGTGCCACCGTTGTGATCCGCTAGTGCTGCTCCTACTCTTCGCCTGCACAGGCGCCTTAGAACCCGCGTCCGATGCAGTGGAACTGCCCGTCGTGGAAGCGTCCACGGAATCGGAGCTGCCCACCTTCGATGCCTGGCCTGAAGATCCGGAGCTGATGCCTGCGCCTAGCTTGGTGGCCCTGAGCCTTCAGACCCATGGGGTCCAAGCAGCCTGCGCGGAGTACGCGGCCCAGGTCTCCTACAAGACCGACGTAAGCGTCTCCACCATCGCAGCAGCCCGCACTGGGGCAGAGATTGGCGCGCTCTTGGTAGAAGCGCCCGTCACGGAGTCCGCCAAGCTCGCCGAGAGGGTCCAGCGCATCCAAGCAGGATTAGCCAGTCTGAACGACGAGGGCTTAGGACTGCAGGAGACCTCTAAGCTCTTGGTCTTCCTCTCACAGGACCCCGCGCCGGCACAGGTCAGCATCCAGTTGGATCAGCTTCACGCAGGGCTGCTGATGAACATGGAGTCCCAGAGCAACAACGAGCTCTTACCGGTGCTCTTGGCAGGCGCTTGGATGCAGGCCTACCTGCTCATCGCCCAAGGGCTACAGGCCATAGACAACCCCGGCCCAGGCCACGCACTGTTTCACCACCCCCACGTCGGGGAGTACTTCAGCGCCTACGTTGCCAGCACCGGACAGGACACCATCCCCTCCGGCATGTTGGCACCCTTAGAGCAGACCCTGCTCAACCTGCGGATGATCACGCAAAAGGACCCGATGAGCGACAAGGACCTGGCGACCGTTCGCCAAGGCCTAGACGATATTTTAGGCATGCTCTGAGCCGGCCTAAGAAGACCTACTCTTCCAGGGTGATGCGCTCGAAGGTGTTGACCACCTCGACCTCGTCTGCGGTGATGTCCTCTCCCTGAAGAAAGAGGCAATACACCTCCCCGTCTGGGCAAGGCTCGCACTCGGCGCCAAAGCTGGCCACCAAATCACAGACATGGTTGGGGTCCGACTCGTTGAGCAAGGGGGCCGTGTCTCGGGTGTCGGCCAAGCCCCAGAGCCGTCCGCCGCCAAAGCTGCTGGCGTCTGCCGCAAAGGTGCCCTCCAGGTGGAAATCGTAGACTGGGATGTCGATGCCGTCGTACACGAGTACGATGCCGGGGCTGTCGGCCTTGAAGTAGGGCGGCTGGCTAAAGTCCACGCCCTCAAAATCCCAGGTGGGCACATCGGCACTGTCGCGGCGCTTGCGCTGGTTCACCCCACCGGAGCTGTCGATCCAACCTTCGGCACCGACCAGGGTCATGTCCTGGCCGTCCACGGTCTGCACGTTGACCAGGATGGGCATGTCTAGGAAGGTCTTGATCAGGGTGGCGACGTTGTCCGGCTTGACGAACTTCACGTCCTCCAGCTTGATCAGGTAGCTGCGCTCGACCAGCTCCTCCGGGCCAACCTCAAGGGGCTTGCCGTAGATCGAGGTGGAGAAGGTGTTCACGTAGGTCTGACCGCAGACGGTGACCGAGAGCGCGTAGTCGGAATCCGGCTCCAAGGGTGTGCCTGAGAGCAGGGTCACTCGGTCTGCTGGGTCCCCCCATTGCTCTTCCAACATCATAGGCTTGGTGCCGTCGGCCAAGGCCAACTCGAAGGTCGCCGAGGAGACCGCGCCGGTAAACGCCACGCTCATCTCCGTGCGGTAATAGACCTCGCTGGCCTCGTCCTCGGGGGCGAACTCGCTGGGCTTGACCTGGCAGGCCTCCTCTCCAGTGTCGTCCACAAGGGAGGTGTCGTTCACCGAAGTGTCATCTCCCACGGCGGTATCTTCAGCATCCTTCTTGCAGCCAAAGGCTGCCAGCAAGAGCATCATGGTCATGGGATTCTCCATCTCTATGGGGGTTAGACCCCGCTGGGGGTCAACAGCGTCCTGGCACGGACAAACCGTTCTCTAAACCGGTCTCTACAGTTCAATGGCCTCAAAGACAAACCAATACAGGTCACCGGTGCCACTGCCCTCGGTGACCTTGATGCTCACCACCCAGCTCTCCTCTCCCTCGGCACTTAACCGTAGGATGGGGTCCCAAGAGCTGGAGTCTGGGTCGCTGTTGGCCAACTCTGTCGGCTTATCGGGAAGCTCCCCGTCGCTGCGAGGGAAAAGGCGCAAGGTGCTGCTTAGAGGGCTGCCATAGCGGTGTGCCATGACCTGGAACTGCACATCGGCCTTGCCCTCGGGCACGGGCAGCTCGATCCAGTGAACGGTCTGACTGTCATCGACCACGCCGTAGACGCGGTCCCCCCAGTCCATGCTCATCGGTGCATCTTTGGAGGTGCCGTCGGTCATGCCGTAGTCCCAACTCAGTGGGGCCTTGGTCAGGCTGGTCTTGACTTGGTAGTCAAAGTCCAGGCCAGATCCGTTGTAGCCGTCGGTGAGCAGGATGGTGAAGGTGCCAGAACTGGGGATCGGAACCACCAACAGCGGATCCGTGCTGCTCGCTCCGGCATCCGCTCCAAAGCCCAAGCCGCTGTCGCTCTCTACAAACAAAAAAGGCGCGGCAGAGCTACCGCGCTCGGCCGCGTCAACGTCCACCTTCAGCCAGCCCGCATAGGGCACCTCGACCTGGAAGTGATCAAAGTCGTAGGCCGCTTCAAACACCCCGCAAGCCCAAGCTTCCAGCTCAGCGACGGTCGCTTGACCGGGGTTGTTGTTGGGCTCCAGCTCTGGGAACTCACAGGGCGGTGGTGGTGCGGTGTCGGTGTCTACGGGAGAGTCCTGGGCGCTGTCGCTGTCGTCTTTCTCACTGTCCTGCGGCTCGGAGGTGTCGACGTTGGGCAGCTCCGGCTTGCAGCCTTGGCAGCTCTGGCAAGCCAGCATAGTTCCCAGCAGTCCCAGGGATAAGCGCGTCATTCTCTCTCCAGCTCACCCAACCGGGGGCTGAGCGTACCCTAACCTGATGCTGCAGCGGCCTGCTGATACATGTCAGAGAAGGGTGAAGGGGCAAGTCCTCTCCAGGCAGGGTACCCTGGGGGCCAGAGAGGAGAACCCCATGCTGCTGGCCCTGCTCGCCGCCTGCACCCCGACCGAGTCCAACATCACCCAGCTCTACCCCTCCTTGGTGGTGAGCCCCGGCGAGGTGAACTTCGGCGAGGTTGTTGTGGACTACCAGGCGTCTGCAGTCGTGGAGATCATCAACGGCGGACGCGTGGAGCTGGTGTTGAAAGAGATCACCTTTAACAACGACTTTAACGGAGCCTACACCCTCATGGCCCTGGAGGAGCTGGCGGAGCAGGACACCGGAACTCAGGCAAGTGAGATCCCGCTGGATCTCCCCATCACTCTGGATGGGGACGAGCGCCTACAGCTCTCGGTGAGCTTCCTCCCTGGCACCTACCAGGACTACGACACCGCCCTAAGCTTCGTCCACAATGACCCCGACCAAGCCGACTTTGAGCTCTCGGTCACGGGCACTGGCTCCGACGGGCCCACCCCAGACATCGAGCTGGACACTCAGACCCTGGACTTCGATGTGGTCACCCCCGGCCAGCCGGTCATCCAGTGGATCACCATCAACAACATCGGCGACGGTCCCCTGACCATCTTGGACAGCACCCAGACCGGCTCAGGTGCCTTCACTTTCGCCCAAAAACCCAACGACAACACGGTCATTTCAGCCGGTGGCAGCACCACTGCAATCGTCTCCTACCTGCCGGAGAGCACCGACGGAGACAATGGATCCTGGACTCTGCGCAGCGACGACCCCGATGAACCCGAGCTCACCGTCCAGCTGCTGGGCAACGGCGGCGGCGACTACCAGTACCCGGTGGCTCTGATCGACTGTCCCTCGGACATCGCTCCTCCAGAGACCCGCACCCTAGATGGCAGCGCCTCCTACGAGCCCAACGGACTGGAGATCGTCGAGTACATCTGGAGTTTGGGTCGGGTGCCATCTGGCGCCAGCGCAGAGATGACCGACACCGTAGGGGATTCCGCCCAGGTCTATTTTGACATTGCGGGCAGCTACGAGGTCACCCTGCAGGTGGTCAACGAGCTCGGGGTCAAGAGCGCCCCGGCTGAGTGCGACATAGACGCCATCCCAGAGGATGCCATCCACGTGGAGCTGCTGTGGAACACCAGCAGCGCCGACATGGACCTACACATGCTGCGGGACGAGGAGACCGAGCTCTTCGACTCGCCCGACGACGCTTGCTTCTGCAACCGCAGCCCCAACTGGGGGGCCCTGACCAGCTCCGACGACGACCCGCGGCTGGACATTGATGATCGCGGCGGCTTTGGCCCCGAGAACATCAACGTGCTCGCGCCAGCCGACGGCCGCTATCCCGTGGTCGTTCACTACTTCGATGCAAACGGCGACGGCGAGTCCACCGCGACCCTGCGCTACTACATCAACGGGGTGTTGGAGCTGGAGCAGTCCCAGGTGCTCAGCAACAACCAAGAGTGGACCGCCGGCATTGTCCGTTGGCCGGAAGGCTTGGTCGCAGAGCAGAGCGATGCCCCTCGGACCCGCGACACCAAGGACCCTCGAAGCTGCTTTTAGGGCTGTCCGGCGCCAGGCTCGAAGCTGCAGCTTCGAGCCTGGCGCGACGGAAACACAGCTTTCGGCCGGCGTCGGACGTCTCTCGGCCGACAAAGAAGCCGCAAGGCGCCGACTCGGCTGAGATGCGTTCGCTTCAGCGAAGGCCGAACGTCGGCCCGGAGGGCGACACAAACAGAGCTATTGGCCGGTGAGCTGCTCGAGCAGTGCCACCGTGGTGGGGTCGTACTGGCCCTTTGCGGTCAGCTCCCCGCGCACCTTGGTCAGCATGTCGCGGTAGAGCTGGTGGTCCTCTTCAGGCAGCTCGATCCAATGCTTGGCAGACACACTGCCCTCGCCCTTCTTCACGACGCCCATCAGAGTGTCGAACTGGCTGGCTGCCCAAGCACGGGACTGTAGGCCAAAGTCAGCAGGGAACTCCTCACTGCGAATCAAGAGCTGCAAGGTGAGCTGGCTGACCGGGAAGCGAATGATCCCGCCGCTCTCCCCCAAGCCGCGGTGCAGCTCCAACGGGTTGTATGCGGTGGCCGGCGCGTAGCAAACATCCACGCCACCCTCGTTGAACAGGCTGGCAAAGGTACCAATGTCAGCGGGCACTGGAGTCGCCCCAACGTGGCGCACCATGGTCATTGCCGCGTCGTCAAAGGTCAGGGTGGCGATCTTCTTGCCAGCCAAGGCCCGCAAGTCTGCCGTGTTCTTGTCCCCCACATACAGGTACACAGCGCCAGCCGGATAGATGCCAGCCACCTCGTAATCGCCGGAAACCATCAGCCTGGAGGCGCCCTCCTTAGAGAGCACCTTGATGGCAGAACCCAGGTCGTCGTAGGACTGCAGGAGACCCAAGGCCTCGACCGAGTAGCTGGCCTTGGAGAACTTCTGGGCGCGCACGCCAGTCAACAGCGCTGCGTCACACTGCTTGTTGGCGAAGTCTTGGGCCGCGATGGCCTCGTCCGTGTAGGGCTTTAGTGTCAGGGTCACGCCCATTCCAGCGGCAGCGGTCTGGTACTTGACTGCCTGCTTAAAGGCGTCCCCGTTCTTTCCACTGGGATCGTAAACACAGACAGTCTTGGTGTCTTGGGCCTGCACCGCGGGGGCAGCAGCGCTCAGACCAGCAGCCAGCACCAGCACACCAGCGGCGGCACGCAACAAAGTTCGACGGTTCATGGGGAGTTCTCCTCCTGTAAGGGTTCAACGGGCGTCTCGGGCTCATCGGGGCCAAAGAACGCATCCAGATCAAAGTCCACTTCGAGCTCCGCGTGTGGCTGCGCGCCAAAGCGTCCGCTCTCGGTGCGGTGACCGGTCTCCGACATCCAGATCCGGTCCGACTCGTGGCGGATGATGCGGTGGGAATAGTCGTTGAGCAAGCCGTGGTCGGGGCTACCACCACTCTCCATGGCCCGCTTGTGGGCAGTGAATGCCGCGGTCAAGGCCTCGCTGTTTCCTGCGGATGCTGCGGCTTGTGCGTGCAGAGCACGGGACAGCCAAACTCCCTGGCTGTCACCCAGCATCGCCGACGCTTCGAGTTGAGTCCAAGGATCCACACCCTGGGGACCTGCCCCGGGAACGGCAATCCAGACGGATGCGCGGACTGCACCCGGCACGCCCCAGAGGCTCCCGCTGTCCAGACAGGCTGCACCCCGCTCCACCTGCCGGGCGACCCCTTGGTTGATGTCGAGCGCATGGTCTGCAGCGCCATCGTGCAGCACTGCAAGAGAACCTGACGCCAAGCCCATCAGATAAAGCACCTGCTCCTCTTCAGCGAGCTTGGGGCACTCCTCTCCGACGGTGCCGTACTCGGCCTCCAGGGCCTCCCAGACCCACAAGTTGCGCTGAGCCGCCTCTATGTGCGCCCGGGTTTCGCGCGCGGCCGCATCCGTGGCCACAGCGGACCAAGTCGCAGGCTCGCTGCTCATCCCAGCCAAGTAGACGGCCTGTCGCCGGTCCAACTCCGCATCCCACACCCGAATCTCCGAGCACATTGCCGCCGAAATCAGGGAAAAGGCGATGCTCCGGCGTAGCTTCTCATCGTCCATCGCGGTCATGAGGGGCACGGTGGTCTCGCCCATCGCGCAGGCCATGCCTACATCCGAGATGGCCAGCACCTCCGGACTCACTTTTGTCAGCGAACCGCTGTCCACCCGGGACAACACACAAGCGCTCAAAAACAACCACAACATCATGTCCGCCTAAACTCTTGAGCCTTCGTCTATCATCCAAGGGAGAATCAAGAAAGCCAGCCGCTAAATTCATGCACCTACGGATTGCACTGCTCCCCGAGTCAATACCCCGATCTTCTGTTTGGACGGAGCGGGAATGATCCAGGAACTGGCCCCTCAAGTGGCAACAGAGTACTGTACAGGCGTTCAGGTATTTCATGCGCCCACTCAGCCACTGGCAGCGACTCCCTCACATGAAACCCAAGGTCTGGGCTTTGTCTTGGGGCTTGGTTCGAGCCCGCAACTGGCGGTGGGAGCTGCAGATGGGAGAGATCTACCCAGACGGCAGCTTTCGACGCCACGAAGGAGTGCTCGTGCGACTGGACGAGCCGCTACCGATGCTCACGGACGACCCAACCGCGGGGCGCTTGCTCACCCGTTTGGTCGAGACCGGATCTGGATGCTGGCGTGTCTTTGGCAAGACCCTTCGAGAACACAAAGACTGGCGAATCGCAGTGGCTGACGCACTACTTCAGCGTTGGGACGCGCAACCTTGACCCGGCCTTGGAATATTCACCGGAGTGACTACCTTCCTTTCAAACAATGGAGTCGTCCATGGGCTTTCTGAACCGTCTCTTGGGAACCAGGAACCGAGCTGGGTCGCGTACAGGGTCCTCACACCCTCCAGCCTCAAGCACCGCACGTGCAGCCCCCCCCCCTCGTGCGCCCAAGGCTCCCACGCCGCCCCGCCTCCCTCCAGGCGCAGCGCCACCGACTGGCAGAGAAAGTTTGGTTCTCTACAAGTTTGACTCCTGCCCCTTCTGCCAACGCGTACAGCGGCAGCTCGAGCCCCTGGGCCTGGCCCAGGACATCGAGTTGCGGGACACCCGCCAGGACCCCAAAGCCAGGGCACAGCTGCAAGAAGAAACCGGCCGTACACAGGTGCCCTGCCTGTTTATAAACGGCAAACCCCTCTTCGAGTCGTCGGATATCTCGGCCTACCTACAGGCCTACAGCCAAGCCAAGGCAAGCCAGGGCAACGCATAGGCCCCTACGCAGAACAAGGGGTACGGCCGAGCGCAGATTCAGCGGTGCTAAAACCCAGCACCTGCCTCAAGATGTGCCCTTAGACCACCGGCTCTCTGCGACGGAAGAGCAATGCAAAGACACCCAAAAGCGCCCAAGGAGCTTGCGTGGACCCCGTGCTGCTACAACCCTGATCAGACACCGGCTTGGACCAGGTCCCTTCAAAGGACCACGTCAACGCATTGGGGTCGTTGCTCAAGAACTCTACCCGAGACTGGTAGTTGCCGGGGCTCGCAGCCTGGGCGAGCACGCCCAAGCCAAAGACGCAGCTCTCGTCGGGGGCCAACTCAACGTCTCCCTCGCAGGTCCCCATGGTCAGGGGCAGCTCCACGTCATCCCAGACCTGGCCGTTGGCGATAGTGAGCGCCTCATCGCCATCATTGCGCAGAATAAAATCCTGAACCACCTCGTCCACCTCTACATCCCCATAAAAAGAATACGTGGCGTTAAAGGACGAATTTCCCGTTGGAGAAAAGTCACCAACGGGTGTGTTATCCGCCGTGTTCGGACCCAAAACCAAGCTAATATTTGGGGAGGCACTCGCGGTGGCGCAGAGCAGGAACAGCATGACGTCTCTCCGTTCAAGCACCCTCCTTAGCCGACCTTGGCGCAGCTCGCCGGGGTAGGGTTCCCGCATGTCGCGCCGCGCACTCAGCACACTGGAACTCACAGCCGCTCTACCCTGCCTGCTCTTCGTGTTGGTGGTGGGGGTAGATCTGGCCGGCTTGGCCTTGGAGCGCGCACTCCTAAAGGGGCAGCTGGCCCAAGCCTGCATGCAAGCCCGCTCCGCCAACCAGGCCACGCTGCCCGCTTTCAGCGCTCCCGACTTGGCCTTGGACGAGGCCTTCGCAAATGCCGCCACCCAAATCGAGTTCTGGCCACAGGATCCCTGGCTGGTATGCCAAGCGGAGCGCCCCGTGCAGGGCCTGATCGGTTTGGTGGTGCGACCACACACCCTGCGTGTTCGCCAGCGTCTGCCAGCCACTCCACAAGACATGCCCTAAACGCAGCTGTGGACTAGTCCCTCAGGCAGCGGCTATCGTAGGCCACCTCTGGAGAAAACCATGATGATGCTGACCCTGGCCCTGACCGGCACTCTGCTTGGCTGCAAGCCACCGCCCCCCGCCCCCGAGGGTCTAGACGCCAGCACCAGCTACATGGTCGAAAACTTCTATGAGTCCGATCCCCTCTTCCAAGCAGGCGTTCAGGGCTTCATGGCTTGGTACGAGGCCGAGGGCTACCTTCTGGTCGGTCAAAGCGCAGACGGCTCCAACACAGACTCCTACACCGTAGGCGAGCTCTCCGACGCCAACGTGGCCAACCTGCCATTGAGCGCGGAACTTCTCCTGAACGGCGAGGAGGAAATCACCGGTCCCCGAGACATGTCGCGTGCAAAGGGTGTCGTGTCCCTTGCGGAGATGGACTGCGACTGGATCGAGACCGAAGCCTATCTGATCCGCCCGGATCAAGACGCCGTCTTCAGCGGCGACTGGGACGCCTACGAGCGCGAATACCTTTCGGACAAGGACGCGTTCCAGGGGGCATCGGCAGCGGCAGCGTTCGACCCCATCGACACCGCGCTGGATCCCTTTTCCGAGGGCTTCGATGACAGTCTCTACGAGAAGTCCATCCTCTTCACCAAGAACCAAGCCGATCCATCCAAGGTGCTGTTTGCAGACTTGGACCCCTACGAGCTGCGCCTGGACCTGCGTCACGGCATCTACGACGTCGATGGCGAAGACATTGGTGCGATGGCCATTCTGACTTTTAACACCGACGCGGTGTGGGACGAGGATGGTAAGAACGGCCTGATTCAGGCCTTCTCCATCGAGCTCAACGTTCAGCAACCCAACGACAAGACGCTGCGTATGCTGGCGGTCTGGGCCGAGCCCTTTGGTGCAGGTCTGGAGCCGGACGACCCCGCTGTGCTCAACTACGCCGTGAACAAGTCCCTGGGAGCCAGCGAGAGCCTCTCCAAGATTTGCTCAGGCGAAGAAGAGATCGGCGAGTGAGCCTGCCTCCGAAGGTGGGTTCCTACAAGGTCAGCCGGCGAAACCCAGCCGCTGGGCACGGCCCGGGGGCGATTGCGGTGCCCCGGAAGTACCGCAATTCGCAGAGCTGTCAGAAGACGGGGGTGTTGTCCGTGGTCTTTCACCGATGATTCGCACCCCTGTCATTCCATGGAGCACTTGTGGGCTGGTTTAAGCGCAGAAGCAAGGCTGCAAAGGCGGCCGATAAGCAGGTCAACGCAGCCCAAAAAGACCCCACCCAGATCGGGGCGGCCAGGCAAGCTGTCCTTGGGGAAGGCCTGTCCAACTCCGAGCGCATTGAGCTGCTGGAGAAGCTCAACGCCGCGCCGCGGTACCGAAACCAGCGCGACAACAGCAAGAGCCCGGACAGCACCTGCAACTTCACCTCCATGGCCATGGCCTTCGAGGGCCTGGGCATGAACGTAGGGGACACGGCCACGACCCAGGGTGAGGAGGTGATCTACAAAGACTTTTACGGCAAGGGAAACAGCAGCCGAATCGATGGCGATCAGCGCGAGCGCTACGCCAAACAGCGCGGACTCAAGTCCCAGACCATCGACACCCCAACCTTCACCAACGCCGCCGCGGCCAAGAAGTGGTTCGAGACCCACATCACCCCGCACATGCAAGCCGGCGCCCAAGCCACCCTCGGCATCCAGCAAGGCTCCTTCCGCCACATCATCCGCCTGCAATGGGTCGAGGACAAGGGCCTGCGCGTGGACGACCCCTGGGGGCACCTTGTGGGCATGGGAGAAAAAGGCATCGGCTACGCCGAAAAGAACGGCACCAAGCGGGACAGCGTCGGCGACCAAGCCGGCAGCGGAAACGACAACTTCATGGACTGGGCCTCGGTCGCCACCGTAGTCTCCGATCGCTACGTGCAGCTCTACCAAACCCAGTAGCGCCACTCAGCCCAGCTGCGAACCCAGCTCTGCAAATGCGCGCTCCAAGCGTACACCGTGCCAGGAACAGAGGGCCCCGTCGACCAGATGCGTGCGTAAACCCGGCAGCTCTGGACCGTGCTTGTCTGAGAAGGGAAAGGGCTCGCTGGAGAGCAACACGCGCTGGGGACGCAGCGCCTGCATCTGCTCCAAGGTCAGCTCTGGGTAGCGCCCAAGCAGTAGATTCTCTCCGCCAAACTCTCGGAGCAAGGCCGAGATAAAGCAGTCTTGCCCAGCCGCCATCCAGGGCTTTCGCCAGATCAGGTACAGGTAGGTGAAGGGCACAGGCCGCAGGGCTCCCCGGGCGGCCTGAATGCGCCGGACCCACTCCTCGGCCGCACCGGAGACCCCACAGATCACGCCCAGATCACGCAAGTCCTGCAACGCGTCGTCCACCGACTTGGGAAAGGCCATCCACAGGGGGAAGTGCCCGCCAACCTGCTCAGCGATCTGGGCGCTGTTTTCCTCTACGTTGCCGATGACCAGATCCGGCTTCAGGGCGATGAGTCGGTCCAGCTCCACATCCTTTGTGCCGCCCACTTTGGGCAGCTGCGTCACTTGGGCCGGGCTCTCGCAGAAGCGGGTCACTCCAACCACGCGGTCCCCTAACCCCAGAGCGAACAAGCTCTCGGTGGTGCTCGGGACCAAAGAGATGATGCGCCGCGGTAGCGCCTTGAGGTGGAGCGCCTGGCCTCGTGCGTCGATCAGATCAGAGGCCATGGTCCCCCCTTCATGAAGCGCTCCGTGCGAGCCAACAGGCGCTCTCCATCCACGGTCCAGCCCCCATTCCCCACACGAGGTCTGGCCGCCGTCATCAAACTACGCGCGGCGCGCACCTGACCCAAGTGAGACTTGAGCACCGCCGCGCTGACTTGGATCAGGCCTTGGAGAAGCTGAGCCCGCCGGCTCTGACGGGGCAGCTGGTGCCACAGCCCCTCCCAGGCCTCGTGCGCTTCCCAGAAGTAGCGGTGGTCAAAGAGATCCATCGGCCAGAGCCACAAGGGATCTTGCTCGGGCACCAAGGCAGCGTCCCAAAGTGGCGCTTTGGGCGCTTGACCCCCAACGTAGGCGTGACCTGCTGGATGGCGGAAGGGATGCGGTCCATGACCAGGTAGGTAGCGGTAAGCCGGCAACTCACGCAGAGGTACCCGAAACGCGGGCGCGGGCTCCGGACCGGGGATGAACAAATGGTGCGTCACAGAACTTGAATCCAACGAGGTGTAAACTCCGGCCATGATGACCTCTGTTTTGATCGCGAGCGCCTGGGCCGCAGACCTGCCATCGGTAGATAAGAGCATTGACACGGGGGTCCGCAGTATGCGGGATGCGATCGTGGTGCTCGGAGTCGAGGACTACCATCACTTGAACGATGTGCCCTACGCCCTGGCAGACGCCAGCGCTGCAGCGAGCTGGCTTTTCGAGACATGGGGCCCCAGCAAGAGCCGCAGCCGCGTGGAGATGGACCCCAGCAACCGCGAAATGCAAGCCGCGATTGATCGGGCCATGGCGCGCGTAAGAAAGGACGGCACCCTCTGGATCACCTTCTCGGGCCAGGGCCGCGTCGTGGACGGCGTGCCCCGCCTGCTGGGAGTCGACACCACGCTCGATGACCCCATGGCGGGCATCTCCTTGCTCGACCTCCAGGAGGCAGCCGCCCGCAGCCGCGCAAAAAAGGTCTTCATCCTCATCGACGCTAGCTTTGATGAGAGCGCTCGCAGCGAGCTCGCACCGACCCCGCCCCAAGTCATCGACTGGGGCGACGACCCCAACGACAAGGTCGTGCTCTGGGTGGGAGATGAGCGCGGCGGAGCCCGAGGCTTTGAGCCCAGCGGCCATGGACTGTTCACCTACCTCGCCCTGGGGGCGCTGCAAGGCTGGGGCGATCTGGACGGCGATGGTCTGGTGCACCTGAACGAAGCCCAGCTCTGGGTGCGCCAGGCCAGCCGCTCTTTGGGTAGGCCCCAGCGCGCCAACTTGAGCACCGAGTTCCCGGACTGGGTGGTCTCCGGTAAGCGCGTGCGCGCAGACGGCCCCCGGACCGAGGAGCTTGTCGCCTGGGGCAAGGAGGATGTGGTCCGTCGGATGGAACTGGCCGAGCGCTACGCACAGGACCAAGCCGAAGATGCCCTGTTGACCTTGTTGGCAGCGATAGAGGCCGGCCGGATGGAGACTGACAGTCTGGAGCGCTTCGTGGACCAGTGGTCCCAGCACCAGGTCAGCGTGGAGTGGGTCCCACCCATAAGCGTTGTAGAAGAGGCCAAGCTGCTGCTGGCCGACAAAGAGAATCTGCTGCGCCAACAGGACGCTAAAACACCCCAGGTGGCCAAAGTCGAGGGCCCCCCTACGACCAGCTTTTTCCTCTCGGATAATACCTGCAAAGACATCGTAGGCATGGAGCCCGATGCCCTGATGGGCCGCTTCTCCCCTGGGCGCATCGCCTGCATTGAAACGCGCATGACCAAGGCACCGCAGACCGAGCAGGACAAGCTATCTCGCCTTCTGATAGCCAACGCCGAGGCCAGTGGAGACAAGGCCCAATGGGCCCTTCTAGTCGAGCGCCACCTGCTGGATATCACCCAGTCCGACCCGGACCTCTGCTTCCTGTTTGCACTACACCTCTACAAGGCGGGCGTGGAAGAAGGCGAGCAAGCCATCGTGTGGGCCAACCGCGCCCTGGAGAACAAGCAGAACTGGAAGGGAGAACTCTACAAAGCCCGAGTCAACAGTCTGTACCGCCTGCGCACCGAGGCCGCGGCGGAGCTCTGGCAAGACGCCGAGCAGAACCTGGTGGCCGATCCCAGCGCCAAAGCCGACGCCCTGACCACCCAGTGGCGAGGCGTGACCCTGGACTACGCCCGGGAGTGGCTGGACTACACCAAGGCAGCTGGAGCTCCCAGCGACCGCGCCCTAAGCCTCTGCGTGTCAGCGGCAGGCAGCATGAGCGCCTGCAAAGCCGACTGAGTCCCTACTGAAATCGTCGCCAACAAACAGTCACTGCCAAACAGTCACTGCTCTGGTGGGTCAGCCCTGGAGTTCCTAACCGTCTTGGCCTGGATCAGGCAGGGGTGCCAAGGCATCGATGCGCGCCTGCAACACCCCCGCAGTGAGGCCCTGCTTGCCTTGAAGGGGCCGCTCTGGGGTGCTCTCCAAGTACAAAGACTGACTTGGGAAAGCAAAGTCCACCTCGAGGGTCTCGCCCAGCGCAATGAAGGTCATGTAGATCTGCCCTCGGAACCTGCACTCAGCGGCGTAGTCCGGTGCTCTCATACTAAAGACCACCATCACGTCCAGACTGCTTGCGCCGAAGTCCTTGAGCTCCACGATAGGCCCTGGCAACGTGGCAGGATGAGCATTGATAACCTGGGTTACCCCATCAATAAAGGCCTGAAGACGCAAGCGATCGGTGCCGTAGGTCAACCCCAAAGTAGTGCTCGTTCTACGCGCAGACCGCTGTCCTAAGTTGTCGATTTCGGCGCCGGCCACCGTGCGATTTGGAACGGTAACCAGAGACGAGGACACCGCGCGGATGCGCGTGCTGCGAAAGCCCACGTCTTCCACCGCACCCTCTACGTTCCCAATCCTCACCCAGTCCCCAACCTGAAAAGGTCGATCGGCGAAGATTGTGATGCTGCCAAATAAGTTGGCCACCGTGTCCTGGGCACCAAAGGCAATCGCAATGCCACCAATACCCAGGCCCGCGATCAGCCCACCGACATCAATGCCCAGGTTGGAGAGCACAAAGACCAAGGCGGTAGCCGCCACAACGAACTTGACCAGACGTGCCAAAAGCGGCACCAACTGGTCGTCCATCCGCGTCTCCGTCTGAGCAGCGCGCTGCTTAAACACGCCCGCGAAAACATCGGTCCACCGCAACCCTATGACCACCGCAATGCCAGCCAGGGCAACCCGTGTCATGAAGAGAAGCACGACGCTTGCCTGCACAGGCAAGGCCATCTCGCTGATTCCCACCAAGAAGATTGCGCAAAAGACCAGGGCGCGGACCGGGCCTCGTGTGCGCTCAAAGGTCTGCTCGTCGATGGCCAAGCCCCAGCTCTTGACCAGCCGAAGCAACCAGTTTCGAAGCACCAAGTTGACCAGCAAGGCCCCCAGAAACGCAGCCAGAAGCAGCAGCGCAAAGACCACGAACTGCCAAGGCTTTAGGGGACCCACCAGTGGACTCAGGAAGCTGGCGGGTAGCACATTGCGCACCCAACTCCCAAACCCGGAGAAGGTCTGGGCATGCAGCTCAGGGATGGCGCGGACTGTGTCCGAGGACCAGAGCCAACGGTCGTCCACCCTCTCCAGGTAAATCACCGGCTCGGCGTCCACCAGGATGAAGCTATTTAGGTCGGCCGGAATGACCTCGTCGGGCCCCGGTAGCTCCGCCACCTTGATGTAATAGCCACGTGCATCCAGGACTTCCTTGAGCTGAGTAGCCAGCTTGGGCCCCTTGGCCTGAGCCTCTGGGGACAGGTTCAAGCACGCCGCAGCTTCCTTGGGCCGGTAGTCGTTCGCCTGGAGCAGGGCGAGAAGGGTATCGGCGGCCTGAGCTGGACTCTCACAACTTGGAAGCCCCTGGGCTTGGGCCACTGGAAAGAGAAGGGTGAGTAGAAACACACAAAAAGCCACAGGTCCTCCGGACATTCGCGCACTACCCGAGGAAGAGGAGTTGTGCAATGCACTCTGGTCAGCGAAGCAGACAGGGCGTGCATTTCCGCATTGACGACATACGCTGAACGTGAGAGTCATGAGCTGAGGGCCAGCGGATCGACCGTGTAAGAACGCAGCATCCAAAGTTCCCAAGAGACCCATTAGGCGCCGCCACCGAAACCAGACGCGGGAACTCCACGTCGGAAGAGAGAAAGCACAGATGGATCAAACCAACGCGGCTCAGCAAGAGCCTTGGTGGGAAGAGTTCACTCATCTCTACGGCAACGAATCCCTACGGGCTTTGGCCAAGCGCTTTGGCACCAATCCAAGGCGCCTACGCCGTGCTGCACAGCGCTGCGGCTTGACCAATGAGCCACCCGAGCTGCTCAACGCAGCAGATCGACTGGGTTCTTGCCCAGACGATAGTTTGGCAGCCGATCTTGGAGTGACTCCAGAGCTCGTCAAAGGCGCACGCTTGCGCCGCCAAATCGCAGCGTTCAATCCCAAGACCCTGCCCAAGCCCAAGGTGCGTAAGCCGAAAAAAGCCAAGCCCCCTCGGCCTGAACGCCCGCCCCGTGAGCACTACAGCCGCTCGGAGTCCGTCGTGCCCACCGTGGTGGTCAAACGCACCCGAAGCCGAGTGGAACCCGAGCGCACCAGCAGCCGCGTGGACGAAGGGGCCCTAAAGCTGGCCAACACCCTGGGTAGGATTCGCAGCGAGGACGCTCCCGTCATGAGAGCCTCCGACGAGCCAGAAACCAGCCGTCGCCGGCGAGTGGTCAGCGCAGAGCGTAGTGAAGAGATGCGGGGCCTGAAACCGGCGAGCCCGTCCGCGAGCTTGACCTCGAGGCCGCCTCCCCAAGTCGAAGGCGACGGCCGAGTCCGCAGGCGCCGCGCGCCCAGGACCGCCTCAAGCACCACCGGCCGTGCCGCCTCCGGTGGCGACGATGAGCCTGACGGGGCCAAACACAGCGCGCTGGCCGCAGCGCGCGTCACCAAGGCTCTGTCTCGTGCCGCGGTGCACTTAGAAGAACCTGCGTCCCCCGTCGCGAAATCAAGGCAAAAGAGGCTGAGTCAACCCCCTTCTCCTCCGCGCTTTGCGCCGCAAATCCAAGTTGTGGCACCGGCTGCGACCCGGTCAGCCGAGAGTCCCGCCACTCGGAAAACGAATCCGCGCACACGAGCCTTTGCCGAAAAGGTGAAGCAACCAGCATCTACGCTGGTCAACACGGCCCAAGAGCGTCTCTCTCCGGTGGCCTGTACGGCCTACAAAAACGCTGAGATGCGGCTGTGGACCGCGGAGTACCAGAACAACCAGGGCGTCCAGATCAGCGTGATCGCCGCCGCAACATTCGTGGATGCCTTGGAACGCGCCAAAGGACTGGGAGAGTTGATCTCAGTGCAGGCCGCGCCCACCCTGTGAGGGGTGGCGCGAAGGCGACATGACAGCGTCCCCGAGCGGCAACCAGATCGGGTGCTTAATCCAGGGTATGGACCAAAATTCCACCGGCCAACTTGGGCTCAAACCAAGTGGACTTAGGGGGCATGACTCGGTCAGCATCGGCAACCGAGAAGAGCTGGTCCAAGCCGGTGGGGAACATGTGAAACGCAACGGCAGCTCGGCCCTGGTCCACGGCGTCCTGTAGGTACTGGGCACCGCGAATGCCGCCCACAAAGCCCACGCGCTTGTCGCGCCTTGGATCCTCAATACCCAGCAGAGGAGCCAACACCCGATCCTGAAGGACCGCAGCGTCAATGCGAGCAACCGGGTCACTGTGATCTACCACGCCTTCCTTGGGAGTAAGCAGGGACCAGATACCATCCAAATACATCGTAAAGCTGCCACGCACGGTCGGAAGCGCTTCTACGCCATCCTGAATCTCAAAATTCTCGGCCAACTCTCGCTTGAGAGATGCCGGAGATAACCCACCAAGATCCTTTACTAACCTGTTATAAGCCATACAATAAAGCGAGTCGTCTGGGAAGATTCCGCACAGGAACCAGCCCGCCTCCCCCTGGCCATTCCTGGCCTGTGCGACTCGGCTGGCTGCGGCGGAGCGGTGGTGACCATCGGCGATGTAGAGCGCATCCATCCCTCCAAAAGCAAGTTGGATGGCTTGGATGTCAGCAGAATCTGAGATCCGGGACAGGGAATGCTCGACCCCGTCCTCGCTCGTGACCGTGAACAGGTGCTCCGCTGTGGCGCTGTCCAGGGCCGCCTTGGCCTGCTCCTGCTGGCGATAGGCCAAAAAGACCAGGCCCGTCTGCGCGTTTACGCCGGTGATGTGGTCCACCCGGTCCTGCTCTTTATCGGGACGGGTGAACTCGTGCTTCTTGATCAGCCCGGCGTCGTAGTCGGCGGTCGGGCAAAGAGCCATCAGCGCCGTCTGCCGGTGCTCGCCCATTCGCTGGCCGTACAGGTAAAGACTCGGCTTGTCCTCCCGCTCAAGGATCCCCTTGGCCAACAAAGTCTGCAGAGCCAAATGTGCCGCCGCATAGGCCTCTGCGCTGTGGGAGTCCGTTCCACGAGGCAAGTTCACTTCGGGACGGGTCACCTGAATGAAAGACTCGGGACGCCGCGCCAGGATGGCTCGGGCCTCGGCCTCATCCAGCACGTCGTAGGGGGGCGCAACCACTGCGGCAGCGTGCCCAGGGTTGGCGCGAACACCACGGAAGGGACGGATCTGAGCCATGGGAGGCCTCCTGAGTGGGCCAGGATAACCCTTCCAGGCCTTTCGGTCTTTGCGACAATGAGCCCCGACAGAATAGGTTCAACAGACGATGTCCTTATCGGAGGATCAATGGCTGTATCGGATTGGATTTCGCGCTTGTTCACATCTGGAAACGCCCAGGGTCTCTCGGGAGAATCTGCGGGATTAGAGCCCGATGCAGCTTGGTTTGACGGACGCCTGCAGAGACATTGCGCAGATGGCGACCTGATCGCCGATCCCACCTTGATCTGGCAGCCGGCCAGCGGCTCCGGGTTGGCCTCGCATCTGCGCTCCCGGACACGCGACACCACAGCCGACTTCACCGATGTTCTGATCGTCATCAACAGTGCGGACTGGTCTCGCAGTCTGACTCACCTCCAGGAGCCGTGGACAGACACCGCCGCCCGCGCCTTAGACAAGCAGCTCGATCAGCTGTCAACGGACGAGGCGTTCCCCCTGCTCTTCGCCGCCCGAGGCCTCTGCTTTCACCTTATCGCAGACGGCGGCCCCGAGATGGCCGGCGAAAGCTACGGTCTGGAGCCTGGGGAGTTCGTCACCGGCCTGCTGCCCAACCACTACACCGGGCCCAGCGAGACCTCGCGTCCGGTCGTAGCGGTACACCTGAACCTGCCGGATGTCTGGGAGGGCTACAAGGAAGTTGGCCGGCTCTACTCCGATCAAGTCAGCTTCACTCTTGGTACCCACTGGTTAGATAACTTCAGCCACTTTGCTTTCAAAGAGCCAGGTCTGTACCGGCTTCAGCAGTACTTAGACGGCAGCTTCGTCCACATTATCGACCCGGATCTACAGGCACGGTACTCGGTGGTTTCCGACCAAGAAGCCGGAGCCAATGTCCTGACCCTGATGGACATGAACGGCGAGGTCATCGCCCACTTGATCCTAGCTCTACTGGACTCGGTCGTCTCCGAGGAGCCATCCGCCCCCTCCTCGGCGACGTCCCTGCCGGGCATCGCTATGCCCACCCCTGTATTGGCCGAACCCATGCCCAGCTTCACGGGCCTAGACAGCCTGGAGTCCATGGGTCACAAGACCATCGTTCCGGAGTCGATTCAACAGCGCATCTTCACCCTACGGGAGAGTGGCGCGCTGCTCCAAAAAGTACACTTTCACAACTTCATGCAAGGCTACGACGTATACGTAAGCGGCAATGGAGCTCTGACCACCCGCACCTTAGACCGCGCAGCAACCTTCCAAGTGCGGGCCAACCAAGTCAGCCTTGTCGTACACAAGCCCCAGGTCCGGGTGGACGGAACCACCATAGCTTTGGAGACCCCTCAGCCAATATTGGGCGACCTGAGTCTCCAGGTAGGACCGCACGTTCTGCAATACCGAGACCTGAGCAGCACCCAGACGCCCGGCTGGCCCTACCTGGGGGAGATACTGCGCCCAGCGACCAGAACCCACATGATCTTTGGCGGTACTTACGGCATCGGCCGGGACCGCCAGAACAAGGTTCAGCTTCCAGACGAGCCCCACAACGACAACATCGCCTGGCTGGACAACAGCAGCTCCGGGGTCATTCGATCCCGATCTGGAGAGATAAACAAGAACCAGTTCTACACCGACTCGATCATGGTGGCCTCAAAGCACGCCGAGATTGACTTGGCCAACGAGCCAGAGCTGACCAGCATCGCCAAGCACTGCTACACCTACGTGCGGCGCCAGGGCCAGGTACACCCTTTGGTTCCTACCAAACAAGACGGGAACCGCACTCTGCTCTTGCAGAGCGGCGACGAAATCCTGGTCGGGAATTGCCTGTTCAGCGTCTCCTACGGCAGCAAGGGTGAAAACACTCCCAAGAAAACATTCACCGCCGCGAGCCTGGCCAAAGCCGCGGACGGTGACAGCTGGGCAGACTCCACCAAGGAAGACACCTTGGACCGTGAGCGTCGCCGCGCCGACCGCAGCAGCAAGCCTCCCGCAAGCCTGATCGATGAAATCTTGAACGCTCGCAGTGGTGCCGGAGACACCCCCAATCTTGAGAGTCCAAGCAGGCCGCCGTCGAGCGCCCCGAAACCATCCTTGGATCCACTGCTCAATCCATCACAGGCCCCCAAGACAACGGATCTCCCAGCAGCTGCAGGTCTGGGCGAAGAGGGGCTCCCCCCAGAGATGCCCAGGATCACTTCCCACGGCTACGACTCTCTGATGGGCTTGGACCCGAACAGCCCAAGCGTTCTACAGGTCGACGAAGAAGAGACACCGCAGCGCCCGGACCCGTTGGCGGGCACCAAGCGCGACGATTCTGCTGTGTTCAACCCACATGATGTGCAGGATTTCATCGCTGAGCAGGTGGGCGTGGCCATCGTGGACGAGGATGAGATCCAACACCAGCTGGCTAGCCCCGCGCGCTTGGTCCACATCGGCTGGGCCCTGAGTGGCGAGGTAACGATCGGCAACCACCACGGCTGTGATGTGGTGGTACCCGAAAATCAGGTGCAAGCCGGTCAGCTCTTCGAGGAGCAGACCTACTGCAGCCTGCGCGTCCGTGGCCAACGCGGCAACATCGAGCTGCTCTCCGCGGACCAGGCCAGGCTTAGCCGGCACGGGGAGTCGATCTCCAAAGCCAAGGGGCTGGACGAGGTCTTGATCGAGATCATCAGACGCGATGAGGACGGCGACGAAGATTTTGCCGTGCAGCTGGAATTGGAGCCCAAGACCGAGGTCCCCGATCCACGGGGTCGACTGCTGGCCATCGATCTAAGCAACCGCATTGTGGCCAGCCTGTTTACTCAGGGCTTGCCATTGGGAACAAAGCACCGAATGCGTTTGGGTCCCATCGTCGCGACCCTCCACTTCGACGGCGTTGGAGCCAAGATCATGAACTACCTGGAGAGCTACCAGCTAGATTCCGGTTTGTTCGCTCCCTTCTTCCAGCGTAAGCCTGGACAAAGCTTCCAGACACTTCCCCAAGACGGGCGCCCGATACAGATCCAGCCCGGAGACGAGTTGATGGCTGGAGTGGGGGTCTACCGCTTTGAACTGAGGTAGGGGCCGGCGCGCTGAGGGGGTCAAGATTCGGCCCCCTTGGGTGCTCCAACACCGACCCCTTAAAAGGGGGGCCAAGGCTGACCTCTCTTGTTGGGTTCAAGCCAAATCCCGGCCAGTCCGCAAGTCACTTCTACCCGCGCGTCCCCTACACGCAGTGCGACTGCCACCTACCCCCCAAAAGCCAAGCCGACACAAGCCCCTTCACAGGCATGGATTTCTGCGCCTTGGTCGCTCAAGCCGTGGAACAGGCCTAAACCGCCTCGATCCAACGGGGTCGATGCTGCAGTCCACGGCTCTGGCGCCAGTCGGCCAAGGCCCGGTCCAGCAGGCGCTGGCCCAGCGGCTCCATCACGTGGATGGCTTCCTCTCGAATGTCCAGGTTTCTCAGACCCTGGAGCACCATCAGGTCCTCGCCATCTACTCCTGGCACCATGCCGCCAAAGCAAAGGCCGTGGCCCTTGAGCTCAAGCAACGCCCGGGCAGTGAACGGAGAAGTCATCGGAGAGTAGACGGCCACATGCTGGATGTTCCCACCCAACATCCACTCCACCTGCTCCAGCACCCGCCGAGCCAAGTCCGGCCCCGCATCGAGTACATGCACCCGACCCACCTTCCGGTTTGGGTCGAAGTGAACCCGCAGCTGGGTGCTGGGCCCGATGGATGGCAGATCACTGGCCTCGCAGATCTCGCGGTCTTCGCCCAGTTCATCATAGATCGCCGCATACAGGTCCCGGTCGATACGCGGAATGTAGACCTTTTGGGGCTTCGTTCCTCGCATCGGCACCCAGCTCACCAAAGTGCTCAGCGAGCGCCCGTCCATCTCACCGCCGGTCGCCAGGGGCACAGAGCCCAACAGCATCGCCGTCGGCACCCCGCCCATGGCACGCTCCAAGACCTGCTCCTCTGGGCTGTGGGTGGCACAGCGATTGACCAAGCCCTCGAAGCCCGCCTCGATGGCCCAACCGTAGAGTGCGCTCGTTAACAATGCCCGCACCTCTCCAGCAGGGTGAGAGTCGGCCACGATGCTCAGTCCGATCTCCCGGTACTTGGGCTCCACCACGGGCGGCGCCAGAGAATCGAACTCAAAGAATGGACGAATGGCAGCCAGATGGCCCACGCAGCGGTCCCCTTCCATCGCGACGAAGCTGGTGACGTACCCGGCCTGATTGTAGGCCAGCGCCTGCTGCGGCTCGTAGAGCCAGCGTCTGTGATGGGTCAGACCGCAGGTCTCATACACACACCGCGAAAGGGCACGGGCTTGGTCAAGTTCCACGAGGGGCTCAATTCGGAGACTCATTGTACGGTCCTCGTGGCGGAATTGCCTTACAGCCCACAATGCGGAATCTCCCGCCGTGAACATGAGGCCCAAGCGCCAAGTCGAAAAATAAGCCGCAGGCCCGACTCATTCCAACAGCATGAGCGACCTCCCTTTTGGCGCTCACCCTAAGCTCTCAAAGTCACCAAGCGCACCCGGGGCCCAAGCCGCACATGGATCCTCTGGCCCCCGTGGTGAAAGTCCCCGTCGATCATGTAGGACTGGGGACCTTCAGCCGAGATGACCAGCTCCGTCCCCAAGCCGGAGATGATCGCCGGGTCATCTATGGGCCGCCCCCAATAGGCCGACGGCAGGGCTTTGGCGAAGCGCATAGGCGAGCAGCCAAAGCCAACCGCTTGGAGGGTGCCCGGGTGCTGGACCACCTCATGAAAAGGGCGGAACCCTAGCCCGATGTCGTCGACCGTGGCCACGCCGATGGTCGTCCAAGGCAGGGTCGGCCAGAGGTGCCCATCCAAGTGTACCTCGGCATGTATCGGCGCCGTGAGATGGCGAACGAAGGGGCCCTGAATCAACGCTGATCCAACCGCCTTGGTCAAGAGCCAAGCTGCCTTGGCTGGAGAGGGCTCCGAGCCCTCGTAGTAGGCCTCCAGGAAACGGCTGACCAAGCCGTTGCCAAAGATAAATCCGGCGTTGTCGTCCACCAACACCAAGTTGCGCTCCGTAAGCGGCAGGGGAGAGCCGCCGGCATAAAGGCTGGTGAGCTGCCCCAGCAAGGCCTGGGGCCTGCCGGTGATTCCTAAACCATGAGCCGCAGTGTTCATCGTGCCCCCACGCAGCATTGCGATGATTGGAAGTGGGTGCTCTCCATAGACCCGCAGAAGCGCACTGAGCACCCGGTGGTTTGTGCCGTCGCCACCGTTGATGGCCACCACCTCTACTTCCCGCTCTAAAAAAAGCCGGGCGACCTTGTCCAAGGCGGCCAGGTCGTGCGGCATCTCCAACGTACCCTGCTCCCCCAGAATGCAGGCCAACTGCTGGGCCAGCTTCGGGTTGCGCCGATTGCGGCGAGAGTGTGGGTTGGTGATGACACCGATGCCGGCCACGCGTTCTCCAGTAGACTTCTTCTATGCGTATCCTGGTCAGCACCGACTTTTCAGCAGGCGGCGGACAGTCTCACCCTGAGTCCGATTCCCCCCGCGTCCGACCCATCCGCCCCAGGGCTCACATAGGCATGGCCACGATCGACTGCGTGCGTGCGGCCGGCGGCATGCCGCTGCTGTTGGCTCCTGGTGAACCCCGACTCGAAGAGCTGCTGAGCTACGTCGACGGCGTGGTCATCACCGGCGGCAACTTCGACATCCACCCTCGGCACTACGGCGAGAGCGCCATCGACCAGCTCGGCGAGGTCAAGGAGAGCCGCACCGACACCGAGCTGGAGCTCGCTAAGCTGTGTTTGGAGCGTGGCATTCCGGTACTGGGCGTGTGCGGAGGCATGCAGGCCATGGCAGTGGTCGCTGGAGCCACCCTGTACCAAGACATTGGCACCCAAGTCACAGGTGCATTGGAGCACGAGCAGCCCACGGACCCAGCTCAAGGCTGGCACTTGCTACACACCCACAAGGGCATCCTGGGACACCTGTTGGGAGAGAGGCCAGTGGTCAACTCCACCCACCACCAGTCGGTGCGCGACCCAGGCCAGCTCCGAGTCAGCGCAACAGCACCCGACGGCGTCATCGAGGCCATTGAGCTTCCCAACCACCCCTTTGCTATCGGTGTGCAGTGGCACCCAGAGCTCTTGGACCACGCGAATCGGATCTATGGGGCCTTGGTGGATGCGGCGCGCGCGCGCCGGAAGCACTAAAAGTGACCCATCCGGCTTCAAAAAGCTGGTGCACGACATCTCGGCCAAAGTTTTGGGGTGACGCTCACTCCACCAACAACCCCGCCAACCGTCCATAAGCCGCCCGCCCCACCTTCAAGTCCGCCCGCCCCGTGCCCGGCCAGCCAACCTCACAAGCCCGCAGGTACTTGGGCTCCCAGTGCGCAAGCGCCGTCTGGCTGTCCACCACGCCCCCCTGCTCACGAACCCAACGCAACAGGTTCCGAACCGCACGTCTGTATGTCTTGGCCGTGGCCTCGCTTCGCAGTGCCCCGCTGGCCAAGTCCTGGATCATGATCTCCTCGTAGCGCACTTCCAAGAACCCAACTTCAGCCGCTGATACCGGCGCAAAGCTGACCTGGGGGGTCGCGTTGAGTCCGACCTCGCCCTCGGAGCGAAGCAAGCCCAGAAGCTCGTCGCTGGACAGAGCGGCGGCCTGTCCTGTTCCGGAGAGCAGCTCGCTCACCAGCGCGCGCTTGTGTTGATGCAACACCAAGACCTGTTCCTCAATCGTATCCACCGCGACCATGCGCATCACGGTCACTGCCTGACGCTGACCAATGCGGTGAGCCCGGTCGGTGGCTTGGTCCTCGGCAGCAGGATTCCACCAAGGATCCAGATGAAACACATAGCTGGCAGCAGTGAGATTCAGGCCGGTGCCGCCAGCCTTTAGAGAGATCAAGAACACGTCTCCCTGTCCATTCTGGAAGGCATCCACCTGGGCTTGGCGCTGCTTGAGGGGGGTCTGCCCGTCCAGGTAGCACACACGCAGCCCCTCGCGCTCCAAGGCCTCTCGGGCCAGCCCCAACAAGGTGGTAAACTGTGAGAAGACCAGTGCGGCATGGCCTTGATCGCGCAGGTCCATCAGCCGACGAAGCAGGGCTTTAATTTTGGTAGAACCAGCCTGTACGCGATCTTCGTAGACCAAGCCAGGGTGACAGGAGAGCTGACGCAAGCGGGTCATCGCTGCAAGAATACGCATGCGCTTGGTGGTGTCAGGCCCCTCTGCATCACGGTCTCGCTTGCTCTTCAGATCCTGGAGGGCGGCGATGCGAAAGCGTTCGTAGAGCTTGCGCTCGTCCGCGCTCAGGGTAATGCGCAGAAACTGCTCTGTGCGAGGGGGCAGGTCCTGGGCCACCTGAGACTTGAGGCGGCGCAACATGAAGGGACGAATGAGCTGAGAGAGCACCCGCTTGGGCAACGTGGACTCGCCACGCTCCACGGGCCGCACAATCCGCTCGCGAAAGCGCTGGGCTGACCCCAAGAGACCCGGCACCACAGTACGCATCAGGCTCCAAAGCTCCTCCACCCGGTTCTCAACTGGAGTACCCGTCAACGCAAGGATAAAACCAGCTTGCAGGAGCGCAGACGCCCTGGAACGTTGAGACGCTGGGTTCTTGATGGCCTGGGCCTCATCCAGCACAATTGTTCCAAACTGCACTTCGGACAGACGCTCGGCATCGCGCGCCATCAGCTCCCAGGAGGTGATGAGGATCTGTCCGGAGACCAGGTCTTTTAGCAGCTCTTCGCGCTTGGACCCACGGTAGGACTGTATCGAGAACCCAGGGGAAAAACGGGCGACCTCGCGCTCCCAGTTGATACCCACGCTGGCGGGTGCGACGACCAACACGGGTCCATCCGCTCGGCGGTGCGCAATCAGACACAGGGCTTGCAGCGTCTTTCCCAGCCCCATGTCGTCAGCCAGGACCGCTCCAGGTGCCCAGTGGGCCATGCGAGCCAGCCAAGCAAATCCGTCCACCTGATACGGCCTTAGAGTGGCCTGAATCTCATCCGGTACCTTGGGATCCAACACCCGAGCCTGGTCCATGCGGGCCAGGTCCAAACGCATGGTCTCCGGCAGCTCCAAGCTCGCACCTTTGCGCTCCAACTCCAACAGATCCAGACTGGAGAGGAGCGGCAACTCCACCACTCCCTCCGCACGCTGCTTGCCCATCAGAGCGATACGCTCCAGCTCCCCTTGCAGGCGCTCGCTCAGGGTGACCCAGTCTTGGTCACCCACCTGCACGTAGCGCTGTCCGCCGCGCACCGCGGCGAGTAGGTCCTTGAGCGACAGGCTGCTATCCCCCACTTTCAGCGAGCCGGTCACCCCAAACCAGGAGCGCTTGGTGCTGGCCCGCAGGGTCAGGTCACTGGTCATGGCTTGGCGGGTCACCCTGGGTTTGGGGCGCGTCCACTCGACCTTGGTATTCAGTTCTTGTATCAAAGAGACCAGCTCCAGCGAGCGCTCGATCAGGTGAACCCGCAGCTCAAAGTCCCGGGCCTCGTGCAGCCCAAGCTCAGCGAAGAGTCCGCGCATCCGAGAGGGCTCGAGAGCCAAGTCGCGCAGCGTGTACTGACGCACACCGTCCACGACTTGGTAAACCTCTACCGGCCCCTCTCCTGGGGGGTAGGCCTCGGCACCGTCCAAAGGACGGACCCGCCCCTGGATCATCAAGGTGCCGTCTTGTTCCGGTGTGATGCGCAGTCTGGGCCCATGGTCCCCCGCTACTGAAACACCGCGCAGGTCCCCTTCCAGGGTCAGTGGTGCCAGGGCTGCCATGGAGGCAAAGCGCTCCATCACCTGCGCGCGCGCTTGCGCTGGAAAGCTGGCTCGATCTTGAGCGATAAGCGCTACAATCTGACGCAGGGAGTCCGGAACTGAGAAGACCAACACTCGCGGTCCAAGCGCCAGTACAGTCAGTCCTGCACCCCAGTACTCCAGGAGTTTATGTATCTGTTCAGGCTCTGCAGCACGGCCCAGAATTCGTAAGTCCAAGCGCAGCCCACCGTCTGCCAAGGGCACCCAAGCCAGCTCGGGATCGTGCGCTTCTATAGACAAAAGCAGACCGTTGGCGTCCACCACACGGGGGTGCTCTTCCAAGGCCGCGATCGCGCGCGGGAGCCCACGGCGGTAGCTCAGCCCAGCCACTCGAGAACCCAAGCTCCGCATCACGTCCAAGGTGGCTTGGTCTTGGGGTACAGCCACATGTGTCTCGAAGCCGCTCATCTTGGCTGTTCGCAGACCCGGCTGACGCTTGTAGGGGGTGGTCCAGACCTGTGTCAGCTTCCAGTTGCCCAAGTCCAGCTTCCAGCCGGGCAGGCGTCCCTGGGAATCGGCCACCAGCTCGGTGCGGCTCGCCAAGGCTTGGTCCAACTGGGAGAGGGTTCGAGTCCAGTCTGGGACGTGGAAGTAGCTTAGGAGTGCCGTGCGCAACACATGCTCCCGCAGACCCGGCGCACAGAGCAGATCCAAGACCGAGGCCACCACGGCCGGGGTCAGTCTCTGTTGGGCAATCTGTACCGGGTTTAGTGGTACCCCCCCCAGAGTGCGAAGGACCAGCATGTCCTGGCTCGCGTCCAGGTGCCCCTCCAGCTCGGGTAGGTCGCGCAAGCCAGACTCCCAAGGCTCTTTGGGGCGGGGTAGGGCCCGCAACGATTGATACAGCCCCCTGAGCGCGGGCTCAGCAGGCGGCATGCAGCGCCAAATCTCGGCTTGACGCAGGTACGCAAGCACAGGGATTCGGCGGGCCGAGAGCCGCTCCAAGCGGGCAAAGACCTCTGCCTGTAGCTCTCGTGCTTGAAGCTCAAGTTTAGAGCGTCCAGCCAGTGGGTCCAGGAGCAGCTCCAAGATGCGCGGATAGCGCTGCGCCATCACAGGCACCCGGGAAAACACCGCTGTGGAGCGGCCGAGCTGGTCTTCTACATGGTGCGCGTCGGCCCATGTGAGCAGCGCTTTTTTGGACGCGAAAGGGAGTGGAGTGGCGGTCACGAGGCTCTATAGCCCTGTGGCTGCCCACCCGGGTTAGTCTCCTCTCACCCGGAGATCCCATGACCCATCTTCTGTTGCTGGCTTTGGCCTGCGCCCCAAAATCAACATCCAGCACCGAGCTTCTGGCCATGCCCGCCGCGCCCAGCAGCATGTACCCCGCGAGTCCCCCTGGCGAGGTGGTCGATGACTACCACGGCACCTCTGTGGCGGACCCTTATCGGTGGTTAGAGGACAGCGACGCAGCCCCTGTGCGCACTTGGATCGAAGCACAGAATGGCTTGACCCAGGCCTATCTAGGCCAGATCCCTGAGCGCGAGGTCATCGCCAGCCGCATGACCGAGCTGTGGAACTACGAGCGCTATTCGGCTCCGAGCCGCGTGACCGAGGGGGTCTACACCTGGTCCTACAATGACGGCCTGATGAGCCAGTCGGTGATGTACATCGCTGAGAGTCCAAACGACCCCGGGCGCGTGCTGCTGGACCCCAACACCTTGAGCGAAGACGGAACCGTAGCCCTGGGCGGGACCTGGTTCAGCGACGACGGCAAGCGCCTGGCCTATTCGGTGAGCGATGGCGGCTCGGACTGGCGCAAGATCTACGTCATGGATGTGGCCAGCGGCGAGACCGCACCGGAAGTTCTGGAGTGGGTCAAGTTCAGCGGCGCCACTTGGCTCAAGGACGGCAGTGGCTTTTTCTACAGCCGCTATGACGCCCCAGAGGACCCCAACGACTTTGAGGCCAAAAACGAGTTCCAGAAGCTCTACTTCCACCAGTTGGGCACCCCGCAGGCCCAGGACAAGCTGATCTACGAGCGTCAAGACCAGCCCACCTGGGGATTTGGAAGCTCCATCACTGAAGATGGCCGCTACCTTGTGATCTACAACTCCGAGGGAACCGAGCGCAAGAACCGCTTGTTCTACAAGGATCTTCAGGCCAAGAACTCCGTGGTGGTCCCCCTGCTCACCGAGTTTGATGCCAGCTACTACGTCATCGCCAACGACGGCCCCGTGTGGACCCTAGAGACGGACAAAGACGCGCCCAACAGCCGCATCGTGCGCATGAACATCCGCAAACCCGGCGAGTGGACCGAGGTCGTGCCCGAGCAAGAGAACGTGCTGCGAAGCGTCAGCGTGCTCGCCGAAGACAAGCTGGTCCTCACCTACCTAAAAGACGCCCACAGCGTTGTGCAGGTGCATGACTTCAAGAGTGGCGAGATGCTCAGCGAGGTCGAGCTGCCCGGAATCGGCAGCGCCGGAGGGTTCGGCGGACGCCGCACAGACACCGAGACCTTTTACAGCTTCACCGGCTACACGGTGCCGGGCACAACCTACCGCTTCGACGTGACCACGGGCGAGAGCGAGATCTTCCGCGAGCCGGCCATCGCCATGCCCGAGGGTGAGTTCGTCACCGAGCAGATCTTCATCACCTCCAAGGATGGCACCAAGGTTCCGGTCTTTGTGACCCACAAGGCCGGCCTGGAGATGGACGGCACCAACCCCACCATTCTCTACGGCTACGGCGGCTTTAACATCAGCCTGACCCCCTACTACAGCACCACTGCCCGGGTGTGGATGGAGATGGGCGGCGTGTACGCGGTCGCCAACCTGCGCGGCGGCGGAGAGTACGGAAAGGAGTGGCACGACGCTGGACGCTTGGCCAACAAGCAGAACGTGTTCGACGATTTTATCTCCAGCGCTGAGCACCTGATCGATGCGGGCTACACCAGCCCCGAGAAGCTCGCCATCATGGGCGGCTCCAACGGCGGCCTGCTGGTCGGTGCGTGCAGCGTGCAGCGCCCAGACCTGTTCGGCGCCGCACTTCCTGCGGTCGGTGTCATGGACATGCTGCGCTTCAACCAGTTCACCATCGGGTGGGCTTGGGAGAGTGACTACGGTTCTCCACAAGACCCCGAGATGTTTAAGGTTCTTTACGGCTACAGCCCCTACCACAACATCAAATCGGGCGTGGAGTACCCCAGTACCATGGTCACCACCGGCGACCACGATGACCGGGTGGTGCCCGGTCACAGCTTCAAGTACGCAGCGGCAATGCAGCAGGAGCAGGCCGGTCCTGACCCCATTTTGATCCGCATCGAGACCCGCGGCGGCCACGGCGCCGGCAAGCCCACTCAGATGCGCATTGACGAGGCCACGGACAAGTGGGCCTTTCTGGTCAAAGAGCTGGGCGTGAGCATGCCAGAAGGCTTCGGAGAGTAGTCGTCGGCAAGGTGGACACAGCGTGAATCAAGGCAGCCTCTCGTGTGTTCTGGGTCGCGCCCCGGGCCATGGAGCCTGCCTGGGCGCTGTTCTTTGAGCAGCCGGCCCTGGGCAAGCCTGTAGGGAACGCCGCGTTGGCCTTGGGGGCGCCGAGTCCCCATGTGCCGCCGCCGCTCCCACCCGAGTCGGAGCCCAGCAGTGCCCCCGTTAAAAGAAGGGTGAATGAGAAATAAGGCGAGATAGGGATCGTTCCTGTCCGGGATCGAATAGCGTATCCCCATCCTCGGACTCATCATGCTCTTCCTGCTTGCTGCAGGCACACCATGACCTGATCGCGCCATACGTGGCCGAAGAGGCCCCCCCCTTCACGAGCCTGAGCAGTCAGAGCGCCTTTGAATCCAGCGTGCAGGCGCTGATCACCCATGTCGAGGACCGCCACGACGCGGCCGAGGAGTACTTGAACAGCCTCTAAGCGCGCTCAGCGCAGCTTCATGAGCTCCTGCATGTGCGCCACAATGGGCCCATGCAGGGCCTCTACCTGGCTGGCCTCGTTCTCGGGGTCGTGGGCCGGGGGGTAGATGGGCTCAGAGACGAAGGCGCGAAGTGGGATTTTGTTGGGGATGGGCGTTCCCCGTCTCCCAAAGATCAACGGCAATGGGACACGGAAGCGCTCGTAGGCAAACGAGGTCAATCGGTTCTGTCGCACGCTGTACAGGTCATCGGCCGCACCACAGGCGACCAGCACGATGGGCACCTGTGCGCGCAGAGCCAGCTTCACAAAGCCGCGGCGGCGCTCCCACTCCACACGGTAGCGCTGCTCTTCGGGCCGAAGGGACTCCTTCATGCCGCCTGGGGCGAGCAAGAGCATGCCGCCGTCTTGGAGAATGGCCTGACCATTCTCGTGGTTTCCAGGACGAATCCCAAGGTCCCACGCCATCTCTCTCAAGATGGGGGTCTTGAAGATGAGGTTGTCCCCCAAGGCCATGGGAACCCGCCCGGTAGCCTTGTAAATCTCGTAGCCAGTCAGGAAGCCATCGTAGGTGGCAAAGCTATGGGAGAACGCCAACAACACGCCGCCATCCACGGGGATGTTCTCCAAGCCAACCACGCTGTGTTGGTGGTAGCGGGCGAGCGGGCCGAAGAGCGTCTCGAAAGTCGCTTTGACCCGTGGAGTGAGCTCGTGCTTGGCAGCATTCTTCATGCCCCAGCTCTAACCCCTCATCCAAACCTGGGGGCACCGGTTCCGGCATACCAGACCAAAGACCAGGCTGGCCTGGCCGCTCCACATCATTGCCGCGACACGCCCACCCGCTCTCCGGCGACCACATACCAGCTGCCACCCTGCTTGTACCAGCGCTGTACTCTGACCTGGCGCTTGAGCACCTGGTCGCTATCAAAGCCCTCGATCTCCACCAGCACCGTCGCGCGGCGCTCGTAGCCGTCGGGGTCGTCGACCAGACCCGGTCCCATCTCCAGGTGAATCACAGTGGCGCTTCGGTAGGAAAATGTTCCTTCTACGGTCCCTTCCGCCAACCAATCGATGCGGTCGTCGGGGTCTCCAAGGAAAACTGCAGCTTCGGCCACCTTGTCCCAGCGCACCGCGCGCCAATAGCCGTCGGCGATCTCCTGGAGTTGGGAGTACGCGCGCCTGTGTTGGCGAGTCTCCGCACGGGCGCCACGGTCGGCCTGGGCGCTCGGGGTTGCCAAGATAAAGGCCAGCAGCAAGAAGGTCACAGTCACTCCACACGGGCTACAATTGCAGCAATGCTGACAACCCTCCTGCTCTCCGCAAGCATCCTGGGATGCTTCCCTCACAAGGTGCGCATCGAGAGCGAACCGCCTGGAGCCCAGGTGCAGATCAACCGCCGCAAGGTGGGCACCACCCCAGTGGAGTTCACGCTGGTGACCCTGCCGCACATCCGCAGAGACACCGGCTGTGACAGCCAGCGCATCAAGCGGCGGCGCTGCCGCTTCCACATCAAGGTAAGCCTGCCAGGCTACCGCACCATTCACACCACCATCGGCCAGGATGCCCGCGCCTGGCGCCACTTGCTGCATCCTTTTCGGGGTGGGGCTTGGAAATGTTTGATTCCACCATTCCAATGGCGCGGTGGCCAGTGCGTGCCCCCACACAGCCGCCGCGAGCTGGTCCTGGTCGCAGACCACGGCCCCAGCGGAACCTGGACCCCAGAGGACCCCAAGCGATGATTCCACTCTTTCTCTTTTTTGCTTGTGCCCAAGCGCCCTACGATCCCGTCACCGAGTGTCAGGACGAGGGTCGGACCTGCTGCGACAACAGCGACTGCGGATCCGACCAAATCTGCCACTTCGTCTACGTCTGCAAGGAAATGGCGGGAAAAACCGTCTGCGAGGAGCCTGTAGGCGACCGCGAGTGCCATGACCTCTGCACTGAACAGGACGGAGAGCCTTTCGTCTGCGAGGAGCCCACCCAGAGTTGTCAGCAGGTGGAGTTCGTGCAGGGCGACGACGAGATCGGCTCAGAAATAGCCTGCTTCTAAGTGGTTGGAATTTAGCTTTAGGCCCCTTCCTGGAGCCAGGCAAAAACGCCGGGGAACACCGGGCCTAAGTCTGCTAAACTACAAGTCGGCACTGAAAGGGAGCAGACATGGCTCGGACGGACTCCGCTGCCAACAGCGCACGCGAAGACAAAGTGCGGCCTGCGGCGGTAGTGAAAAAGCCCACAGGAAATATCCGTGGAGATCGGGATGAGGAGCGTGTTTCCTCCAACATTGCTACCCGCCCCGAGCCCGCGACCGAGTCCCACGCCGCGCTGAGTTCTTCCTTGCAGGAGAGCTTCGGCAACAACTTGATCCAGAGCGCCCTTGCCGGCTCCTTGGACGGCCCTGCCCCGCTGATCAGCGAGGCCCTCACGATGGGGGCCGCAGGACTGGGCCCCGACACTGCCAACAGCGGCATGCTGTCCAACAGTAGCGTGGCCGCCTATTTGGCCGCACGGGACGCCCTGCCCGCACCCGAAGTCTTTGCACGAGATGCCGACTCCAGGGTCAAAGCCGCCGCAGCGCGCGGCGGAAAGCCCCTGCCCGAGTTCGCACGCAGCCGTTTGGAGGCTGCTTTTGGTGGCGTGGACTTTAGCGGGGTCCGCCTTCACAACGACGGCGCCGCAAACCAGGCGTCCAAGGCGATCAACGCCAAGGCCTACACCGTCGGCCAAAGCGTGTACTTGGGCCACGGCTACGACAACCTGCAAGATCGGGGAAACCTGCGCCTGCTGATCCATGAGCTCACCCATGTGGTCCAGCACATGGAGGGCCGCCTAAGGGCCAACTCGGGCGCCAACCAGACCGAAGGGGGCATGGCCGTCTCCAGCCCGACGGACGCCGTGGAGCTGGAAGCGGAGAACATGGCCACCAGCCTGCTTCCCGAATTGGATGGCAGCATCCTGGCACCGATGGACGCCGAGCTCTCCATGGGCCAAGGCATGGAGTTGGGCGTGCAGAGCGCCGAGGGGGGCACGCAGAGCAGCGAGACGGGACAGAGCGCGGCGATGCGCTCCCGTGACGACGACAACAGCGCCTTGGACAAACAATCTCAAGGGGGCGAGCAGAACCAGGACCAAGTGGACGGTCGTCAGAACGACCAGGAGTCCCTGGAAGAACTGGGCGAATGGAAGTCCATCATCAAGGCCCAGAACGAGAGGATGGAGGCCCTGGGCGAGCGCATTTCCTTGTGGGATACCTTGGGAGAGGCGGAGCGCAAGACCCTCTGGCGAGAAGCACTGGCCACCGTCCTAGGTCTGACCAAGGTGGCCCTGCAGGCCATCGCTGCCGCCCTGGAGTCCAGCGAGGCGGGACTAAAGCTCGGCGCCAAGCTCCAGGCCGTGGGCAGCTTGCTCTCCCTGGTCGGATGGGCGCTGGGCGACTCCGGCCCAAGCACCGGCGAGGTCAAAGACGAGCGCACCAAGGAAAACAAGGACAACAGCGACCCCAGCGAGCCCCGCTTCACCGCGATTGTGGGCTGGGTCCAGGAGACCATCGGCGGAGACGCCGATGTGGATTTTGGGGCACAAGCCCTGGGCAGAGTCCTGGAAGGAGCCCGCAAGCTCCAAGACGCGATGACCCTCTTCTTAGAGGGAATAGAGGAACTGACCGCCGGTGTGAACGACCTAAAACAGGTGAAGGACCAGAAGGAAGGGCCCGCGCTAAAAGACAGCAAGAAACTGGATGCCGGCCAACTTCAAAAGACCCTTTCCACGCTCAGCGAGCGCTCCGATGCACTGAGCGCGAAGCTGAGTGGAGATGCCGGCGCCGAGAAGACTCCGGATAGCGAAACAGAGACCGGCCCAACCGAAGACCAAGCCGCGACCAACGTGGCAGACAACGAGCAGGAAGACGCTGCCCTGCATGGCCTGGAGACCGCCGCGGTCAAGGCCCACGGAGCCGCCCTCCAGAACGCCCCAAAAAAGCTGCAGAAACACTGGACAGGTCAGCTAGCAGCTGGAACCAACTTGGGCGTAGAAAAGCCCATGCGGCGCTGGACCAAGGTCAAGGTCCTGGACGGCGACCAAAAGGGCGCGTGGGGCTACATCGACCGCCACTTCTTTAAGGGGCGCAACAAGGAGCCCGGGCGCGCCTCCACCAAAGAGAAGCGCATGACCCGGCCCACACGGGAGACCCTGCACCGAAACGCCTCTGGCGCCATGGGCCGAGAAGCCACCAGCGAGCGTCCGAGCGGCGGCGGACAGTCTCTGCCCAACTCCCTCAAGGAAGCCTTCCGCCCGATCTTGGGTCGCAGCATCGACTCAGTGCGCATTCACACCGACAGCGCCGCCGCAGACTTTGCCGTGGGGGTCGCAGCGAACGCCGTCACGGTAGGCCGCGACATCTACTTCGCCCCCGGCACCTTCAGCGAGTCCGGCAACGCCGCCAAGACGCTCATCGCCGAGGAACTGCACCACGCGGTCTTGGGCGGTGGAAAGCCAGGCGTCTCCCAGCCGGGCGATGACCACGAGCGCAAGGCACGTGCTTTTGCAGACGGCGCTGTAAGCGGTGGCCTGCTCGAGGTGGTCGACGCCACCTTCGGCGAAACCCTCACGCCAGCCAAGGCACAGGGCCGCCAGCACCACCCCCGTCGTGCCCTGCAGACCCTCAAGAACACCGTACCCACCAAGATGCTTCGCCAGCTCGGCGATGCCTTGGGAACCAGCCAAGGCTCAGGCCTAAAGCCGGGCGCACCGGGGGTTGGACTGCGCCAAATGGGCGTGGGCGGAACCCCCAAGCACATGCGCGCGCCGAATAAAATGACCCCTTCGGCAACCCCCACCCCAGACAAGCGCGTTGCCAATCGCAACGCCGCAGCCCAAGACGGTACCCCTCAACAGACTCAAATCAGCGCCCACACCCCCAGCGCCACTGCGCCCGATCTGAGCGGGGCAAGCAAACAGGCGCTGCGCTCCATGGTCTTTGCGGACAACGGCACCCAGCGCTACCGACGCGCCGGCGGGACCTGGGCTCCCGTAGAGCCCGACACTGTCAACCTGGTCACCTTCATAGCCGCGCGCAATGAGCTCATGTCCCAGAGCGGACTGGGCGGGGTCACCGACGGGGGCCGGAATCAGGCGCTGTTCAACACCTACAGCCAGAACACTTTGGGTGCGGGCAGCCAAGCGGACAACGCTCAAACAGGCGCGGTCAACCTGGGCGGTGCTTCCAGCGGGACAAGCGCCACGCCAACTTCGGGCCGAGACCACATTCAGAACTTCAAAACAGCTCAAGACGGTCGCCGCTATGCCGTGGCCACCGGAGCTGACGGACGCAAGGTGGTGATCTGGGGCGCGAGAGGCAGCTCCGATGAGGACCTGCGCGAGCGCACCGACCGGCAGCTTGCCGGCGTTTACGGCGCACCCAAGCGCAACAACGCTTGGGACCGAACAGCCAAACAAACGCGACTCTACGGGCAGAGCTCCAACAACATCTGGGCCGACACCAGCGTAGCCGGGAATGCCTGGAGCAACACCGATGGCATGGGTGGCAGCACCAGCTCGGGTAGCTACGACGTGCTGGGCTTCGAGGCCGGCGGCAAGTCAAGCTTGACGGTAGACACCACTGGAGTGGAGCTGGCGACCGCGGTCGAGGCTCGGGCCCAACTCTTTGAATGGAAGCAGAAGTGGGAGTGGCAGACCGAGCAGTACACACTGCTCGGAGAGGAGTTCTCCGGCACCTTCTTTGTGAGCATCGACGCCTTCGTGGGTGCCGAGGCCAAGGCCAGCATCACCGCCTCCATCAAGCGTTCGAAGGGTTCCCGTACTATCGATGGCGACGAAATCCTCTCCGAAATGGACACCCAGACCAAGGCGGGCGCCGACGGGAGCACGGAGACCGTAGCCTCGGGCCCAGAGGCAGAAAAGAGCAGTGGGGTCGGCGCGACTCTCGACGCGAGCGCGGGTGCTTTTGCCGGCGCTAAGGTTCGTCTGGGCGCAGGCTTAGCTGCGAACTGGCACAAAAAGGACCAGGGTGCCTACAGCTCCAAGATGGAGAACACCATCGCGGCAGGCATCGACACCGCATCCAGCGCCGTCCCAGGACTCGGTTGGGTGATGCGTCAAGTGGGAGCCGACGAGGTTGTTGAGCGCTTGATCACCTCGGTGCTGACCTGGGGCCCCGAGGGAGAAATCCCAGTTCTAGGGGTAGAAGGCACCGGCGAGGGCAGCTTGGGCGTGGGCGCACAGATCAGCGCCAAGGTCGGCTTCTCCGGGGGTAAGCTCAGCTTTACCTGGGGGGCCAACGCCACCTGGGGTGTGGGCTTGGGCGCCAAGGTCTCGGTGAACATCGACGCCCTGGAAGGCATCAAGCTTGCCTTGGTCGTTGGCGGAGAACTGGCGAGCATCGCGACCGACTGGATCGCCGACGCCGTCTCCGACATGGCCGGCTTTGGTGCCTCCCTGTGGGAGAGCTTTTGGGGCCTGTTCTCCGGCGACGACAAGGTGCGCGAGGCTGTGGCCAACGACGCCCACAAGCTGGCCGACGCCACCCAGCGCGGTGAGATGCTCAAGAAGCTGATGAGCGGCTGGACCGGCGGCGATGACCAGGACGCCATGATTGAAATCCTGCGCTTCTCCAATGCGTCCGGTGACCTGAACGCGGTCTTGGCCGTGGCAGACAAGGACGATGTGCGCGGGGAGCTGGACGGTGACCGCAAAGACGAGTTCAAGCGAATGGTGGGTGAATGAGCGCGGAGAGAAGAGCGGATGCTTTCGCTCAGGCCATCTCGGGCAAAGACGAGGCCGCTGCCCAAGCTCAGTGCACGCCACGGGGCTGGTCCGCAGACCAGGACACACCGGGCTCGCTCTACAAGCAGGCCGTCCGCAAGGGCCTGTTCTTAGGCGCCGGGGTCGTGCTCGCTGAGCAAGACGGACGTACCGCCATTGCCGTACCCCTGCTGCGCGTGGACCAGGCAGGCGAGGAGCACATCCTGGCCGGTCTGCACCTGCTCGATACGGGCTCCGGGTTGGCGGGTCTGACCAAGAATGCCCAAGTGGCCCACCTCTTCGTGGAAGGCGCCATCTCGGCGCCGCCAAGCTTTGAGGCGCTGCCCGAGTCCAAAGAGGCATGGACCTTCGTCTGGCTTCTGGTGCAGGCTCTCAACGAACGCAATGTGTCGGTGCTGGCAGACGCCGCCTCCGACACACTGGAGTCCCTGCGACTGCTACGACAGCTTGCACACCACATCGAGCAGGGCGAGTCCCTGAGTGTGGACCGTAGCTATGGACTGCAACAGGCTGGACGTTTCTGCGTTCGGATTCAGGTCGGCGAACGCCCGATGTACTGGATGCTGCAGCGTGGCCCTGGAGGCGGCCTCCAATCTCGAATGCTGTCCACCTTAGGCAGCTTTGAGCGCTTGCTGGACCCTGAAAAGATCACCCCACGGCCTGTTTGACTTGGGCGAGGGTCTGAGTTGAAAGCCCCGATCCTCCCAGTCCTGACCCTGGCGGCGTTTTTCGTACGCCTGTGGTGGCTCGGACAGACACCCGAGCCCACCGGTACCGACGGCTACTACTACGTGGTCCAGATCGCAGACTGGTCCGCCGGCCAAGGTCTGCATGTTCCAGACTCCAGCTGGGTACTACGCTTCTTAGGGGCGCTGGGTTGGCTGCTGGACCCAATCGCTGCCCACAAGGTCGGAGGTGCTGCGCTGGCCGCCCTCTGCGTGCCCGCGGGCTGGTGGGCCGGAGAGCGGGTGCGGCCCGGAGGCGGCATGGTGGTGGCCCTGTTGGCCGCCTGCTCCCCTTCCCTGACCCACCTGGCTGGCGACTTTGCCAAGAACTTGGGCATGGTCGCCCCGTTGCTGCTCTGGCTTGGGGGACTGCTCGCCCCGGCCAAGACCTGGCGCGGCTGGGTGCTGCCCGTCCTGGGTGGCATCTTGGCAGCCTGGGCCCACCGCTTGGGCGCGGCCATCGTGGTGTTGAGCCTTGGCGGCGCTGTCCTGGCGCGGCTGGACCGGCGGCTGATCATGGGTGCCCTGGGCGCCTTTTTAGTCTTTGGAGTGCTCTCTCAAGCGGTCCCCGGGCTTCTCCACCTTCAAGACCTGGACCGGCTAAAGGGTGCCTTTGACCTGAGCCTTCACTTCCCCCAACCCTGGCCATTGGCCACCCTCCGGTACACCAACCCAGTACAGCTCGCAGAGTGGTCCCTGGCCTGGGCCGGGCTCTTCGTCGTCGCTGCGATGGGTCGAAAAGCCTGGCCACTTCTACCGCCCCTGGCCGTCGTATTGCTGCTGCCTTGGGACCTAAATCAGCTGGACATGGGCTACCGCTTGGTCCTGATCAGTCCCGTGCTGGTCTGGCCTTTGGCGGGAAAGATCGGCACGAGCAGCCTGTGGGGGGTCCTGCTGCTGCCCCTGGCAACCCTTGGATTCGCACCCAAAGACCATCCCCCCTACCCCGATTATCGACGGCAGATTCAACGCATCCCAGAACAGCCCACCCTGCTGATCGCACACCAGGGGTTCAACTTTCTCTACGACTACGAGACCGGTGGCGAGGCGATGGCCTGGGCCCCAGAAGCTGAACTAGAGAGAGGGGGAATCGGAAGGATAGCCGTTGGTTTTGAGGCGGACGACTTCCCCAACTCCCGCAATGTGACCGCCTTGGGACCCAACGTCGTCTACGTCAACGAGGCCATCTGGGAGCGCCTTCTGAAACAGGCCGACCCCATCCTGCGCGCCCGAATGCTGGCTCCCCAGAACCCCAGTCAGGTGCGTCCCGACTCCTTACGCCGTGGTCGATAGGGACAGGGGGCGCTAAGGACGAAGAATCAGGGAGTCTGAACGTGCCGAACGCAACCATCTCCGGGACCGGGTCCTTCGTACCGGGCCAAGTGGTCACCAACGATGACCTGGTATCGGTCTACGGCATCGAGACCACCGACGAGTGGATCCAGAAGCGGACGGGCATCAAGGAGCGCCGCTTTGCGCCAGAGGGCATGGAGAACTCGGACATGGGTCTGCAGGCTAGCCTGGGCGCCTTGGAGATGGCGGGTCTCCAGGCCACCGACCTGGACATGCTGATCTACGCCACCCTGTCCCCCAAGCACAGCTTCCCGGGCGATGGTGTCTACCTCCAGAAAAAGCTGGGCCTGTGCGACGGCCCCAATGCGACCTTTGCGCCAGCCATGGACATCCGCAACCAGTGCTCCGGCTTTCTGTACGCCCTGGGCACGGCCACCGCGATGGTTCAGAGTGGTGCCTGCAAGCACGTCTTGGTCGTCGGCTCAGAGCTGCACAGCGCGGCCCTTGAGCTGAGCACCAGCGGGCGCTCTGTATCGACCCTGTTTGGCGATGGCGCGGGGGCGGTCATCGTCTCGGCCACCGAAGAAGACAAGGGCATCCGCCACTGGCACCTGGGCTCGGACGGTCGCGGCGCCGATGTGCTGCGCCAGCGGGTCTGGGACACCTCCAGGCGCCCTTTCATCCGCCTAGACAAAGACGGCAACGGCATCATCCCCAGGGAGGAGCTCTACGCGAACATGGATGGCCGCCAGGTCTTCAAGAACGCCGTACAGCGCATGTGTTTCGCAGTGCTTCGGGTCTGTCAAGAACAGGGAATTCAGGGCGAAGACATCGACCTGTGGTTCTTTCACCAGGCCAATATGCGCATCAACCAGTACGTGGCCAAGCAACTGGGCATCCCGGAAGAGAAACTGCTCCACAACATCGACCGCTACGGCAACACCACGGCAGCCACCATCCCCTTGCTGATGGACGAAGCGGTACGCACCGGCCGCCTTAAGCCTGGCATGAAGGTCGCGTGTGTCGCATTTGGAAGCGGCTTTACCTGGGGCGCCAGCCTGATCGACTGGTAGGTTCATCGCACGGTATTGCGGTCCTACTCCAGGAGAATCAGGGACAAGATGACCTCGCGGGTCTCCCCATTCCGTAGAACTTGGAGCGTGACCTCCTCTCCAGCCTTCCGTCCGTCCAGGGCGTTGTATAGGTCATCGTAGTCAGCCACCGGCTCCCCGTTGACCCCCACCACGATGTCACCCGGAACGCGACCGTCGTCCTGGAGGCCGATCAGCCCAGCTTTCTCCGCTGGAGAGCCGGCGACCACACTGCGCAGCACCACGCCCGCGGGGATGCCGGCACGACGCGCCAGACGGTCGTCTACCAAGCGCACGCCCATACCGGCCTGTCGGACCTGGCCAAACTCGACCACTTCGGAGACCACCCGACGCACCGTGTCCACGGGGACCGCAAAGCCAATACCGGCACTCGCCCCGGAGGCGCTGGCGATCTGAGAGTTGATCCCGATGAGTTGCCCATTAGAGTTCAGCAAGGGGCCACCAGAGTTGCCCGGATTGATCGACGCATCCGTTTGGATGACCCCCCGGATACTGACCCCGCCATAGCCCAAAATCTCGCGGTCAATGGCGCTGACCACACCGACGGTCAGCGTGTGGTCCAAGCCATATGGATTGCCGATAGCCAACACCTTCTGGCCCACCTGAAGCCCCGTGCCTACCGGCGGTAGGACCGCAGCAGCGAGAAGGTCCTTGGGTGCATCGATTTGAAGAACCGCGATGTCCTTGCGCGGCTCACCACCGATGAACCGGGCGGGCCAGGTGCTGCCGTCGTGCAGGGCCACCTCCAGAGAGCTGGCCCCATCTACAACGTGAAAATTGGTCACCACGTGCCCCTCGGTGTCCCAGATCACACCGCTTCCAGTTCCAGCCGGGACCTCTACGGGGTCGGAGCCCCCCCATCGCCGCACGAGCTGGGACTGGGTCACGAACACCGTGGACGGGGCCGCCTGAGCGAACACGTCCACGCTGTTGCGTTCGGTCTCCAGAAGGCCATTCTGGCTGAGAGGTGTAACCCCGCGCGCTTCGGCAGAGGCGCCCCCCAGAGGGCCGCTTAGAAGGTCTGAAGGAGAGAGACAGGCCAAGGTAAGAAGAGTCATCATGATCAAACGTAGACGCCCTGGCCCAGGCTCCAAGCAATCAGTCGGTCAAGCCGCTCCGAAGGCGGATGTTGTCGTAGATCAGAACGCTGGCGACCTGCCCAAAGGGCAAGAGCAAGAACAAGCCCAAACCACAGGTCAACACCATGCTCACGACACCCAGGCCAAAGAGCACCAGCGTCCAAATGAAGAGCTGCATCTTGTGACCACTGGTCATGCTCACGCTCTCGGTGATGGCGTCGATGGGCCCCATCTCCTGGTCCACGATGAGCCATTTGTAGAAAAATACAGCGTAGAACAGGATGACGCCGGGAAAGAAGAAGAGCAAGAACCCAAAGGTCTGGGCACAGGTCACCAAAATGCCCCCCAAGATCGCCGACACCACGACCTTCCCCGACGGCAGCAGCTCTGAGACTGAGAGCGCCTGACCGCGTGCGATCTTCATGGCCCCCATCATGACCACCAAGCCCAGCAGGAACTGGACGATGCCCCCGATCATGGACATTGAGCCAGAGAGCGCAATGAACAGGCTGGTGTCTATACCGCTCTCTGGTCCTGCAACCGAGATGACCTGGTTCAAAACGCTGAAGAAGACGTTTACTACGCCGAATCCAACGCCCAACATCAGAAAGGGACCGACCTGTTCCTTGACCCTGTCCAGGGTGGCGCTGAACAGACTTCCTACCTGCCAAGTATCGCCATGAAAGGGATCGCCTCCTACAGCGGTGCCCTTCTGAGACAGCTGCATATTCGAATCTGGGGGACGGTAGGGGTCCATAGTTCAAGCTCCAAGTTTGTCGCGTCTCTAGAACACCCCGAGGGGAAAGCTGGCAATGAAATCTTTGTGCCTGCCGTTTACACCTTTTCCGCCCCTGCCCCCTATGCAGTGTAGAGAGACCCACAGGAGTTCCCTTGTTCGCATTGATCTTCGCTTTGAGCGCCCTGCGTGTAGGTCCCCTGCAGCTTCCCACTGGAGACGGCGTGCTGTTGGACCGCTCGGATCTGGCACAAGATACCGTCATCGTCGCAACTGCCGACCACATCTTCCTCAACGGCGAGATTCTCACCGAGTTGGAGCAGGGGAAAGTCTCTACAGAGCACCTGGGCCGGGGCGTGATCTTCCCACTTTTTATCCCCTTGGCGGCTGCCGGCTGCTTGGACTGTCAAGTCAAGCGCCCTGTCTTGGCCGTGATTGACTCCAGACTCCCTTTGGATACGCAAGAGCAGCTCAAAATTACCGCAGCAAAAGCTGGCTTTGGACAACTGGCAGTCGTGGTCGCACAAGGAGAACCCCGCGTCTCCAAGCTCAAGGTCAAAAAAACCATGACCGTGGTGCTCTGGGAGACACCGGTTCCGGCGAAACCCAAGAACGCAGCGCTGGCGGGCCTTCAAAGACCCGACAGAGAAGATCTGAGCCACCAGCAAAAGCTGGAAATGGGCATGGGCATGGCGCTTGGGGTGGAAGCCCTGACCATGGCCAACAGCGATGCCGACTGGGCAGCGGCCAAGCTCACCTGGGACCGGAGTGACCGTGTTCGTGTCCAGGGAGAGCCCACGCTCTTGGGCTCCATGAAGATCGCCGATGCGTCCAAAGCCATCGCCACAGCCGAGTCCGCCTTGGAGGAGTGTGCCCAGTCCGCACCGCACTCGGGCAAGGTAGAGATCAAGCTGGTCGTTACAGAGAACGGGAGCGTGGCGAAAACTGAGCTGCGCAAGACCACCATGCGACATGGCCCGACCCAAGACTGCATGGCTCAAGCCCTTCAGAGCGTGGCCTTTCCACCGACTCCAGATGGAACCACTGTGATTCTCTCCTGGCCCATGGTTGTCTATGTCGAGGAGGGCCTCTAAGAAACGCTTCGGTGATCCGTCTGGACTTGAGGCGACCAGCCAGCGAGGAGATCAGCCACCATCTGCGCGCCGAGATCACTCTCCTCAAGCGTGCTAACAGGCGGTACTTTTCGACCCAAGTGCTGTGCGCCGTGCACCGCTGCCCACAAGGCGTAGGTTCGGACTTGGGCGTTTCCTGGCCGCAGCGCTCCCGACTCCACAGCCTCCTCGATCAACTGGGCGCAGCGCCCGAGCAGCGGAAATAAGAACTGCTGGACCTGGTCGCGATCATCCGGGTCCAGATGTGTCTGGGATCACTGAGGCTGTCGTCGATGAGCCGAAACAGCGCCGGTGACTCCAGCGAGAACACCGACCACGTCCCAAAGGCCAGCTGGATACGCTCAATGGGATCGGCGATCCCTGCGACCCGCAGCTCGACCAGGTCCGCAAGCACTCGAACCGAACGTAGCTGCAGCCCGCCAAGCAAGGCCGACTTGCCAGGCAGGTAGCGATAGACCGCACCCACTGCTGCATCGCACTCCCTGGCCAAGCGAGCCATGGTCAGCGCCTCCACCCCTTCGGCGATCACCACACGCTCCGCCGCGTCTAGAAATTCTTCGATACGTTGCGCGCGCCGTGCAGATCGGCCTTGACCAGAAGCGTGAATCATGTTCACAGTGTGCATCATTCACAGCGAACGCGCAAGATTGCAGGAGTCCACATGTACGACTTGGTCCTAAAAGGCGGCACCATTCTGGACGGAACGGGCAGTCCTTCCTTTGTCGCAGACATTGGCATTGTTGGCAAGACCATCGCAGCGGTGGGCGCCGACCTCTCCGGCACCAAAGAGATCGACTGCGCTGGCCAGCTGATCACGCCAGGCTTTGTCGACGTGCACACGCACTACGACGGCCAAGTCACCTGGGACCCCTACCTCTCCCCCAGCTCCTGGCACGGGGTCACCACGGTCGTCATGGGCAACTGCGGCGTGGGCTTTGCCCCGGCACGGCCTGACAAGCACGACTGGCTCATCGGCCTGATGGAAGGGGTCGAAGACATCCCCGGCGCCGCACTCGCCGAGGGCATCGACTGGAACTGGGAGAGCTTCCCCGAGTACCTGGATGCGATCGATTCCACGCCCCACGCCATCGACTTTGGAACCCAAATCCCACATGGTTCTCTGCGCGCCTACGTGATGGGCGAGCGCGGTGCATCGAACCAGGTCGCCACGGCCGAGGACGTCTCCAAGATGGGCGAGCTTGTGGCCGAGGCCCTGGAGGCCGGCGCCCTGGGGTTCTCCACCTCGCGCACCTTGCTGCACAAGAGCATCGAGGGCGTACCCGTTCCCGGAACCTTCGCCGGTCGCGAGGAGCTCTTTGGCATTGGCAAGGCGCTCAAGGACACCGGTCAAGGCGTGTTTCAGCTGGCCTGTGAGCACGTAGAAGTCCCCAGAGAGATTCCCTGGATGCGCGAGTTGGCCCTATGGACCGGTAGGCCCGTCAGCTTCAACCTCTCGCAGTCCGATGTCGCCCCCAAGCTCTGGGAAGAGATCCTGCCCGAACTGACCCAGGCCCACAAAGACGGCGTACCCATGGTGGCTCAAGTCGCTGGCCGCCCCATCGGAATCCTGATGAACTGGCGCGTTACCGCGCACCCCTTTGTCGCCTACCCCACTTGGCAAGCCCTTCAAGCACTGCCTTGGGAGCAGGCCTTGGCCCAGCTCAAGACACCTGAGACACGGGCCAAAATGCTGGCAGATACGCCCATCCCAATCGGCACCTTCGAGGACTGGGTCACCCAGTCCTTCGAGAAGATGTTTCCCATGCGTGGCGGCGTAGACTACGAGCCTGCACCCGAGACCTCCATCGGCGCGCTGGGTACGCAGCAGGGCGTGGACCCCCGTGGGTTGGCCTACGACATGATGATGGCAGGAGACGGAAGCGGCTTTCTCTACTTCCCGCTCTTCAACTACAGCGATCAGAACCTGGACTTGCTGCACACTCTGCACACTCATCCTCAGACCCGCATGGGCCTGAGCGACGGGGGCGCGCACTGCGGCGCCATTTGTGACGGCGGTATGCCCACCTTTATGATCAGCTTTTGGCCAAGGGACCGTACCCGCGGTGACCACATCGAGCTCTCCGAGATCGTGCGTCGCCAGACCACCGAGACCGCTGCTCTGTATGGCCTGAAAGACCGCGGACAAATCGCACCGGGCTACCGCGCCGACATCAACGTCATTGACTACGACAATCTTGCCTTACGCCCTCCCCAGCTTGTACACGATCTGCCCGCAGGCGGACGCCGGCTGATCCAGCGCGCGGATGGCTACACGATGACCTTGTGTGCAGGCGAGATCATCTTTGAGAATGGCCAGCCCACAGGTGCAATGCCCGGCCGACTGATCCGCGGTGCTCAGAGCGCTCCCTCTCCAGCAAGCTGAGTCCACTCGCATGGTGGTTCAATTGGAAGCACAAGGGTGTAGAATCAAACCATGATTCTGCTCCTAAGCTCCCTCTCTATGGCCGCCACCCACCAAGTCTCTTTGTCATTGAGCGTAGACGAAGCCGTGGCCCAGGCCGCCAGTGGGGACGAGATCCAGGTGCCAGCCGGCGAGTGGACCGCCCACGCGGACGCTTCTGGCAAGGACCTACGCATCGTCGGCCAGGAAGGGGCCATTCTGATCTCCAACAGCGGAGAGACCGCTATTTGGGCCGATCGTGGCAACTTGGACTTGGACGGCCTGCGATTCGAAGGCACGGGCCGGGCCTTGTACATGGGCTCGGGTACCCTGAGCTTGAACCAGGTTGTGATCGATGGCGGGCGCGGCGACTGGGGAGCCCAGATCAACGTGGCTTCGTCGACGCTCACCGTGATCGACAGTAGTTTTTTGAGCGGACTGTCCTCTCAAGACGGCGGGTCCATCGCTGCGACTTCCAGCGTGCTTGAAATCCAGGGCAGCCTCTTCGACGAGAACACCGCCGATGAGAACGGCGGCGCTATCGCTCTCTACGGCGGCAGCACGCTCACCTTGGCCGACACCCAGTTTGTGGTCAACGAGGCCGCTGCCAGCGGCGGTGCCCTTTACCTAGTCGAGAGCAGCGCAAACTTAGGGAACGCCACCTTCTCCGGAAACGCCATCTACGATGGCTATGGAGGAGCCGTCTACCTGACCGAGTCCAGCGTCACCGGCAATGGGGTGCAGTTCACCGACAACGAGGCCACCTACGGCTATGGCGGCGCCATCTACGGCGAGACCAACGTCGGCGTGACGCTTGAGAACTGCGCCTTCGACGGAAACAAGGCCTACCGAAACGCGGGTCATATCGGCATGTACTACGCCTATGGCCCCCTGAGTCTGACGGGCTGCACGGTGGCCAATGGCAAGTCACCTCAGGGTCACGGCGGCGGCATCTTCGCCTATGGCTACGCGGACCTAACCCTGATCGACAGCGTCATCTCCGGGAACACCGCGCGCTACCACGGGGGTGGCGTCTACCAATACGCCTACGGCAGCACCAACATCCAAAACACCGAGATCAGCGGCAACAAGTCCAAAGACTACAGCGGCGGTGGCGCCTATCTCTACTACATCTGGAGCGGATCAACCGTCTCCATCCAGGACAGCGTCATCGCCAACAACAAGGCCAATCTGGAGGGAGGGGGCCTGTGGCTACGCTACACCGACCAGTTGGTCTTGGACCGCGTTGACCTAATGAACAACGGCGGCGAGGAAGGCCTGTTCGGAGGCGGACTGTTCATGAGCGGCGTACAAACCGCAACACTTCACGAGACCCGAATCGCCGGAAACACGGCCTACTACGGGGGCGGCTTCTACGCCACGGCCACCAGCGTCGCAGCTGACTGGACCAACGTCCTGGTGCAAGAGAACTTGGCCCGAATCGGAGGCGGCGGATGTTGGGTGGCCAGCGAGCTGCTCACCGCAACCAACATGAGCTTTCTTGGCAACCAAGCCTTGGACACAGGAAGCGCCCTTTGCCTCTACGAGACCCACGGCGACTTTACCAACCTGCTCTTCGCAGACAACTTCGGTGCCGCGGCCCTCTACGCCCACGACACGAACAGCGGCTTTTACTCCACCTTCAAGTACAGCGCCTTTGTGGACAACGAGGGCGGCCACTTGAGCGGCGAACTACTGCCCGAAGAGCTGGACGAGGCTGGCAACCTGACCGACCTGGACGCCGGCATAATGGGATGGAGCCAGGACGGAGACTGGGCCAACGACCGCATCGTGCTCAGCCCCAGCAGCCCCTTGATCGACGCCGGAGACCCCGCACTGCTGGACGGCGACGGCAGCCGCTCAGACATTGGCCACCACGGCGGCCCACTGGACATCCTGGCCGATGCCGATGAGGACGGCTGGGACACGCGCTACGACTGCGATGACACAGACCCCAATGTGAACCCAGAGACCCCCGAGATCTGGTACGACGGCGTGGACGGCGACTGTCGCGGCGACTCCGATTTTGACCAAGACGGGGACGGCGAAAATACGAACGCATTTGGGGGGGACGACTGCGACGACACCGACCCCAACATTATCATCTGCGATGAAGAGGACTCAGAACCCGACAGCAACAGCGACGGACCGAGCTGGAGCCGGGACCCAGAAGGCTGCGGGGGATGTGGCGGTGGCCTGGGTGGTGGTTTGTGGGTCTTGGGTCTGGCCGCCATGATGCGACGGCGCTCTTAGACCCAAGGTCCCGTCCTACGTGGACCGGTGGTCATTCACCCGGCTCTCATGCGCGCCAGCCGCCTGGTCGGTCTGCCTGAGCGAGTACCCCCTGTACTCTCCTTACCCCAACAAGCCGTCCACAATCTGCACTCCGGGGTGCACTGTCTCCGGGTCGATATCCAGCATCGCCAGGAGCGTCGCGCCCAGGTTGGCCGCCTGGACCTCCTGGCCCTCCCGGTCCTCCTCGCCGCTGGCAAAGTCGATGAGCTTACCCATGCCGTAGCTGTCCAGCCCACCGACAGTGCGGCCACCAGAGATGCCGGGTCCAACCATAAGCAAGCTGGTGTAAGGCCAGTGGTCCTTGCCCTGGGACTCGTTCATCTTGGGCGTGCGCCCCATCTCAGACATGACGACCACCAGGGTTTCATCGGCCTGGGTCGGAAGCACCTCGCCTGGTGTAGAGCTCAAGCGGTCCATCAGCTCGGAGACCCCTGCGAACAGAGCCTCGAAGTTGTTGGACTGAATCCGGTCATTGTCCGTGTGGGAGTCCCATCCATTGCCGCTACCGGAGAAGCCCAAAGTGACGCAGCGGGAGATGCCCAAGGACAGCGCGTCCACAGCCATGCGGGCCTGAGAGCTTAGGTCTGAGCCGCCGTTCCAGTCCATCACGTGCAGGAGATCTTCCAGGCTGCTCGACCGCTCCAGGCTGGCCTGGTACGCGGCGAGCAACTCCATTTCCTTGCCCGGTGTGGCCGCCAACTGAGCAGCCCGAGACCTGGAAACCAGGTAGGCATCCATCACATCTTCTGCTTGCTTAAGTGGCGGGACAGCAGGTTTATCGCCCCAGGTCATGATGTCACCGCTGAGCAGGCCTTCAAGCTGACCGGAGGAGCCCGCACGGGTGACTGCAGCCCCCATCTGGCCGGGGAAGCTGGGTCCACCGACCACCAGATGCGGCAGAGCAAAATCGGCCATGGAGTGAGCGGCTGCCACCGCAGCAAAATCGGGTGCACCATCAGCCGAAGAGCCCGTCAGCGAAAGACGTAGACAGTTTTCGTGAGCCACCGACGGCATCAACACGCCGTTGAGGATCAGCGCCCTGGACCCGTGCCGCTCCATAAAGCTGCGCACACCGGGACGGTCTGGGTGGTCCACAAAGACCAGGTCGCCCACTGTGCCCGCTTGAGCCTGGCGCTCCATGTCTACGGCGCCGTTGTCGAACTCGCCGGCAAAGACCCGTGTGGGGTCCCATCCACCGTAGTTGTAGACCAGGATTAGCTTCTTGGTGCCGGTACTGGCGGCCAAAGCCCGCCCGCTCAGGCCCACAGAGGCCAAGCCACTGAGCCCCAAAGCCCCGGCCATTGCTTGAATCGACTGTCGTCTGGTGATCATGTTTATGCCTTCAGTACAACAGGAAATCGGGGTCGCGGAGCAATACCGAGAGCAGGCCCGTCCAGGCCGCCTCGCCACTGCCTTCGAGCTCAAACAGGGTCTGCCACAGCTCCAGGTTCGCCTGAACCTCGGGTCCGTCCACGGCGACCTGCTTTCCGAAGATGCGCAGGTGGAGGTATTGGACCTGAGCCGCCATCAAATCGGGCTGGGACTTGGGCGTCTCAGAGAAGTTCACGTGCACAAAGAGCGTGGGCGCATCAGAGGTCAGATCTTGCGCTACCGCATAGTGCGCAGCCGCTTGGGCCAATCGCTCTTGTACCAGGACCATCGTAGTGGTCGGTCCGGTGGCCGGCTCCGTCACGAAGTTTCCGTCCACGCCGCCTGCCAGAGTGCGCAGGCCGCGGGAGTCGGTGCGCATCATGTCGTAGCCATCATCGATAAAGCGAAAGCCCGTGATGTCCTCTATTGCAGACGCCAGCTGATCCGTTCCCATCAGGCGAGGACCAATGCTTTCGCTGGGGGCCGCTCGATAAGCGGGCGTATCCACCACAGCCCGAAACAGAGGCTTAAGCCGCAGGCCTTCGCCCAGGAAGACCTCACGTAGGTCCGTGAGCGTAGCGGTGTCCCCGAGCTCTATGTCCCGATGCAACAGACCGGTGTAGATGTGGTCCACACCACAGGTGACCAGACGCGGGTCAGCGGCCAGCATCTGGCCCAGGTCCCCCAAACTTCCGCCAGGCTCACCGTAGTAGCCCGGCTCAACCTCCGTGTAGGTGGTCCAGAGGCGCTCCCTCTCCGGGTGGAAGGTGCTGATGTCCGCTGCCGAGTTGTAGTCGACGAAGTAGAAGCCCCACAAGTAACTGGCCAGGGGATCCAAGCTGTAGTGGCAGGCCACGCAGCCATCGTTGGTCGCTAAGGCTTCGTTCACCGCATCGGCGTCCAGCAGGTTCACGTCCCGCTCAAACTCGATGGGCTTGGAGAGGTAGTCCGTGCAGAGCAGGGTTTTAGAGACCGCGTTCGCTCGACCCCGGTTGGCATTTGAGGCGTTGGACATGTAGCGCCACCAAAAAGAGTTGGTGGCCAAGATGCCCGCCGCGGGTCGCTTGTCGGTGTACTGGGCGGGCTGGAATCCCTCCCCGTCCTGGCGATCCAAAGGCCACATCTCGGCCATCAGGGCCGTAGCCATGGTCCAGTCGCCGCGCACTACCTCGGTGTATGGCAGATCTTCGGTGGCCACTCGCGAGAAGATCCACAGAGTCTCCTCGCCCACGTCGGCGGCCAGTTGGGGCTGTAGACTGCTGTCAAGGGAGTAGTCACTGGTGTCCACCGTCCAGGAGTCCTGGCGCGTCAGAAGAACGTTGGCGTACAGGGCACGCACCTGGGCGCCAAAGCGGGGGTCATCCAGCATGCCGTCGACCAGCTCGGGCAGCAAAGTGGGGTCTTCCTCCACCAACAGGACCTCGGCTACGGAGGGGCGCACACCGCGCAGGTCTATGGAGATGCGGGAGAGTAGGGCCACCGAGTCCAAGGGGATGAGTTCCACCTCCTCCACCATCGCAGGCTCTGGCGTAATCGGGGTCTCAATCGGAGAGCCACAAGCGCTCAGGGCCAACAGAGCGACCACGCTCCAGCAGGTCGTTTTGGCGGTCATTTCCATGGCCGTCCCTCCCAATCCAGCAACGCAGAGAAGTCGGGGCAAACCTTGCCCACCGACACACCATCCAGCCACGCCTCCCCACATCCATCGCAGTCCGGCGGGTACATCGCCGTGCCGCCGCTGGGCAGGCCGTCGAACTCAATCTCATACCAACGACCATCGGAATCTCGCAGAGAGAACAGACCGCTGGGCTCCTGGGGGCAGGGAGAGCCGCGCAGCTCGTCGTAGACCATCACCCCTTCCAGAACCGCTGCGTTGATGGGGCCTTCCATGTTTGACAATGCGCTGTTTAAATACATGTACTTCCCCCCTGTTGGGGAGATGTTCGCGCTGAGTGTGTGGTCCAACCGCCAGTTCGTGGTCAGCCATGTGTCCTCAAGTTCCAGGTTCTCCGCCGAGAACTCTCCCCACATGTCATGGTAATAGTAGGTGTAGCCATTGCCAGAGTGCAGGTACTCTTGTGCATTGCTGTAGCCAGCCGCGGACATTACCTCGCCGTCTGCGCCTTCGATTCGCGCCGAGCCGTAGAAGTAGCCCACGTACTGATACTCGTACTCCCCGTTGACATACGGTGCCTTCAGGTAAGAGCGCCCGTTGCCCGCGAAGCTACCCCCCGAGTCACTGGAGCAGCTGTCAATCCAGTAGTACTGCCCGTAATCTTCGTAATAATCTGGGTAGTAGTAGGGGCAGTAGCCATCGTCCATTCCCTCCCGCAAGCCCTCGTACTTTTCGTGAAAAGGAAAGGGATCCACGTGGAGCAGAGCACGGATCGATTCGGTGATGCCTGCAGCCAGAACATCTGGCGTGAGTGGGTCCGCCTCCGAAGCCTCGTCGACCACCACGTAGGGAGTGGGCTCTGATCCCGGTTCCACGACGGGTTCTGGCTCCGGTTCAACGGTGTTGTTTCCAGGGCCCGAACAGGCGAAGATCAGCAGGAAGGACATGGGTAGGCTCCAATGAGCAGGATAGCAGGCTTTAGCGTGCCAATGTCCGGAATATAGGCCCAATGGCACTCAATCAACCGCCCACCTGTCCCCGTTCATCGCACAGATGGGTCTCCGGTAGAGCCTGCGCCTTGCCCGTCGAGGGTTGAGCAACGCAGCCCGAAGGGACTGGGGGCAAGGAGAGCGGGAATCCACGGGCGCGAGCCAATCCCTGTGCATGGCACGCACCGCGAAAGCGAGCGCTGACTGTGGCATGGCTTGGGTGGGGGGCGCCCACGAGCAGCCAAGCTAAGGTGCACGCAGGCATGCAATCAAAAGCCAACAGGGCTAGAATGACCTCCTCGGAGTCCCCAATGCTGATTTCCCTGCTGCTCACCCTCGCATGCAACAAAGGAACTGACGCAGACTCCCTTCCCGTGGACACCAACACAGAAGAAGCACCAGACCCGGCGACGGTGGTTCTGGCCGGGGCCTGCCCTTTGGACCAAGCCTGGGGCGGGTTCTCAGTACAGGCGTCTACAAACGCAAACAGCAACGGGGTCGACGGCAAAGTCTCCGACAGCATCTGGCCCTGGTCGGAGCTGGAGGAGATTGCATCGGAGGGCGACTGCAAACTGCTACGCCGCAACCTGCCCTTTTGCTCGCCGAGCTGTGATGTGGGCACGACCTGCGACTTTGACGGCCAGTGCGTGCCGGAGCCCAGCAATCAGGACCTGGGTACGGTCACCGTGAAGGGGCTGGTCCAAGCGGTGTCTATGGAGCCTGTCATAGGCAACACCTACTACGACACCTCCCTGCCCTACCCCATGTACACGGCTGGAGACTTGGTGACCCTGAACACGGGCGGCGGCGCCTATGGCCCACAGGTACTGTATGGGGTGGCCGTGGAACCCCTGAGCTTGGATGCGGAGGAGTGGTTTATCACCCAGGGAGAGCCCTTGGAGATCACCTGGGATCCCCCTACGACCCAGGTCGTACGGAGCTCGATCGACCTGCGCATCAACATGGACGTGCACGGTGCCAGTCCGGCCTCGCTGTACTGCACCTTCGAAGACGATGGCGCAGCCACGGTCAGTGGCGCCCTAACCAAGACTCTAGTGGAGGCAGGCGTGACCGGCTTTCCTTCCGGGGCTCTGGAGCGACACACCACAGACTCGGTAGATCTGGACCCCGGCTGTATGGCCTTTAGGGTCCTCTCGCCTGTGCTCATGGCCGTGGACGTAGACGGCTTTACCCCCTGCTTCACGGACGAGGAGTGTCCAGAGGGACTGACCTGCAACAAGGAACTGCAGATCTGCGAGTGATGGAGCAAGTCAAAAGGAGTTGCGTAAACCCCTAAAGGCGTTTCCGCAGGCCAACGCCTGAGAACCTTGCCAAGGCCTCAGAACCATTCCAAAACTGAGGGCTAACCTTGATCAGGCAGACTAAAGAGGTCAGGAGCAGCGACAGGACGCACTCCCTTCAGCCGCAAGCATCCGACTTGAGGTAGTAGATCTCCACCTCGCTGCCCCTTCCCGGGTAGACGTCCTGGTCAAAGACCACCGCATTCAGAGAGCTGTTGAAGCTCCAGCCGCTGGTGATCTTGACTTGGTCCACCTTGACGGTGATCGAGGAGGTCAGCACGGTGCCGTTCAAGGCGAAGTACTCCGCGCCCGCAACAGAGCCTGCTACCAGCTTCTCCATGCTGCTGTCCCAGTTGGGCTCACAGATGCTGGAGAAGGTGCCGCCCGTTGCGTCGACCGCGGTCTTAAAGCCTGCGAAGGACTCGGCCGTTCCACAACCGCTGGGTGGTGGACCGGCGATGGCGTGGAATATGACGTTGTCGGGGTCGTCCTTGTAGCTCTGGGCGGTACTGACACCGACGGTGCCGGCCGTTGCGCTCTGCTCTTGATCTCGGTTCAGGGCAACCAGGTTGAGCTTGGAGTCCTTCCAGTCGTCGTCCTCGAAGAGCCAGTCCCCGTTTTCGCGAAGCGCAGCGAGCAAGGTGTCGTAGGAAGCGTCGTTGTCCCCCGCATTGGCGCCTGCCGTGATCATCTCCAAGGTCTCAGCAGTGGCCTGGGCGGCGGTGTATGACTCGTCGATGTACGAGACGTTGCCTGTGCCCATGCCATCCCGGTTCCAGATGAAAGCCACACGGAAGGGGCTCGCGTTGTCCAGCAGCGCCTGATAAAACGTCGGCAGGCTGTCCTCGAGCTGCTGAGAATAGGTTCCATAGTTGCCGGCGATGACACATTCGTTGGCGTGGAAAACGAAGGTGGAGCGCGACCGTTCGCCGACGACCCAAGTCAGCGTGTTGGCACCGTCCACTTGGCCAAAACCAGCGATGCTGATGACGTGCTGACCGTCATTGCTGTCAAAGGAGAGCGAACTGGTCTCCGTGCTGTTGGCTTGCGGCGAGTACCGCACCGTCACTTCTTGAGAATTGAACGGAGCGATGGCCCAGGGCAAGGGATCGGGATGGTCTTCCATCACATACGAGCTGCCACCAAACAGGGAGATCGTGTCCACGATTAGCTCCGTGTTGCCAGTGTTGCTGAGGGTCAGGGAGAACTCCGAGCTACAGCCGACAGGAATCTCGCCAAAGTCGTAGCTTTCAGAGCTAAGCGAGAGTTCGGGCCCCTGGCTGGACAAGGTTGCTGGCACCAGGATGGTCTCTGGGACCGTCGGATCCTCAGCAAGCTTGAGCGTGACTTCGCCGATTAAATCACCCGTGGCGGTGGGAACCCAAGTCACTGGAATCGCCATGGTGTTGCCCGGCTGGATGATTGGGCCCGGGGCTGGGCCTGCCTCCAAGCCAATTCCTTGCGTGTACTCCATGTCGATGAACAACACAGGAAGGTTGCCCGTGTTCTGGATGCGCAGCTCGCGCTCCACACGCTCATCCACAGGTTGATCACCAAAAGTCAGCTGGTCCGCTGTGATCACATAGGCAAAAACGCGATCTTCTGGAACTTGGGTCTCCCCTGTGTCCAGTTCGGTCTCAATACAGCCCAAAATTAGGGTCCAGATCACGCTGCGCTCCCGTCAAATCTCCCTTTAGTCTTGTCCACAAGGCGCAAAAGCACAAGACCCCCAAACACAAAGCGCTACACTTCGGCCCTGAACCTGATTCCGAGATCATTCAAGATGCTGTTCCTACTCCCCCTGCTATTTGCCTGCACCGACCCTGAGACAGGGGACTCCCAGGACTCCTCCACCGAAGTGGAGGACACCCAGGACACCCAGGACACAGACACTGGAGCGCCTGACGCATGCGCTGAACCAAAGGTTACCTTCGAATCGGAGGCTGGTCAGTCACAAGACTTGACCGACTTTTTTAAGAGCGGCCAGTACTTCACCCTGGCCCAACCCGGCACGGTCCAGGTCTGTCCAGGCGAGTGGTTCGCCCGGGTGCTGATCCGCGCGAACGTGGACTTCGTAGGATTAGGCACAGATCGCGGGGAGACGATTCTGTCTGGAGGCGAGCAGGGCACCATTCTGGATGTGTCCGGACCGGACGTGACAGTGAACCTGAGCAACATGACTCTGGATAGGGGCGCGGGATTCGATCCCGACCACAACTCCGGCGGTGGCGGGCTCTACTGCGCTCAACAAGGGATCGTCAACGTGAATAACGTAGCGTTCACCAATCATTTCGCTAACGACGGCTCAGCTCTTTACGCACGAGAATGCACCTTGGACGTGAGCGACAGCCTGTTCTCGAACAACCTCTCCGAGGACGACGGCGGGGCGGTCACACTCTGGAACAGCACGGCCAACTTCAGCGACGTGGAAATCAGCGGGAACACCTCCCTGGACGGTGGCGGAGTGGCCCTGTTCAACAGCACCCTGACCGGAACGCGACTGACCGTCGCCGACAACGTGGCCACCAGCTTTGCAGCAGGCATGTGGGTGTACGAGAGCACCGTCGCACTGACGGACTCCACCTTCTCTGGCAACAGCAACTCGGGCGCTGCCTATGGCGGCGGGCTCCTGGTGTTTGGCAGCGCAGAGCTGACCCGCGTAACATTCGCTGGCAACACCTCTCCCCTGGGCGGTGGGCTCTTCGTCTACGTAAACGCGACGGTGAACGGCACGGACTGCACCTTCGAGAGCAACGCGCCCCAGGACATTTTCGCCCACGACAGCACCGGTAGCGAAGGCAAGGGCGGCACTTCCTACACGGGCAGCAGCAGCACCAACTTTTCCTGCGCCGCCAACAGCTGCGTGTTGGAATAGCCATGGGCTTGCTCTGGCTGCTGGCTTGCGCCCCCAGAGTGCAGCAGCAGAGTCCTGCGTCCATGCAGATGGGAGCTGGGGAGTTGGTGATTCGCGGAACCCCATTGGAGCGGGCTCAGGCCCCCGATGCGGATCTGGTGCTGTTCTATGGTGGAGAGATCGGCGGTTCTTTGGGCCCTTGTGGGTGTCCGGACCGACCCAGGGGATCTCTGGCACGCATGGCCAGCTACATTCAAGCCTCGAGAGAGGCACACCCCACACAGCGTGACTTGGTGCTGATGGGTGGAGACTGGCTGATGAACCCCGTCTCCCCGAATGGCTCTCCTTCCCCCCAGGCACCGGTGGCTAACGCCTACGTGGCCAGGGCCTTTGAGACAATGGGCGTGGACGCAGCCAACGTAGGCTACAGCGATCTGCCCGGGGTCCTAGACCTGGAGGTACTGCCCGACTGGGCCATGTCCACCAACACTGAGGGGCTGATCAGCACCCAGGTCTTGGAGAGAGATCAGGTGCGGGTCGGTGTGGTCGCCATCACGCGCTTTGGCGTTCAGCCCGTACCCGGACACCGCATCTTGGACCCCTACGCGCCAGCCGAAGCTGCAATCCGCCAGTTGAGCCAGAGCACGGACGTTCAAGTTCTGATGTCCTATGGTTGCAGCCAAGTCGCCGCCCAGATCGCGCGCGATGTGCCCGCGCTGGACGTGGTCATAGACGCAGACATGCACCGCGGTTTTTTTGCGCCAGACACGGTTGGCGACGCCATCTGGGTCCGCTCTCACTACCAGACCATGCGCTTGGGAGAGCTCCGCCTGAGCCTGGACGGGGACCAGGTCGGTCTGATCGTGGACCGCAAGATCGATCTGGATCCGGAACTTCCTGACGAGCCAAGGTTTGCAGCACTGGCCGCCGAAGCCGACGACGCAGTGGCCCAGGCTCTTGAGACGGCTACAACGGAAGATGCAACGCAACCCTATGTGTTGCGTCCAGAGTGACAAAGGAGACGACCCGTGCCGCTGTTTTTGCTGTTGACCGCCTGCAGTGGACTCTCAGACGCCAGCGCCGAAGCTCTGGAATCTGAGCCCATTGTTCCCGCAGTCGAACTCCCCACGGCGCCTGCGCAGCCGGACGCAGTCGCGGTCGGGGTGGACTGGGTGAACCTGGACAAGAACAACGGCGAGCTGGACGCACAGCTAGCGACCTACGCGGCTCAAGCCCACGCCGATGGCCAGATTCCCGTGGCGTATTTGGGTGCCCGCTGGTGTGGGCCCTGCAAAGCCTTCAAGATGCAAAAGGGTGATCCAGCAATCATCCAGGCTCTGGACGGCGTGCGCATCTTAGAGCTGGACGTGGACCAGTTCATGCCTGGACTCTCGGCCGCCGGAGTAAAGGTTGTGGCCATCCCCCACTGGTTTGTCTTGGATGCACAGGGTGATCCCATCGACGGTGGGATGAGTGGTGACAAGTGGACCGATCTAAGCCCGGCGAGCATGGCCCCCAGCTTGGCGACCTTGAAACGAACGCCAGAAACCCTGTGAGTAGTCTGTTCACAGGGTTGTCAGAAGCACCGAAGCGCAGAGCCGACTCAGCGATGTCCGCTTCCATGACCTAGGAGATTCCAGAAAAGAGAGGGAAACCAAAGGCCATCAGGTCCACCCCAGAAACCGCGGCAGGAGCAACGCCAATGGAAGGCGTCCACAATCACCCGCAACAAGGCTGCACCAGATAGGGTGCCTCGGGCACGGCCACCGTGCCTACAAGGAGCTGCGCATGGATCTGGAACGCCGCATCGAAGAGCTGGAGACGCGCTACGCCTTTCAAGAGGAAAACCTCCGTCAACTGGACGAGGTGCTCCAAGAGCAGGGCCGCATGATCGACCTGCTGCGGCACGAGAACCGCGAACTTCGGGCACAGCTGTCCCAGCGGCCTTCGGACACCCCGAACAAGCTCGAGGACGAGGTCCCCCCGCACTACTAATGGCGCCGCTAATGAAGCCGCTTGCGTTAGGGTGCAGGCTATGTCCAAACCCGTCTTGATCACCGGTGCTGCAGGGTTCATCGGCTACCACTTGGCCGAGCGCCTGCTTGCTCAGGGCCGTTCGGTCGTGGGCGTGGACAACCTGGACCCGTACTACTCTGTGGCGCTCAAGCGGGCCCGCTTAAAGCAGCTCAGCCGGCATCCCGGTTGGCGATTCGTACAGGCAGACGTGGTGGACTCCGCGGGAGAGCTCTTCCAGAACGTGGCTCCTGCCCAGGTCGTGCACCTGGCCGCCCAAGCCGGAATCCGCCACTCCCTTCAGGACCCCGAAGCCTTCGTCCGGGACAACCTGGTGGGCTTTTTCTCAGTGCTGGAAGCCTCCAAGACCGCCGGCATCCAGCACTTGGTCTACGCCAGCTCCAGCTCGGTGTACGGCGCAGACCCGCTGCCCTTTCGCGAAGATGCCCGCGCCGATGCCCCCCTGAACCTGTACGCCGCTACCAAGCGCAGCAACGAGCTGATGGCCCATGCCTACGGCACCCTGAACGGATTTGCATGCACCGGCCTGCGCCTGTTCACAGTCTACGGCCCTTGGGGACGCCCGGACATGGCCTTGTACAAGTTTACGCGGAAGATCCTGGCTGGAGAGCCCCTTCCCGTGTTCGGTCATGGGCAAATGCAGCGGGACTTTAGCTACGTCTCAGACGTCGTAGAGGCCATCTTGGCCGTGCTCGGCCACCCCAACGGGGTCCAGGTCTACAACGTCGGCGGCAACCAGCCCGTAGGCCTAATGGAGCTCATCGCGACGCTGGAGAGTTCCCTGGGCCGCAAAGCGGACTTAGAGATGCTCACAATGCAGCCCGGGGATGCACCGGCCACTCGGGCAGATGCACAAGCCCTGCTGCTGGCCACAGGCCACCGTCCCTCCGTTGGACTGAAAGAGGGCGTGCAGCGCTTTGTCGACTGGTACCGGGACTACCACAAGGTTTAGGCCTAAACCGCCACAGCTCAGGGCTGGGCGCCGCTCAGGCCTTAGAGGCTGTTCAGATACTTGTCGATGCGCCGGTTGAGAGCGCGTATCGCGGGCGAGGCGAGCACTGGCAGGGTCTCCTCCGAAAAACCTGCGGCAGGCGGCTCTAGTGCTCCCAGCGCCATGCCGATAGCCGCGTCTACGGCAATGTCTCCGCGGTACCAGGTCTCAAACTGCTCGGCGCCAAGACCAGAGCAGCGCACCTGGTCGTCAACCACTTCGAAGCTGAGCGCTCCGAAGTGCTGCGGGGCCCGTTGTTGGAGCACCTCCGCCAGAGCCTCGCGGCCAGGGAGGCAGTGCGGCCAAGGCCCCTTGGGCGACCGCAGAATGGCCCGGCGTAGGGCGCCGTCAATGCTTGGCGTGGGCCTCGCGGGCTCAGCGATGGCCGGTGCGACACCGGATGGCTCGGCGTCCATCACGCGTGCCGGCTGCTCCTCTACGTTCTTTAGCGGCTCGATGGGCCGATCATCGGCGAGCGGCTCCGAGGAACCCCTGCTCAAAGAGAGAGGGTCCGGGCTGTCCGAACCTGCAGCAGACAAGGCGGCCTCGACTTCTGCCATTGCGTCATCCGCTGTGGGCTCAGAGACGGCTGCTACTGGCGCTGGCAAGGAACTCTCGGGGACTGAGATCACCGAACACTGGGCAACCAGGGCCTGGGAGAGCTGGGCCAAGTCCTCGACCAGCAGCACGACCACGTTGTTGCTCTCCCGAAGCCATGAGGCGGTTGCCCACGTCTCCAGCCCAGGGCCTTTCAGACCGGTCTCAACGGCGTGGCGCGCTTGGGCGTTGGCCAAGCGCTGGGCCTGAGTCAGCACCCAACCCTGGCTGGCACCAGGCGTATCCAGAGCCAGCCAGATGAGTCCCAAAGCTTTCTCTGGGGTGGCCGGCTGCAGAGACTCGGTGATCCCGTCCAGAACCATCCGCGCGCCCAAATGGCGGGCAAAGCGTCCTCCGTCCTGGATCCCCGGAAAGCGCAGGCGGGGCTGGACGGCCGCGGTGGCTGTCTCCCACTCCAGCATGCCCACCATGTCCCGGCTGCGCTCCAGGAAGCGGCGCAGGATCTCAGGGCAGTCCAAGGACTCACCAGCATAAGACCAGCGTCCGCTACTCACGGCGCCATGCAGGACAAAGACGCTGGCTTGGTTGGCCAAGTAGCGCTCCTTGAGGGTCTCGATCCACTGGGGCCAGGTCATCGTTTCTCCGGCATGGGGGTCTTGTAATTGCCACGGATGGGCGTGCCATCTTGTCCGTCAGGACGAACAGGGGTCAGGCTAACGTCACAGTCCCGGGCACCCTGAGGGTGGGGAGACTGGATCTTCCAGAGTGGTGTGAGGCGAAAGCCCTGCTTGGAGCCGGTGTGCACAACGCCATAGGTCTTGGAGTGATCCACTTCCAGCTCAGTCCCAGCAAGGGTGGTCACCGTGCAGTTCAGATCGAAGCGCACCTTCCAGTCCTCGCCAATCCGAGGCACGTCCAGTTCAGCTTGGAGAATATGGGTACCCAAGGCCAGTTCACCAGGACTGGCCCCCAAGAAAACCTCGCAGTTCTGGGCGCCCTGACACAGGCCAAAGCCTTGATCGCCGCGCGGCTGAATTCCTGCCCGAAGCGCCTGAAGATCCTTGTCCAAGACCTGCAACTCCCAGTCTTCTATTTGAGAGGCCGCGCCTACTGGCACCACAGGGCAAGGCGCGCAATTGGCCTGCAGGTCTTCGTCGTCGATGCTGCACGCGGCGAGCAAAAAAAGGAGCAAGGGGTCCCTCCAAAGAGTGGCCAAATCAGCTGGTATTCGCTTGACAGACCTACCGTATTTCGGCGGAGCGTCCACGCCATGTGAACGCATGGGCTTTCAGGCCCCCGCGGCGCGGGCTACCCTGTGGCCGGAGGTGCGTGTGTCGCTCTTGTTGATGATCGCTATGGCCGCAGGGCCTGCTTGGGCCCAAGAGCCAGAGTCCAACTCTGAGGAAGTGCCTCGCTCCGAGACCGACAGCGACACCGCAACGGAGACCGAGACCGAGACCGAGACCGAGACCGAGACCGAGACCGAAGCACCTGAAGCACCGGCTCCCGCGGTAGAGATGGAGCCAGCTGAAGAGGAGCCACAGACGGAGCCGGCCCAAGACGAGCCACAGACGGAGCCGGCCCAAGACGGGGCACAGACGGAGCCGGCCAAAGAGGAGCTTTACAAGAGCTACCAGGATGGCTTCTTGGACGGGCAGATGTCCGCCTCAGAAGCAGCGGGTCAGTACGGCCTACACGGACTGGCTGGATTGGGTGCCGGATGCCTCGCAGGACCTTGTGGATGCATCGTCCCGGCTGCAGATGTGCTGATCAACCCAGCCGTACCCAACGGCGTGTGGCGCGCTCAGAACAGCGAGTACCAGCAGGGCTACATCGAGGGCTACCAGCGCAGTATTCAGCGAAAACGCGTGATCTACAGCGCCGCGGGTGTGGGCGTAGGCACCGTGCTCGGTGTAGGCGCAGGATTGGCTTACGGGGCTTTGCTACTTTGAACGTACGGTATATCGGATTTTAGGCTCTCCTTGCCCTGCGCTCTGAGGCAGCGGCGGCCCCGAGTGGCCCTGGACCTGGACTTAGAACCCGAATTCAAAGGCCTGTTTTGAACACTCTGAGCCGAAGCGAGTTGATGTGGGGGCTGCAGTGTCCACTGCGCTTGTGGAAGGCCAAGCAAGCACCCCGCATGCCCCATGCCTTGGACCCACACAGCCCGGCTGGCCAGATTCACGTGCACGCTCGCCGGATGTTCCCGGATGGGGTGCGGGTGCCCCAAACGCTTCCCTGGGAAGAGGCTTTGCGCCAGAGTGCACAAGCCATGGCCCATGCCCCGGTCGTCTTTCGACCCGCCATTGAGTTCGAAGGCCTGCGCATCCGCCCAGACCTGCTGTTGCGCATGCCAACAGGCGGCTGGCGCTTGGGCCGGGTCAAGGCCACGACCAAGCTGCGCCCGATTCACCTACAAGAGCTCGCCATTGAACACTTTGTGATGACCCAAGCTGGACTCGCGCCCGTCGAGGTCGGTGTTCTTTGTATCAACCGCCGCTATCGCGCGGACAAGGCTGAGCCCCTGCTGCGCTTCGTGGACCGTACCGAAAAGGTTGCGCAGCTCGCGGCGAGTTTGCACGCCGAGCTGAGTCCACTGCGGTCGATTCCACTGCAGGAAGCCCCCCCAAAAGAGCTCACAGGTCGGCGCTGCCTCTGGCCTAGACGCTGCCCTTACTTGAGAGATTGCCAGCCAGAGATCCCGGTGGCTCAGCCCACAGGCGACAGCCCACAGGCGCGTCTGTTCCGACGGGCCATGGAACACGGGCGCCTGTGTGTCTTGCCCGCCCTGAAGCAAAAGCTGGAGCACGACGGACCCACGTCCTACCTGGACTTTGAAGCTGTCGCGCCAGCCATCCCCACCCTGCCCGGCCTAAAACCCTTCACCACCCTTCCAGTGCAATTCTCCGTACACCACAAGCAGACAGACGGGACCCTGCACAGCGACGCCTACTTGCACCGGGACAGCACCGACCCGCGCCCTCCATTGGCAGCGGCGCTGCTGGAGGCGCTGGAGGGAGACAGCCCGATCTATGTCTGGGGCGAGTTCGAAGGCAAAGTGATCAGCAAGCTGGCGTCTGCCTGCGCGGAACTGGACGCCCCCCTCAGGGCACTACACAAGCGCATCGTGGACCTACAGTCTTTGGCACGCGCCTACGCCTATCATCCGGCATTCGGCGGCTCTTGGTCCATCAAGCGGGTGCTGCCTGCTCTAGTCCCGGGCCAAGACTACGGCGATCTGTCGGTCAACGACGGTGCCCAGGCGGTTCTGGTATGGACCCGTATGCAGCACCCTGACACCCCGCCCGACCAGGCCCAGATCTTGGCCGAAGAGCTCCTGGCCTACTGCGGAATGGACACATTGGCCCTCATCCACATCCGCGACGCCCTGCTCCATCGTGCTAGGTTGGGCGCGGAGACTTGGGAATGAGCCACATCTTGCTTTTTCTGGGCTGCTTTCAGACCTGGAACGTGACCGACGACTGCAACGCCATCGAGCGCTTCCTGGATCAGGACGGAGATGGATTTGGCACCCAAAGCCTGATCGAATGCACAGGCGCCCACCCCTCCAGCTTCTCGGCAGAGCAAGGCGGCGACTGTGATGATGCCGATGACCAGATCCATCCGGAAGCGGACGAGATCTGCGACGGCATAGACAACAACTGCAGTGGCGACGTGGACCAAAACCCGGTCAGCGGCCCCACCTGGTACAGCGACGTGGACGGAGATGGCTTTGGGGATCCAGAAACCGGGTCAATGGACTGCACCCAGCCCAGCGGAAAGGTGTCCGACAGCTCCGACTGCGACGATACAAAGGTCGAAGTCTACCCAGGCGCTCTGGAGATCTGTGGAGACGCTGTCCTGAATGACTGCAACGGCTCAGGTGAGTGCCGCCTTTCAGGTAGCGAGCGCTTGTACAGGTGGGACCTTGAAATTGAGGAGGTCTACGCTATCGGACTGGGCAGCACCCTGAACACCGGAGACCTGAGCGGTGACGGCGTGGCCGATCTATCGGCCTCTACTGGCCCAAGCGCCAACTTAGGGATGGTCTCGGTGGCCTTCGACCTGCCCAATACCCCCTCTCAAACCCTCTACTATCACGAGTCGAGCTACTCTGGATTTGGTACGCACGACATCGGGGACATGAGCGGCGACGGTCAAGCGGACTTGGCGGTTGCAGCAGACGAACTAGGGAAAGCCTACCTCTTCGAAGGCCCGCTGGACCCCCTGGACCAGTACGTCTCACAAGGCGAAGCGCTGGCCACCCTGAGCTTCACGGACCAGGGCGCCGGGGAGACTCGCATTCTGATCTTAGAAGACATGTACGGCGAGGGCACACCCCAGATGGCCCTGACCGAACCCAGCAAGCAGCGCTTGACAGTGTTCAACGGGGTGTGGACCGACGACGAATACGACGAACAAGACAGCCCCCGGCTGTACAGCAACGAAAACAACTTTGGCTTGGCGCTACTGGCAAGCGACACCGACGGCGACGGGTTGCCAGAGCTCAGCGTACTCAACCAAAACGTCGCTCACATCGTGAATACCGCAGAGATCTCCGACGGGGCGCTCTTGGATGACTGCTCCAGCAATATGCAAGCAGACGACCGCTTTCAGGACATGAGTCCGGCCGGGGACGCCAGCGGCTCAGGTGCCCAAGCCATCTGGGTGAGCACCCCGGACAACGAGATCGGCCTGTGGAGGGGGGAGTCCAACTGGGATGATCTGCCCGTGCGGCTGAGCTTGGGCAAAGATTACGAGCTGCAGGGCCCGGTGTCAGGCGGCCAGGACATGGACGGCGACGGCAACATGGACTTGGCCTTCTCCGTGATCGACGTCAATGAAGAGAACGGTGTGTGCCTAAGCTACGGCCCCTTCGACCAAGGAGTGCTCTCCCCAGACTACTGCGGGAACCAGAAGGGCAGCTCCGAGGTGGGGATCGATGTACTGCTTACTCCCGACCTGAACGGAGACGACGTGCCAGACTTGGCCACCGGAGATCCAAGCGAAAACTCGGGAAGAGGTGCGTACTACCTACTGTACGGACAGGGCCTATGAGTAAGTCCAAAGCCAAAAGACCCCGCTGGGTCAACAGCGATGGCTCCGTCACCCCCATTCCTGGCGCCTCCGATCCCGGTGGACTACGAGACCTGTACCACATCTTCCTAAAGGTACATTGGTCCACATTTTTAGCCCTGCTGGCCGCAGGCTACTTCTCCCTAAATACGGTCTTTGCCTGCCTGTATATGCTGGCTGGCCCTGGAGGCGTTCCTGGGGTGGAGAGCTTTGCCCAGGCCTTCAATTTCAGCATCCAGACCTTCGCCACCATCGGGTACGGGGTGCTCTCCCCGGTGAGCACCTTCGCCAATTTTGTTGTCGCCATAGAGAGCTTCACTGGAATCGTCTCGGTGGCCTTGGCGACAGGCATGATCTTCGCGCGCTTCTCTCAGCCCCAGGCGCGTGTGCTCTTCTCCAAGAAGGCGGTCATCAACACCATCGACGGCACCCCTCAGCTGCGCTTCCGCGTGCGAAACCAACGTGGAAACCGCGTCATCGGCGCGACGGTCAAGCTGGTACTCATGCGCCGCGAGATCCTGCCAGACGGCAGCGTATTCAACCGCTTCATCGACCTGAAGGTGGTCCGGGACCAGACTCCGCTGTTCATGCTCAGCTGGGTGGTCATGCACCCCATCGACCACGACAGCCCCTTTTACGGTGTCATGCCAGAAGAGCTGGCCGATTACCCCATCGAGCTTGTGGTCACTCTGACCGGCCTGGACGGCACCACCAACCAACTCATCACCGCCCAGAGCAGCTACCAGCCCGATGACATGGTCTTTGGGCACCGCATGGAGGACGTCTTCCAGCCTGGAGAGGACGGAAAGCCCACTCTGCATTGGCACCATTTTCACGCCGTGCGGGAGCTGCCTGAGGAGCACGCCATGCCAGAGTGGGTACGCAACAGAAAGATCAGCGCCGAGTAGCGCCAAAGGCGCGCCAAGCCAGCGCCAAACAACGCAGGGACTCCTGGCGCGCGCCCCAGAGAACCGAGCGCCAACTATTCCAGGTAGCCGGCCGCCCGGAGTGCATCTCGCAAGCCTGGATCCATCTCCCCAGCCTGCCGGGCAGCGCTGGTCTCAGCCGCCCGAACGCGCTCCAAAACCTGAGCGCTGGGCCCTGCGGGTATGGGCGCCTGCTCCAAAGGATCGATGCTTAGATCCACGGCCAAGCTCTCCCCAGCGCGCCAATGCTCCTTGCGCTGGCCCTCCCAAACCGCAACGCTCAGCTCGGTGCCCAAGACACCGCCGGACTGCTCGGTCCAGAGGGGGTCCGGAAAGGCTACAGCGCGCACAGGCCGCTCGGCTAAGGCTTGGCCCAGAATGAGTTCTCTGGCAGCCAGCATCGACAGGGGGCCTTCGGGGAGAGCCGGACTGCCAGCACTGTCCCAGACCAGGAGCGGCACGCGGTTGTTTTCCTCGTAAAGGTAGCGGCCGTGGCGCAGGATCCCATGCTCCCCCAGGAACTCACCGTGATCCGAGGTAATGACGATGCGCAGACCCGCCTGGTCCCAGTTGTGGGCACCCAGAGTCTCCAGTACGGCAGCCAGCGTGGCGTCCGACTGGTGCAGTGCGCGGTCGTAGCGATCGGTGACTTCCTGGCGTAGTTGCTCGGCTTCCGGCTCCAGCATGCGGCCCTGTACATAGCGCTGCCAGGGACCATCAGGCAGCACCACGCCGTCATCGTCCACCTCGAAGTAGGCCAGAGTTCCGGGATAGCTGGGAACCCAGTCCAGTTCCTTGGCCGGGTACCAGGGGTCGTGTGCATCGGCGATGTTCACGAAGAGAAACAGGGGCTGATCCGGATCGGCTAAGCGCAGGGAATCGGTGACTTGTTGCACCAGACCGTCGCCATTCCAAGGGCCAAAGCCGGGAGCCACGCGCCAGTCTTGGAAGCCCCTTCCAAGCCCAGAGGCCTGGGCCAGAACAGGGTTTCCGCTCACCCCAAGGGTCTGGTAACCCCGGGCCACAAGCTCTTCGGCCAATAGCGGAACTTCGTCATCCAAGGGCTGAATGGCCAGAGCGCGCAGCAGGGCTTGGTCCCCCACAAAGTGGGCCCCATGCTCGGGTACTTCCAACCCGGAGAACAGGGAGGCATGAGAAGGAAAGGTCCAAGAACCTGGTGCGTAGGTCTGACAATGCATGGCGGCACCGTCTTGAATCAGACCCTCAAGCGTCGGCGAGGTCGGTCTATCGTAGCCACAGGCGCTCAGGTGATCAGCCCGAACGGTATCGAGCACGATGAGCACCAGTGTGGGCTGAGTAGGCTGTGCCTGGTGCAGACCCGTTTGAATGCGCTCTCGGGATGCGAACAGACCCGCGGCAAGCACCGCCAGTCCAAAGAGCTTGGCCAGGTTTTTCTCGCGCTTGTTCATGCCCCCACCTTCATGCTCGAAGGTGTTCGAACTGAGGCAGTACCTTGAAGGGATGTACCTCCAAGGCTTCGTGAAAAAGTTCGATGCGCGAAGTGTGGAGGCTCCCTCCCAAGCGCGAGGCCACCCGCAAGTACCCGATCTTGTGCGGGTCCAAGCCCATCACTCGGGCGGCCGTGGCGTCGACTGCAGGAAGGTTGTCTCCCATCAGGACCAAACCCACCTGCTTGGCCGTACCCATGATGGGACCGTCGCCCTCCATGCCGACAATGCCGTCCACAATGCCAAAGCCAGGGGCAAGCCCCTGCCAAATGTCCACAATGGATTGCTCAATGCCAGCGTAGTGCAGGGGATTCTTGGGCCAGCCGTAGACCGAGCCCGGGACCGTCCCAAAGAGGTTCTTCATCGTCAGCGTGCAACCCACCCAGTGGTGGGTCTTGAGCTTGGCCACGCTGACCAGGAGATCGGCCCCCACCGCCGTGCTGGCCAACTGCATGGAGCCCAATCCAGTAAAGTTCCGCAAAAACTGAACCTTGGCGGGCGAGTCGATATTCAGGTCGACAAAGGGACAGCCCACATCTTTAAGCAGCGCTTTTAGGCCAGAGCGCTCCAAGAGCAACTCCGTGTCCCTGTGGTGCCCAGGTCCTTCAGCGACCACCACCTCTCCCGCGCCATGACGCAGGAAAGCCTCGGCGGCCGACGCGATCAAGGTGGCGTGGGTGTTGATAGGCCGCCCAGCGTGCACCTCCACCAGGTTGGGCTTGAGCACCACGCGCCCCCCTTTCGCGCGGGCGACAACATGTGGATAGTCGGCGATTCCCCTGTATAAAACATCACTCAAGTCCTGGTCGTAGTCAACGGCCTTGAGCAGACTTACCCGCGCCTTGGGTTGACCCAGGATAGCGCAGCCACTCTGGATGCCCAAAGCGCCCAGAGAGCCAGCAGCCAGGCCTCCAGCCAGGGCCTGGAGCAGGCGGCGACGGTCTAGATCAGCCATGAGATGCCTCGAAGGGTCCCTTTAACAATGGCGTGCTGCCTTCTTCCGCAGCGCGCAGCGCCAGGATGGCGAGTGCATTTCGGTCTACGCGGGTGGAGAACAGCCCGTTGGCCTGTTGGCGCTCCAAGAGCAGCTTGACCTCGACAGTGGGGTCCAGTCCATGACGCAGGCGGGCCAGGACTGCAAAGGACAGGTTCATCACGCTGGGCGCAGAGCGAACCCCCTCCGCAAACTTGAGCGCTTTGTCCACGGAGTCCCCGGGGGGCAGGGCCATCGCGCACAAGCCAGCTGCGTAAAGGTAGCCGGGCAGCTCGGCGCCCAAAACATCGGGGTTTCCCGAGTTCCAGCCCCCATCGCTGCACTGGCGGTCTATGAGCAAGCGCAGGCCATCTACACAGCGAGCATTTCCATCCAGGCCTTGGCGTTGGAGAGAGATCACGGCCCACGCGGTGGGCTCGACCCAAGAGAAGGTCCCGTCAACCCAGGCCCAGCCCTGGATGCTGGCATTGTAGGTGCCCGCGCTCAGACCGCCGGGGTCACCCTTGAGCGCCAGAAGCGGGGCAATGGCAGCCTGAGCGCGATCGGGAAAGCGCTCAGAGAGGCAGGACGGGGCCATGAGAACCGACCAACCCAGCTCTCCCTGGTCCAACCAAGCCGAATCACCCTCTGCGCCAGCAGCCAAGGCCAGCAAGGTGGCCTCGCCGACAGGAGACTGCCCAGCCAGATAGCCCCATCCACCACTGGGGTGTCGGTCGGCGTTGAGCTGATCCAAGGTTCTCTGCCACATCCACCACAGTGTACGCCGGCGGGCGCCGCGGCACCCCCTCTCACCCCACCCTTGGCCGAGCCCGGCTGAGCCCCCCCGCCCCACGCATCAAGCGCTGGAGGCGCTGGGGGTTGGGCTGAGCGACCACCTCCTCCAAGGCGTGGTTCAGGTCGACCAAGCCCAGCTCCAAGTCGGTCTCCCAGTCATGGCTTGGGGAAAACAGGCGGATGCTGTCCTGCTCTCCGGAAACCCGGGCCAGCTGAAGCACCATGAGCATCTCGCCCCCATCCAGGACCTCCACGACGGGCCAGGGATCCTCGAGCAGATCGGCCAGCTCGGAGAGGCGCTCCGGGGCACAAGCAAGCAGACCTATGACCGGCCTTGGGCCCGGTAAGTCACGGAGCAGTTCGCAGAGCTCAGCGGGGCGTCGCAGCTCCCGTAGCGCCCCCGAACCTGCACGTACCTGACCGGCGGCGTTGATTCGGGTGTCCACAGGGACCACTCCGTCCCCAGCCAAGGTACTCCAGCCCTCGCCCAGCCAAGCCACCCGGGCACACCCCAGAGACAAGCGCCATGCCAAGCCGGTATACAGCGCCAAACGTGCACTGTGGCGCCCAGGAATGACTGGCGCAAAGGACCGTTGGGGACCCACACTCAGACCGTAGGTGGCCTGGGTTCGGTACCAAGTCGCCCCGTCAGATTCGGTGTGGGCCTGGAAGTTCAGAGCACGCAATGAAACCTACCTGGGGCCAGCTACTTAGGGGGAGCCGAAGAGCCACCGGGCGGTGACGGGGTGTAACTGCCGTATCGGTGCCATACCGGCCCGCCATTGTCCAGGTCTTCCCCTAAGCCCGGTAGGATTTCCCGCAGATAGCCGGCAATGCCAGACTCTTGGTGCCAGTGCCTGGGGTAGCCCAACGCGACCTCCTCGAAGCGCACGCCATCGCGCCAGTCGGTGGCCCGCATGTGCAAGTGCCCACTGACCACCACCTTGGCGCGGAAGCGGGTGTGCCAGTCGGTGGTGGCCACCGTGCCGCACCAGGGGGTAAAGCGGGCGACCTTTTGGGGCAGGCGTACCAAATCTCGCCTTAGAGGCCAGTGAGACATCAGGATGCTCTGGGCATCCCTGGGAAGCTCAGCCTGCATGCGCGCTTCGCTCTTCTCTAAGCGCGCAGCGCACCAGGTCTGGAGGTCCGGATAGGGGTCGGGGTGCCAGAGGCGCTCATCGGTGGAGATGATGAACTTTTCCCGGGCCCACTTCTTGGCTTGCTCCGGATCCATTCCCTCAGGCCCCATGCTGTAGTCAATACCCACAAAGAGTGGTACCAACCAAAGTTTTGGGTTCCAGGGCAGGGCCCGGTAGGGGCACTCCGGGGTGATCACGCCGCGCTCTTGGCAGACCTGGACAAGGCGAGTGTACCGAGCCCGACCTTTTAGCCGGGACTCACAGCTCTTGTGGGTCCAGAGCTCATGGTTCCCGGGCACCCAGACGACCTGCGCGAAGCGCTCCGCGAAGAGATCCAAACAGAAGCGCAGCTGCTCCAGGGTCTCCCCGATGTCCCCGACGAGCAGAACCCAGTCGTGGGGATGGGGCGGGATCTGCTCCAAGACTTCCCGGTTGACCTTGTAGCCAATGTGCAGATCGGAGATGGCCCAGATGCGTGGTGTCATGAGCACAGGCTTATCGCCTTCCAACGACGCGCACGGCCAACAAGCCCAGGAACCACGCTCCCCCCCCAAGTCCACCACCGCAACCACCACATCCCTCGGGTGGTCCTGGCGTGCCGCTGTCCGCCCTATCCGCCGTGTCCGCAGGCCCAGGGGCCGAGAGTGTCACGCTGCCCGACCACCAGCCCTGCACCTCGGGGCTCACCGGGTAATCCTTCAGCGGGGCGTTGTTGGCGACGGCCACAATCAGCAGTGCTTGGGTGTCACCGAGCTCACCGGAGGGCGTGAAAAAGGGCTCCTCTCCAGGCAGTGTCTGCACCCTCTGGCCGTCCACAAATACGCGCCACTCAGCGACTCCTTCCCCGTGCAAGCCCACCAGTTCCACGGCCTGTCCTGCGACCCAACTCTCCGGCTCCTGCACCACTGGACGCTCACCCCATGGCGCCATGAGTGGGTCTCCCAGATACAGGTTCTTCCAATACAGCAACTTCTGGTTGTAGAGCGCCGCCTCGCCGAAGCTGTAGCCGGCCGCCATCATCAGCAGCAGCCCCGCGTTGGGAAAGCAGTGGTTGTAGGGTTCATCCACCGTGCCGTGCGCTGCGCTGGCGCCTCCCCGCACAAAGCGAGCGATGGAGGTCTGCTGCTCGGCCGGACAGTCCTGTCCCTCACAGAAGTTGTTGGGATGGGCCCCGTAGCTGGTCAGGTTGCCCACGAAAGCCCCGGGTTCGAAGCTTAGATCCGCACCCGTAAAATCGGCGGCCCCAGTCATCAACCCGGCCAGGTTGTCAGCCTGAATCGCCCCGTCATGCGGACTCTGCCAAGAGACGATGTCGGGTAGGTTGCGAGAGAGCAGCTCGCACTCCGGATCACGGGGTGCCCGGGGTCCGGAGCCCGCCAAACAGAGCACCTCCCCAGACGGGATTCCCTCATCCGAGGCCACTGAGCGCTCGACCAGAGCCAGGGCATCGGCGTAGTCAAAGCCGTCCAAGCGGGAGACCACAAAGAGCTGCCCGTCAAAGTCGAAACCTGGGTAGCTGCCGGCGCTCTGACGCTCAAAGCTACCGGGCCACCCTGTCTGCTCCGTCCACACCAGCGCCGCGACGTAGTAGGCCATCTGCTCGTGTTCAAAGGCCTGCTGGCCATCCCAGCGTCCCGAGGGATACACCGGGCTAAGCACGCCAAATGAGCTGCCGGGCTGGCCTTGGACCCGGCCGGAGCTTGACTCCAGGTCGTGCACCTGCAGGAAGGCCTGAAGGCTCACCGAGCCACCAGGGATGGCCACCCGTACGGGCAACCCTCGAACGAGTACCAGGGCGTCGATCTCGTCGGGGTCAGGAAGGGCCGCCAGGCAGTCATCCAGGTGCACGCGGAGGGCCTGGGCTTGCTCCAAAGTCAGCTCGAGCGCCGACTCGTCCACGTCCGGGATCTCGCAGTGGTGTCCGGCGGGCAGCTGGCGGGCGTCCTGGTAGGCCTGGCCCACTGCCACAGACTCGGAAACTTGGCCATTGGAGAGGACCAGCACGTCGGCGGGACCAAGCCCGGCCCAGGCCAGAGAGATCAAGGGAAGAAACATGGCCCGCAGGGTACTACTTGACCTGGTTGACGCTCTGATCGATCTCAGCGTTAAAGTCGCTGCGCAGCGTGATCATGGGGGCAAATCCGAGACGGCGGGGCTCGGCCAAAAAGGCACCATTGGGCCCATTCACGACCCCTTCGACCTTGGCACCCCTGAAGGTGATCTGGGTCTCGGCCGCGTAGGTCACCTTGGGCTCGGGGGTCTCCTCCTGTGCCAGAGCAGGGGCTGCAAAAGCAAAAGACAGGGCGAGAAGGGACAGGGCGGTTTGGGGGACTCGGGTCGGCATGGGTTGCTCCAGTGGTGGTGAAAACCATGACAAGGGCCAGCGATTCCTGTTCCCGGAAATCTTGCAGGTAGACTCCCCCATGCCCTTTAGCAAGACTTGGTTGGCCCGCAGCCTACTCCTCACAATCAGCACGGTTGGGGCACTCCTGGCGAGCGAAGTCCTGGCCCGCCGCATTGCACCCGCTAGCGTGGCCGGCATCCAAGCAGCCGAGTCCTGGGACGCGAACTGCATCCAAGCCAAGGCCGGCCCAGGCTACGGCTGGCGGCCCGGTCAGTGTGGAGCGAACGACGCCGGGTTTTTGGGAACAGAGCGCCCAATGGCGAAAGACTCAGACACCTATCGCGTGGTTCTGCTGGGGGACTCGATCAGCGGAGACGGTCGCACGGCACGCTGGCTGGAGGAGCTACTGCGAGCAGAGCTGAACCGCACCGTGGAGGTGCTGAACTTTGGTGTTTTTGGCTACAACCCCACAAACGAGCTGGCCGTCTGGCAGACCCAAGCCAAGCACTATGAGCCGGACTTGGTGATCCAACAGTTCTGCGTGAACGACTACAACTACACGCCGGTCTTCTTCGAACAGGACGGCAAGCTGATGAGCGCAGCCAACCAGAACGGCCAGCTTGATGGCGTGCCCATTGGCTTGTACCAACGCTCCGCCTTGATCCGCTGGGGTTTGGCGCTCCAAGAGCAGCGGCAGGTCAACCCAACATTCCAGGTACGCGAGCCGGCCATTCGCCATGCCATAGAGACGCTACACGCAGAGCTTCAGGCGGCCGGGGTACCCTGGGTGAGCGTGATTTACCCCTACTTGGCCGACCCGGATCAATGGCGCGACGAGGACCTGCAAGCGACCCAGTCCTTTCTGGCCCTGTTGACGGAGCTGCAGGTCCCCGCCCTGGACTTGGGCCCCGCCTTCCAAGCATTAGGCACGGAGGACCTGATCATCGCCAACAGCGAGACGGCCATGGAAAAAGCCAAACAAGGCACCCTGCCCGGCCTGAGCTCAGCCCAGCGGCAGCTCTTGCTCTCGTCCACCGAGGCCTACTTTCCCAGGGTCATCGAGCAGAACAAGGAGGTGGATCGCATCCACCCCAACGCCATTGGCCACTTCCTGGCCGCCTGGCACCTACGCAGCTTTCTGGCTCCCTACCTGCCCCAGCCCCGACCCGTCCAGAAAGTCGAGCGGCACGAGCGCAAGACACGAACGCCGGCGGATCGCTGAATCCTTAGACCCGCGGCAGACTGCGCATGAACGCGACCAGGTGCTTGGCCAGTTCTTCGGGGACCTCGCTGGCGGGGGTATGCCCCCACGTTGCCGGCTGGATTCGCGTTGCATGAGCGGGCAAATAGGTATCGAAGAACAAGCGGTGCTGTTCCAACAACACCCGCTCCTTGAGCCCCCAAGCGAAGGTGATCGGCATGGCCAGCTTATTGAAATCATCGGAGCCAAACATGTCCCGGGCGGTCAGGGAGCTGACCAGCTGAATGACAGACTCCGATTGGAACTGTTTCCGGGCACCCAGGGCATAGATCAGCCGGGCGCGAGGGGGCGAGGCAAAGCCCATCTCGACCAAGCGCAGGCCATCGCGCAGATCATCTAAGCGAAAGCGCTCGGCGAAGGCCCGGGCCTGCTCTGGGTCCATGGGGGCCCCAGCGGGAGAGCTCACAAAGATGCCGCGTAGAAGCTCGGGCCGGGACTGAGCCACCCGCAGCGTGACGTAGCCGCCCAAAGAGTTGCCAAAGACCACGACCGGCCCAGCACTGAGTTGGTCGATGGCCTGAAGCATAGAGCGCACAACCCGATGGCCGTTCATGCCCAAGCTGGGGGCGTCGGAGAGACCGTGACCGAGCATATCCGGCAAAATGAGCTGACTCACATGGGGCAGTAAATGCTCGATGGTGTTGCGGTAGCTGCTGGCGCTTGCACCCAAGCCATGGATCAAGACCAAGGTCCCGAGTTGCCCCTGACCCTGACCGACCAAAGCGTGCACGCGGCCATGGTCCGTCCGCAGCATTCGGCTTTGCATACCGAGGCGCCGAAGAAACTGCAGGCTCAACCAGTCGACTACCGTTGCCATGGCTCTGCTCGTGGCGATTCCCCACTCCTGCGCGCGCGCGCGCCACGCATTTTGTCCAAGAAGATCACGTTGCCCTTGCGCACGGGGTCGGTCGTCACCATGCCTAGCCGATGCAGCATCCCAAACAACACGCTCTTGAACACCCGGTGGCCGATCGAGACCACCAAAAACGCAACCAGAGCGGGCTCAGTCCATGAAATCCCTTCCGGTCCCAGCTCTCGGTAGCGGTACAGCATGACCGCCACCGCACTGCCCATGGCCACAAAACCGCTGGCGCCCAATGCCACCAACCAAGTTCCTTCCATCCGCTCGTGGCGGACCCCACAAGCGGGGCAGAGTTCCTTGAGACGGTACACGCCATCAAAGAGCGTTCCCTCCCCGCACGCGGGGCAGTGCCCGATGAGGGTTCGCCCGACACTGCGCAGGGTTTGGAGAGGCATTCGGCTTCCGGTTACCCCCATTTAATACGCGCCCACCTGGGGGATGCACCAGAATATCCAAAAGGCGACGGGGGGTGGTCTTCAAGTCTCAGAATCAACCCATCAAAAGCCCGCCAGGCGCCGGCGTGAATCTCCCGGGACTGGATCTTCTGGGGCAAAGAAGCCCTGCATTTGAAAACTGGACTGGCTGCCGACCAAAGCGGCCTGACCCATCGGCAGCCCCTTTCCTTGTCCCACAGCTTGCGCTGCACCCAACACACGCCGCTGATCGCAGACGTGGGATCCAACGGCCCCAAATGCAACGACTGGCGCGCCGCACAACTTAAAAACATCGAAAAGGCCGCCCGCCCTTAACCCGCTACCCAGGCCGCCATCGCAAGCTGGTGGGGACAGGCCTTTGAATCGGAATGCGATAAGCGTACTCTTCCTCCCCACCCGTTGTTCCGATCTCCAATGCAGGAGGCAGCCCGTGCTCTTTGTGCTCATGCTTGCTGAAGCAGTAGATGTTCGTGACTTGGCAACGGCCTGGGTGGGCCACCACAATATGGCCATCGAGCTCTTGAACGCCGGGGAATCCAAAGAGGCTCTGGTGCACGCGAAAATGGCCGCCGAAATGGCTCCGAGCACACAACAAAAAAGTGCCTTGGAGGTCTTGGCCATGGCCGCCTCCAGCGAACGCGATGTGCTGACGGAGTGCGATGCCCTGGACGCCTTGATTGTCTATGACAATCCCAAGTGGGGGCTATACTGGAACGGAGCTTTAGACGCTCAGGGACAGCAGATGTGGGCAAGCGCCTACCGCTACGCCCAAGTCGCCTTTCATCACGGCAAAAACAAGGAAGCCACGGCTCCCCTGGCCTTTTCCACGGCGCTTCGGGTCAACCAACTCGACGATGCGCAAGTCGCGATAGGCTACTTCGAGAACGCTCTCGCGACCCAGGATTTGGCGGCCGCCCTGGCCAAGGACGGCCGCTGCGAAGAAGCCAAAAAGTGGAACAGCGCAGCCTGCGAGTAGCGGACTACTGCATCTCCCAGCTCAAGCTCAGCTCCACTACGCCCTTGCAGTCCTGGACAGCAGAAGCGCAATTCTCGCGCCACTCCCATGGGACCTGTGGGAGCTCCAGAGAGCCCGTGCCGTCCTGGTTCACCGTCACGACGCTCTCCGCCAGCAGCTCCGCGAGGCCTGCCGTGGGCAGGTCGATCTTTCCGCCCAACTGAGCACCCTCTCCGTCCTCCTCTGGGACTTGAATCTCCCATGCCAGCTCCGCGCCCGCTTCCGTGAAAGTGCGGGTCTCGCCTTCTTCGGGCGGGGCGGTCAGGCGCAGGTAGACATCCAGCTCGCCGTCGCTGACGTAGTCACCGTCCAGGGAGATGGGCCCACAGGCGCGCACCACGTAGGCGGGCCAGGGGTCGGTCCGGTTGTCAAAGACCCAGCCGGCGCTCTGGGTGGGTGCCCCATCGCACAAGGTGCCCGAGTCTTCCCAAGCGCTGCCTTTGTCCAGCGCGTCTTGAGTAGAACCGTCCAGGGTGAAGGTGCCTTGGGGAGCGGGGTCCTCGACTGCGGTCAGGGTGCTGACCACACTTCCGACCTCCCAGATGTTTGAGCCACCACAAGCAAGCATGAACCAGAGCATTCTAACCTCCATCAGACCGTTCGCTTAGCCCGTCCAGCGCGCGCGCGTCGTACTCTGTTTCAATGTCGAAGACCAATGCCGCTCTGGGACGCCTGGGCAACTTCTCCTACTGGGCCGGGCTGCTGCTCTTTCCAGCCGCCCTGGGCTCCGTGTTCGGCTACTACGCCTCCGATCAGGGGGTGCCCTGGCTGCCCAACTACATTGGTGGGGTGCTGATCCTCTGCCTGCTCAGCTTTGCTCTGGTCATTCTGGGCCGCTGGCTCCGCGGGCGCCTCTTCAAGATGGGCGACAACGGCAGGCGACTCTCCAGGCGCTTTGTGTTGGCCATGATGCTTGGCATGCTCGCCCTGGGCATGCGCCTCTGGGTGCATGAGAGCCAGGAATCCAGCCCCTTGACCGAGCTTGCGGTCAACGACTTTGAGGAGGCCTGGCGAAACGACCTGGACAACTACGTCGAGTTCGAGCGTGGCATGGAGCTGGCCGTGCTGGACCTGGAAGCGCACCCCATGTTTCAAGAAGGCGACCGCGTGCTCTCCGCCAAAGAGGAGCTGCTCCTGCTGGACCTCTGGCGCGCCATCTACGACTACAGCTTCGGCCTGGACCAGATCCGGGTGTTCTACGAAGACTGGTACCGCTTTGATCCCAGCCGAGCCCAGCGCAGCTTCCACCTGCGCTCCTTCCTGCTGATGTACCTCTCCGAGCTCGCCCTGTACGAAAAGAGCACCCGCATGGCGCGCCTGGTCACACAGAACAGAGACGCGCAGCGCTTCCTGAACTCCGAGCACCCCGAGCTGGGCTTGGGCGCCGACTCCTTCTCCGACTACAGAACCCAGCTGCATGGCACCGAGGAGACCAGTCGAATCCTGGCCCTGCGCCGCTACCGGGACTTTCTGGCCGGCCCCTTGCATGCCCGGAGAGACACCGCCGCACTGGGGCTGGACTGGATGTGGGAGCGGGTCGAAGCCCACCGCCGCGTGATCAACTCCGTGGACCCCATCACCCGCGGTGAGACCAGCATCCGAGGCGACATGCGTGCCGTTCAGATCGGTCTGAAGCACACCTGGTACCCCGCCCAGTCCGGGGTCGCCGAGTGGTTCGGAGACACCCGACGCCGCCGCATTGGTTGGTACCTCATCACCCCCGAACAGGTCGCCGAGATCGACCCCGAGTTGCACCCTGGCGATCTGCTGGTCAGCCGTAAGAACTGGTACCTGAGCAACGTGGGTCTGCCCGGTTTCTGGCCCCACGCACTCCTGTATTTGGGTGCGCCCGACAAGCTCATTGCCTTCTTTGACGACTCGGCAGTGGAATCTTGGATTTTAGAGAGCACCGGGCAGGCGCTCAGCTTCCAGCAGCTCTTGGAGAGGGAGCATCCCTTGGCGTGGCGGGCCTATGCCGCGGGTCCTGGACATGAAGGTGAGCACCCCTTTCGAGTGATCGAAGCCACAAGCGAGGGCATTGGATTCTCAACCATGGAGCACGCGGCCGGTGACTACCTGGCTGCGATGCGTCCCCGCTTAGACAAGGTCGCCCTGGCCCAGGCCGTGCTGGAGTCCTTCAAGCACTACCAAAAGCCCTACGACTACGACTTTGACTTTGCCACCGACCACACCTTGGTCTGCACCGAACTGGTCTGGCGGGCCCTGCGTCCCGGTCCGGACAAGCAGGGTATTCACTGGGAGATGGTCGAGGTCGCTGGGCGCAGAACTCTGCCGGCAAACGCCATGGTCGAGCAGTCTGTGGCGGACTGGAACAGCGAAGACCCAGCCGGGGAGCGGCAGCTGGACTTTGTGTTGTTTCTGGACGCGCGGGAGCAGGATGGGGTGGCGGTACGCGCGAGCGAGGCCGAGTTTATAGGGAGCTGGGAGCGGGTGAAGTGGGACATGGCGCAGCAGTGATGGCTGGGCCATGCCATGGGTTTAGGGCCCCCTGTCTGGGGTCACCAAGCCATTTCATCAAAGACCACATCGGCCCCATAGATCGCCAACCCCGCACCCGGCGCGTGCTGCAACACCGGCCTGACCTGGTCCCCACCCAGCTCGACAACGGGCTGCCCTTGGTCCCAGCTGAGAGACATCGGCAAGGAATCGCTCGGCGCCGAGATGGCTCCTGCATCCCAGAAGGTCAGTGAGCCCCCTAGAGTCTCGCCAAGGGTCAGACCGCCGCTCTCGTCTACATAGAGCACGGTGTGCTCCTGGGCGCTGTCCCACCCAAGCAACAGGCCGGCCATAAAGCGCTCGTTGGGCACCCGGAGCGTGGTCGAAAAGTTGTCCCCGGGGACCTTTACGCGGGCCACCGAGCTGTACTCCGCAAAGCCACGCACGGAGTCGGAGTTGCGGTGGGTCCACTCGATCCACACAGGGGTCAGGGGCTCCTGCTCTCCACGGAGCCAGGCCTCGAAGGCGTCCCCGTCCAGGGTGCCAAAGTAGCTGGAGACCGTCACGCTGGAGTCCGCGTCATAGGCCAGGCGGAAGTCCTCGAAGGCTTCGGGATCCAGCGCCATCAGCCAACGGGTGACAGCGAACCATATCGGCCGCTCACCGGGCCAGATGTCCTGGGAGAGCCAAGTGTCCACGTCGTTGCCATTGGCGTCCACGATGCGCAGGGCCTCGGCCGAGAAGTCCTCCTGGCTGATCACCGGGAGGCGCGCCACCCGCAAGCACTCCCCGTCCCAGTCGTGGCGGCTCAAGACTTCGGCCAAACCCTCGCTGTACCAGGTTGCTTGGTTCCCGTCGGGTTGAGCCGCCAGGTGGTGCCACTGGTGGGCGAGCTCATGCAGGAAGAGCACGTGGTCGTAGTAGTGGGTCGGCTGATCCTGGGTGTAGGCCGTCGCGCTTCCCCAGTCGTAGTACCCAGCGCTGCTCGCTGGCGACGCCCCGTCCCGCACCATGGCCGCCTGGAACCCAGTCAGATCAGCATAGAAACCCGCTCGCAAGGGGATCTGAGCCGGCTCTGTCCCAAACCAGTCCCCGTACGCCAGCCACGCCCCCTCGGAGAGCAGCCCCAGCTCCATGGCCAACGATTCCGGGCCGTCGACCTCCAAGCTGTAGTGGGCAGTGGTCACGAGCCAGTCGGTCTCACTGCCCGGCGTGACGCTGGGGGTATCCTGGGGACAGTGCCAAGACGCATCGGGCTCTGTGCCGGTGTCCCCCACGCCTGTGTCGTTGCGCGCGCTGCTGTCACCGGGGCCCGTACAGGCCAAGAAGAGTGTCCACATGCCGGCCAGCATAGACGAAATTTAGGATGCTGAGAACGGCGTCCAGGGGCTTTGCCTTTTGACGCACTGCGTCGTGAACTGACGCACGGCGGCGTCGCCCCCTCCCGTACAGCGCCCACAGCCCCTATCTCCAGTTGGCATAGCCCTTGCTTCGACCAGAGCATCATCCAAGGCCCTAGCCATGCTCCTCTCCGTGCTGGTCAGCACCGCTTCCGCCAGCAAAGCCCCCACACCCGTCCTGCCCGAACCCCCATCCCCGGCCTCCGCATGGAGCACACCGCCCCAGCTCTCTGTGTCTGCCAGCCGCCTGCACACACACACCCAGATGGTCTCTACCTTGGGCAGGGCGCGATGACCCTGCTGCCAGCGATGCAGCTGGCCAGCGAAGGCGTCCGGTGGGCGCCCACCTTGGGCATCGCCAGCATCGCGGCCGGGCTCACGAGCGTGGCGCTGGCGCCACGTCCTGCTGAGGGACTGACCCCGCAACGGCTGCGGCGTCGGCGTTGGGGAGCTGCAGCGTCGGCGTTGGGGAGCTGTGGCATCTTTGGGGTCGACGGTGCTGGCCCGCGGCGCCCTGCTCCCGACGCTGGAAACTATCCGTCCGTCACCTGCTCGACATGGGTCTCACTCACCACCACCGCCTGCTGTCCGTCGCTCTCAAAGCTGACTCGAAACGCAAAGCGGTCACAGTGGCTATAGGTTGCTGGAACATGGGCAAAATAGACCTTCAAGTCATGTTTTCCATTGGGAATTTCCAGCAGTTTGGACGGGCCCTGTCGCTCTTCCAGGCTCAAACCCACAACGCTGGGCTCGGACTGAACAGCCTCCGGCGGCACATCACAGTCGCTGCCGGTCAGGAACTCCACCTGGGTCACCGACAAGGCGGTAGGCTTGCCAGAGTTCTTCAGGGAAAAGGAGGCCTGTCCCAGCTGGGCAGCGGCTCCCCCGTGCAGATGCATCGCTTGGTCTTCTTCCCCGCTGATGCGCAGTTCACCCAGCGAGGCCGCAGTGTTCGCGGAACCCGCAGTGAACGCGGCACTAAAGCTCAGTATCAAGAGAAAGATGCTCATTTGGCCTCGGGCGAGGAATCAGGCTCAGCATCTACGTATACCTGGCCCTTCACAGCGCGCGCGGCCTCGGCCTGCTCGGCCATCCCTTGCTCCAAAGCCTGCTCGTCGGTCAGCCCGTTTTTGGCCGCGTAGTCTCGGATGTCCTGGGTGATCTTCATGCTGCAGAAGCGGGGACCGCACATGCTGCAGAAGTGGGCCTTCTTCGCGGCGGGCGCTGGCAGGGTGGAGTCATGGTAGGCCCGGGCGGTCTCAGGGTCCAAACTCAGGTTGAACTGGTCGTCCCAGCGGAACTCAAAGCGGGCGCGGGACAAGGCGTCGTCGCGCTCCTGGGCGCCGGGGTGCTGCTTGCCCAAATCGGCGGCGTGGGCGGCGATCTTGTAGGCCATCAGCCCCTGCTTGACGTCTTCCTTGTTGGGCAGCCCCAGGTGCTCTTTGGGGGTGACGTAGCAGAGCATCGCGCAGCCCTGGGTTCCGATGACCGCCGCGCCAATGGCGCTGGTGATGTGGTCGTAGCCAGGCGCGATGTCCGTGGTCAGTGGGCCCAAGGTGTAGAAAGGGGCCTCGTAGCAGTGCTTGAGCTGCTCGGTCATGTTCTCTTGGATCTTGTGCATCGGCACATGGCCGGGGCCCTCGATCATCACCTGAACGTCATGCTCCCAAGCGATCTTGGTGAGCTCCCCCAGGGTGTGCAGCTCGCCGAACTGGGCGGCGTCGTTGGCGTCGGCAATGCAGCCGGGACGCAGGCCGTCTCCCAGAGAGAAGCTCACGTCATACTTCTTCATGACTTGGCAGATCTGCTCGAAGTGCGTGTAGAGGAAGTTTTCCTTGTGGTGCATCAAACACCAGCCGGCCATCATCGAACCGCCGCGCGACACGATGCCGGTCACGCGCTTGGCGGTCATGGGCACGTACTTGAGCAGCACGCCGGCGTGGATGGTGAAGTAGTCCACGCCTTGCTCGGCCTGTTCCACCAGGGTCTCGATGAACAGGTCGATGTTGAGCTTCTCAACGTCCCCGCCGACCTTCTCCAGGCACTGGTAAATGGGCACGGTCCCAATTGGAACGGGGCTGTTGCGCACGATCCACTCACGGGTCTCGTGGATGTCGTGACCGGTGCTCAGGTCCATCACGGTGTCGGCGCCCCAGCGCAGGCTCCACTGGAGCTTCTCGACCTCTTCTTCGATGGAGGAGGACACCACGGAGTTGCCGATGTTGGCGTTGACCTTGACCAGGAAATTTCGGCCGATGATCATCGGCTCCAGCTCGGGGTGGTTGACGTTGGCCGGAATGATGGCGCGGCCCCGAGCGATCTCGGAGCGCACATAGTCGGGCTCCATCTGCTCGCGAATGGCGACGAACTGCATCTCTTCGGTGACCACACCCTTGCGTGCGTAGTGCATCTGCGACTTGTTTGGGTCCGAGGCGCGCTTCTGCGTCCACGGAAGGCGCAGCTTGGGCAGCCCCTCGTGCACCGGACAGCCCTGGGGCCCACTGGTGTCGTAGAAGGTGTGCACGTCGCCATTGGTCAGGGTTACCTGACGCTTTGGGACGCCTTGGTCGCTAATTTTGACAGCGCCCGTTGCGCCGTTGTCGAAGGTATTCTCATTCATCGGGGGCCGCCTTTCCTACGCCGGGTTGAGCCGGATCAGGTTCTGCGGTGTCTTCTCAGGCACCCACCATGGGCACCACCCGCAGCGGAGCCCTAAACCTAACCAGCTTTGAGCACACCGCTCTCAGATGGATGCGCCGATGCGCAGACTCAGGCTCAGGCTGCCGCTTAGATCATCGGGCCACGGCCAGGGTTTGATCAAGCTGGCCAAGCAGGCCTCGCGCCCAGGATCTGGGTGACGGGCTTGGGCACGGCCACCGGACAGGTCGATCTGGAGCTGGTCGACTTGGCCAAGCTCATCAGCGCCGTAGCAGACCGAGAGCTGCGGCACGTAGCGCTCGACCACGTAGGTCGTGACCGCCAGATCCCCCAGGCCCAGAAAGGACAAGTCTTCGGCATTGACCCGCACCCTGACCGGCGGTCCAGACAGAGCGGTGTCCTGACGGAGAGGGTCTGAGTCCAGCTGCTGAGCGTCCACGCCAAAGGCCACGCGCGTGATGCGGTCAGGGATTTCCACCAGCCCCATACGAACATCCGATTCGGCCGTCCAAGCGGCGATCGCCAAGCCGACTCCCAGGGTGCTGGAGATCGCCAGACAGGCTGCGAAGTTCTTGGATTCGGCCACGCCACTCCCTGTTGCTCTCTACCTGGACACGCCCAGGCCGGTCCCGGTTCCCCGAAAGCTCACCGGGTGCTGGGGTTGCGGGCTGGCCCCTCCCGGCGAGGCTGCACTTCATGGCGTTGCTCAAGGGGCGCCTCCGCCGGGAAGCGCTGAACTCCCAGGGCTGCGATTGGAAGCAGCAGTACCCAGGAGAAGCGCTCGGGCAGGGCCGAACAGCCCAGCAGGATCAAGAGGGCCACGGGGCCCAGGTAGTACTCAAAGTTCCCCGCCTCAAAGAACCAGATCGCGGGCAGGGCCAGCAGGGGCCAGAGCCAGAGAAGCAGGGCGTGCCGGTGCTGGGGACGTAGGCGCCAATGCAGGGCGCTTCCAAGCAGGGAGAACAGCACAAGCAGACCCGGAACCACCCACGTCAAGACCTGGCGGGCTTGCCCATTGTCCGGAAGCCAAGCCACGGTGTAGGCCAGAGCATGCCGGGCGCGCATGGGGATCTGGTCGTTGAGAGGGCGATCTGCTCCGTCTCTCAGCTCGCCGAGAGCCAGTTCCCGACCGATCTGCTCCAGGGTTCTCCCGGTGTCGAGTTGGCTGGTTGCGGCCAGACCATAGGCAGCCCCAAGAATAAGCGTCAGCACGGCCAGGGTCCGGAGCGCTGCCAGTCCTGGGCGCTTCGATCCCACCAGCGAGGTCAGCACGAGCGCCGGCACCGCCAACACCATGGTCTTGTGACAGAGAATGGCCATCGCCAGCAGCAGACCGAGCCGCAAGTGGCGCCTGCCCGTCACCGCCAAGGCCGCCGCCAAGAGGGTCAAGCCTACCGCCAAAATGTGTACCTCGTAGGCCGTCCCATGGGTCCACCAACCCTGGCTCAGTCCCACCAAGGCGGCCCCAAGGGTGGCGCCACCCCGGCCAAGCCCCATCCCAAGTCCCAAGCGACAGAGAGACCCAACCGCCAGCCCACCGGATGCCGCCGAGAGCAGTCCGCTGACCACCACTGGGTCCTGATGGGGAAAGGCCAGCAGCAGACCGTACAGCGGCAGACCGGTGATGAGATGCTGAGCATGCATCCAGTGGCCGCTCTTGGCCATCTCTAAGAAGGCCGCGCCGTCCGGCGCCGGACCACTGGCCAGGTTCAGGCCGTAGAGCAGGCAGAAGAGCAGCCCCATCGCAACGGGCAGCCCAACACGCCATGAGCGCGGTAGCGATTGCGATCGCGAGTCCAAAAAGCCCATTGACACCTGTGTGGGGGAAGACTAAATGCCGGGGGCTCATCGAGCCACATTTGCGGAAGTGGTGGAATGGCAGACACGCTAGCCTCAGGAGCTAGTGGGATAAAACCCGTGGGGGTTCGACTCCCCCCTTCCGCACCATAAAACGCCTCGAACTTCGGTTCGGGGCTTTTTTTATGGGGGGCCGCTTTTTTTGGGAAGCCAGGGGTTCTTGACCGGGCTGCACCCCTCCAGGCGGCTTAGGTGCCACCCTTGACACCCTACCTACCTATAAGTAGATAGAAACCCATGCCCACCGTAGACCGCCGCACAGATCTTCTCGACCTTGCACAGGGCATGATCCAAGAGCGGGGCTACAACGCCTTCTCCTTCAAGGACTTGGCTGCCCGAGTGGGCATCAAGACGGCCAGCGTGCATTACCATTTCCCCTCCAAGGGAGAGCTGGGACTACAGGTAATGAAGCGCTACCTGGACCAGCTGGAAGAGTGCCTGCGTACCTGGGCCGAGTTGCCCAGTGAGACCGCTCGCCTACGCGCCTTTGTTGGCAGCTACCGAGACACAGAGAACCAAGGCGCAATCTGCCTGTGCGGCTCCATGGCGTCGGACATTCAGACCCTAAACGCGCCCATACACAGTCCGATCAATCGCTACCTGGAGCGCAGCGAGCAGTGGGTGGTCCAGTGCGTACAAGCGGGTCTGGAGAGCGGAGAGTTTCTGAGCACGCTGCCCCCGGAGACCCTGGCCATGAGCCTGCTCCCCAGCCTCCAAGGCGCCCTGATTCTGAGTCGAGTCCAAGGGGGGGGCACTCTACTCACTGCTGTTGAGCAGAGCTTCTTTGCGTCCCTGGGCGTGTTAGACGAGCGCCCATGAGCCAGCGCATCCCCATCTTTCAAGGACAAGTCATCGACCTCGGACTGGAGCAGGTGACCCTGCCCAACGGCACTGAGGTGACCTTGGAGGTGGTCCGACACCCCGGTGCTAGCGCAGTGCTTCCACTGCACACAGACGGAACAGTCACCCTGGTCTACCAGTTCCGCCACGCGGGGGGCGGCATGCACTACGAGGTGCCAGCCGGCAAGCTGGACGACTCGGAGCTGCCCGAGAAGTGCGCCCGCAGAGAGCTAAAGGAAGAGGTGGGTCTGAGCTGCGAGAAACTACAGCGCCTGGGCTACATCCACACCACGCCAGGGTTTTGCGACGAGCTCATCCACCTGTTTATCGCAACAGGTCTGGAGCAGGGAGAGGCGACGCTGGAAGACGACGAGTACCTCAAGCCTGTACGCATGCCCTTTCGCCAGGCCTTGGAGATGGTGCACAACGGCGACATCACAGACGCCAAGACGATGCTGGCCCTGATGCTGGCAGAGAAGCACCTGCCCTAAACGGCTCCCCGGCCGGGGTTACAACTCGAATGACTCCGACGAACCCGATTGAACCGGGACAGCCATGTCGCGGTTTAGACTCCGCTGTAGATTCAGACCCGGCGACGACCCGCACTGGTTGGGGATCGCGCAGTCTTGGCACGAATGCTGCTTACGATAGTTCTCGACACAGGAAGGCTCCATGCGCATGAATCATCTCTTCATTCTCGCCCCCTTGGCTCTCAGCGGCTGCGCTGACTACGCCCTTCAAACAGCGGAGGACGGATACCGCGGGGACAGCGGCTGGGCAGGCTCCGCCGACAGCGCTTCGTCCGAGAACGACCCCAACGACGACACCGACTTGGGCTCGGAGACCGAAGCCGACTTTCTCAAGCTGGCTCCCTCGGCGACTCAAGCCTACGTCTTCGTGGTCAACAGCGCCCGCAACACCGTCAGCCGCATCTCCGTCCCCGAGCTGGACGTGTTGACAACGGACGTTGGCATTGATCCCACCGTGGCCGTCACCACCCAGGACTACAGCCGCGCGGTCGTGTTCAACGCCGGCTCGGACGAGGTCAGCTTGATCGATGCAGAGACCATGGAGGCCAACAACGTCGAGGTCCGCTCCAACTACAACAATATGGTGCTCTCCAGCGACGGAACCTGGGCCCTGATCTACAACGACGCCGACCTGCCCCAAGGAACCAGCACCGGCAATCTGCAGTCCTTCAACGAGATCTCTCTGGTCCATACACTGACCGGCGAGCACATCTCCATGGCGGTGGGCTTCCATCCCCGTCAGGTGGCCTTCACACCCGACTCCAGCCAAGTCCTGGTGGTTGCAGAAGGCACCATGGCCATCCTGGACCTGGACGCCGAGTCCATCAAGCCACGCTTGGTCGAGCTGGACGAGGGCTCTCTGGACCCGGCTCAGGCCGAGGAAATCATCATCGAGCCAACCGGCAC
>CAJQPC010000112.1 GCA_905480105.1 uncultured bacterium | reverse complement strand
CTCAGCCAGGTCGTCAAGCTCGATCGTTTGCACCATTGTCTGCAACCTAGTGGGCCAAACACCGGGGCGGTCGGCACCGGAGTTGGTGAGCGGGCGACCAGTTTCGTCGCGTGGCACGTGCGTCGTACCATCGGTCTATGCCCCAACTGAACATCCGTGGTTTCGACCTGGACTATGACATCGCTGGTTCGCCAAAAGGCACGCCCCTCGTATGGGGTCATGGTCTGAACTCAAGTCGGGGCATCTCCGCTGCGTATCCGATGGTGGACCTGTCGCCAGCAGAAACCGACCGCCAGGTGGTGCGCTACGACACCCGGGGCCACGGCATGTCGAGCATGCTCGCCGACCCGGCCAAGGGAAGCTGGGCTGAACTCGCACTCGATCAAATCGCGCTGATCGATGCTCTTGGGTTCGAACAAGTAGTCGTTGGCGGCGTCTCGATGGGCGCAGGCACCGCGTTGCACTCGGCTCTGGCATTGCGGGATCGGCTCGACAAGATGGTGCTGGTCATTCCGCCCACTGGATGGGAGGAACGAGCGCCCCAGGTCGACGTGTATGAACGGATGGCCCGGGTTGTCGAATCCCGTGGTCCGAAGGCACTCATCGCCGCGGCGGTGGAGATGCCACCTCCTGACCCCTTCGTCGGTTCGTCCGAATTTGAGGACCGGCGCGCAGGACGCCTGGGCGGTGCCAACCCTGCTCGGCTTGCCGCCTGCTTCCGCGGCGCTGCCTACGCCGACCTCCCACCGGTCGAAGACCTCGCAACCATCACCACACCAACCCTGGTGCTTGCGTGGAGCGGTGACCCTAGACACCCCGTGTCGACTGCCGAGCGGTTGCGTAACACGTTGGCGAATGTGCAGGTGTCTGTTGCGTCAACTCGGGCCGAGTTCGAGACTTGGTCCGATCAGCTCCACCGCTTCCTCGCAAGCTAGCCGCAGAGGTCGTCTTCGCCGGGTGCCGCCCTTCCTGACGCAGCAGTAGAGTCGGCGGCGTGGGTGGACGTCTCGAACAACTGACCGGACCAACAGCGGGGGCTGCATTGAGCGAGGACGCGACGGTGATCGTGCCCATCGGTGCGATCGAGCAACACGGCCCGCATCTTCCGCTGTCGGTCGACTGGATCATCGCCGACGAGGTTGCGCAGGCAGTCGTGGATCGGGTCGGTTCTGAACTGCCTGTTTGGTTGCTTCCCACCATGCCGTTCTCCAAGTCGAACGAACACGCATGGTCGTCGGGAACAATCTGGCTGTCGCAAGACACGATGATGCGAGTACTCGATGACATCGGCCGATGTGTGGCCGAGTCAGGAGCGAAACGCATCGTCTTTCTCAACGGCCATGGCGGAAACTCGACACTGCTCAACGTGGTCTGCCGTGAACTACGTCTGGCCTACGGCCTGCTGACCTTCCTGGTACACCCATTTGTGCCGCCCGCGTACGCACCGCCGGATCCCGACGCTGCCAACTCGGCCGAACTGGGCATGGGTATTCATGGCGGCCTTGATGAAACGTCGGTCATGTTGCATCTGCGGCCCAACGATGTCGACATGTCCAAGGCGGTACGCAACGTGCCCGAGTGGATGAACGAACACGACCACGTGAAGTTCGGTGGCAGCGTGCAGTTCGGCTGGCTGTCCAACGACTTTGGCGACGACGGACACATTGGTGACCCGACCGGCGCCACCGCCGAACGCGGCGCCCAGCTCTTCGAAGACTCGGTGTCGTTCATCATCGAACAACTCCGCGATATCGTCGGCTTCGACTTCCGGCCACAATCATGAGGTTGCCGTCATGACCGAGATATCGCGCACCATCAATCCGGCCGCAGTCAGTGCGCCTGCTGCGAACTACGCCCATGCGGTGTTGACCGAGCGCGCAACCACATGGCTTCATACGTCTGGCGTGGTGCCGATTGCGCCCGACGGTTCGGTGCCGGCAGGCATCGTGGAACAGGCCGAAGTGATCTGGTCGAACATTGCCGCCATGCTCGACGAAGCGAACATGGTCGCAACCAACGTGGTCTCCGTCACGACTTATGTCACGCCCGGCCATGATCTTGGTCCCATCATGGCGACCCGTGATCGAGCCCTGAACAATCATCACGCGGCGTCGACGCTGGTCGTCGTGCCCGAACTCGCTCGGCCCGAATGGCTCATGGAGATCGCTGTCATCGCCGCCGGTTGAACCTGTTGGTACCCCTGAGGCGCGTGCAACTTTTGAGGGACCGTCGACGTGGAGACTCTACGGCAGGGTTTGCGGAGCAACGGCGGACTACCCGCTAGCGGTTGAGACGGCTTTCGACGCCCGCGGCCTTGAACACTCGCGCCGCGGCGATGCGGGACTCGGCGAGGAGTTCGTTCTCGTCGACAAAGGTCACGTTGCCTTCATCGATCAGTACCCGACCGTCGACAACGACATGGCTCACGTTCGCTGGTGAGGCGTTGAAGACCAATGCACTTTCCACGCTATGCACGGGTGCCAGGAAGACGGAATTCAGGTCAACGATCACCAGGTCAGCCTTGCGGCCTGCGCCGATCATGCCGGTCTGATCCTCGGTGCCGAATGCCTTGGCGCCACCACGACAGGCCATCTCGATGCTGTCGCCAGGCAACAGCGCCATGGCATCGAGGTGATGCACCTTCTGCAACAGCACGGTGGTCTTCAGGACTTCGAACATGTCCTGACGGTTGTTGCTTCCGGGGCCGTCGCTGGCCAGCGCCACGTTGATGTTGCGGCTACGCATGTCGAGAATACGGGGCACACCCGACGCCAGGAACATATTGCTGACCGGGCAGCTCACGACCGAGGCGCCGGATTCGGCGATCAGGTCCAGCTCGTTGTCGTCGAGCCACACGCTGTGGGCAAACTGCATGTCGGGTCCCAGGAGCCCAAGTTCGTCGAGCCACTCGACGTGGCGGGTGCCGCGCTCTTCGACGTTCAGCCGCACTTCTTCCTCGGACTCAGCGATATGGATGTGGGTACCAGCGCCCCACTCGCGGGTTTTGGCGACGGTCTCTTTCATGGCGTCATCGGTGCAACCCCATGGCAACAACGGTGCGACCTCGATCCGGATGCGGTCGTTGTCGCGCCCATGCCAACGATCTCGGAGGCCAGCTGCGTGAGACAGCACCTGGTCGGGGGTCTCCTGCATTTCTGGCGGATAGTTCCGGTCAGCCCAACCTCGGGCCAACATGTAACGCACGCCCGCGTCGTTGGCTGATTGCAGCACGGCATCGTCGATAGCGTCGTCGACATGTACGTAGTGGTGATCGAGCACAGACGTGGCACCGGTGCGCAAGTTCTCGACCATGCCGCACAAACCGGCCAGATAACCAGCGTCGGCATCGAGGTGAACAGCACCTGGCCAGATGCAGGTGCGCAGCCAGTCGAGCAACGGTTTGTCGTCGGCCAGGCCACGGAAGAACGTCTGGAACAGGTGGGTGTGCGCATTGGTCATGCCAGGCATAAGCGCGCAGCCGTCGGCGTCGATAACTCGTTCGGCCTGCGCGA
>CAJQPC010000111.1 GCA_905480105.1 uncultured bacterium | reverse complement strand
GTGGCGATCAGCGCCTGACCAGCAGCCTCGCTCAAGGCCGTTCTTGCCATCGCTCGAGCCATGCACCAACGCCATGCACCAACGCCTCTTAGCGACGCACCCACGAGACACCCTTCATCTCGATGGGGCGACACACCCCACTCGGAGCGTCCCAGTCTATTAGTTTCCCGTCGCGGTAGGTGGCACCTGGGTTCAGATTTCCAAAGTCGCCGCTGTTTGCTGGGTTCCAGCACGTAGGGCCGCCTGCTCTTCCCTTTTGAACAGTCAAATAGAGGCAGCCTTGGCCGTTGACGAACCACCTACCTGTGCAGGTGTCGTTGGTAAGGGAGTCGTGCCAGTGGCCCGTTCCGTCCGAGTTGATTCGGATCTCGTCGCACAGCGTTTGGACGCCTGAAATGGGATGGGGCAGCGTAGAACAATACTTCCAAACACCCGGCAAGCCTTTGATCTTGCTGGCTTTTACGGGAGAATTGACCTCGAACTCGAAGGTGTTGGTCCATTTTTTAGTGTGACGGTCCCCTGACGGGTCTTCAAACTTGTACTGACACGACACTGTGGTCCTGCCTGCCCCTCTTGCTAAAACAAAAACCTCGAAGGCGACGCCATCCTTCTCCACTCTCACTTCGACAACCCCTTCTGGGGCGGAGTTGCACTCGAACGTGTGCGGGTATTCTCCTGTTGGGAAGGGGGTGAGACGGTCTTTATCTACGCTTTGCGTTAGTGGGACAGCCCTCATTGAGTAAAAATGGCTTTCCGGCTCCTTGTCTGTAGGTAGGGTTGTGTAAAACACAGAGTCCTCCTCCCACATCAAGCAAGGCCGGACCCCGAAGCCATTGCAATTTCTCGATGGCTTGTACTCGATATCAATGGGGGTCAATAGCGACGGAAATGGCCCGATTGTTTCATAGGTAGTTAGGTGGGGGTACCCGTCTACTTTGACCTCGATTCCCACGACAGGCGTGTGGGGTACCAGAATGGCCACCTTGTCATCTCTGGCGAGAAGGTCTGCCTTTCCCTCAAAAACACGGAATGTAGGGGTTAACTCATTGAACTCGCCGAGCGCCTCACGGTCCCTCTTTTCGTGGTCCCAGTCTCGTTCGGTGACTGAGGGGCTGATCTTGCCAAGGCTATTGGCCAAATAGAATGATAGATGCACCGCTATAGGCTCGCCCCTCTTTTTCTCGACTCCGTCGGAATGACCGCCCAACAGGCTGGAGGCGTCAGTACCAACATGTGTGCTATGCGTGACTCCTCCCTTGTACCAGTGCTCCCCAGTCCTGTACGTTGATTCCAATTCTGTGGTGCAGGACACGAGGAGAATGGCCGTAGTCAGGCCCAGGCTTTCCGCTTTGAGATATCGTGGCATCCAATCCATGAATATTCTCCTCCTCTTTCTTCCGACAAGAGTCTACAACATCCCGCTGAGCGGGTAGGGCAAACAAGCCGGTTTTTTCGGCTCCAGGCCTCGTCCGAAGCTGTACTGGTGGGGGTTGTCGGGCAGCAAAATGGCCCCCCGCTCTGCAAGGCCTCTGCTCGCGCTTTTCAAGCCGGTCTAATACTGTCCTTATACCAGCCTGAAAACAAAGCTATCGCTGACTCTGACTGAGGTTCAGCGCCGCTCAATGCCAGGTGGTTACCCCTCCAATCCTTCCAGTCCGATGGCTTCAAGGGGCAAAGAAGTCCGCTGGCGTTTTCGCTCTCCTGACCACATCAGCGGAGCGCCTTGAGCGGCCCTGACCTCAACCCCTCGGCCGCTCCTGCAAGGATTTGCCTCCGCTCCAGCAAGCCGAGGCTCAGCAAAACCACCCGAAAGGGTCCGCCTTCAAGACCGAAGGCAGACCTCTCCACCTCCCACAGCACCACCAGCGCTTCTGCAGTACCCGCCCAGCCACAACCAACAAAGACCCACCGCGAACGGTGGGCCTGAGTCTGAGAAGATGGTGGAGGCGGCGGGAGTCGAACCCGCTGAACCCTCAACCCGAGAACGGGCATAGGAAGCTGGTCTGCCGCCCCTGCACGGGGTTCTGGCTGCTTCGCTTCTTCCTTCTTCTTCCGGTTGGTTCCGGGTGGTCACGTCACGGTTTGCGTCACGCCCAAGGTCGCCGTCGGTGCCTTCGGATGAAGGCGCGGTGCCGGCTCGGAAAGCGCCTGTAGCGTTTTTTCATCACGGAGTACCTTCCTTAGCATCCGGAGACGTGTCCTGACGTTGTAGAGCCTTCGCCTGACCATCGTCGGCCTTCGGGCTTCTGGGGGAATGTCTGGAATGGTCTGAAAGACCTGGATGGACAGGACGACCTCTCGGGTCAGACTGACAATCTCTTGCCGATCCAGGCTCTTGGAGACCTTCTTCTGTTGGATGGTGTCAAACAACCCTTTGGGAATCTCCGTCCGCTTCTGACTGAACTGAAGCAGCATGGCAACCAGGCTTTCCAGGCGCAGGTGTTTGCCATAGCTGAAATAGACCGGGTCAGTCCCTGGTGCTGCTTTCTTCTGCGAACTGCCTGGCACGATGGCCAACAGCCGTAGGTTGTACTCCACGTCCAAGTACACGACGCGCAGAAGCTCCACGGGCAACAGTTCGTCAGAAAAGACCTTCTTCAATTCCTCGGTGAGTTCCCGCGCACCGCGAATGATGCTCGTCGTCGTGGCAAGCCCTGTGGCCACCACTGCACCCGATTCCAGTCCTGTCATCGGTGTTCACTCCGTCTCGAATGGTTGGTGAGGTTCTTTGCCCCTGAAATACTCACGCATTCCTCCGGCCTCACGCCTTGCGGAGTCGAACTCCGCTGACGCCTCTCACGGATTGTCTTGCCTGACCGAGGGTGTAGCGCCGCGGCTATTCCAGATACTTCCCCGGACACAGATGCCTGGCAGCCGCCCACGGGTCCTCTGCTCCCCGCACACAGTCAAAGGTAAAGGGCATCAACAGCTCCGTCACGAATTCAGGCGGGTCTGCCTGGGTCATCAGTTGACGAAGTAGCTTTACAGCGAGCGGGTACCAGCGCGCAGCCTCCCCCTCCCAGGCCACCTCGGTCCGCTTGGTATCCGTAGCGTCACCGTCCCGAATGAAGGCGACTTCTTCGGCGAGAATCTCCTCAAAAGCGTCGAGCGATACACGCCCATGGTGCACCTCAGCCCAGACCTCCCAGCGACTTCGCTCTGTGGTCGCAAGGTCATCCATGACCCGGACAAACACGGGCTTCTGACCGAGCTTGAGCTTCGCCGGTAGCGCAACACAGCCGTTTCCACGAAGCCAGTCCGCCAAGTACTGCAGCGCCTGAAAGACGTTGTAGCGGACCTCATCCGGGTCATCGTTTGCGATAACAGGACTCACGCCTATCTCACTCGCCAGCACAGCCCGCAGGTATCGCGGATCCGACTCATCGAGCTTCGCAATGTCCGGCCCATCGATAAAGGCAAGCAGTGCAGGGTGCTCATCTTTTAGGGGAACCAGCGCACGCACCAAGTCGTGAAGCACGGTCGACTCCGGTGCTGCTTGCTGCTGACCCCATGCCTCGACGAGCGCAATCCCAATACGAACAAAGTCCGGATGTGCCACCCAAAAGCCATCGAGTCCCCGCTTGAGCTGGGTGACGACATCGCGAATGTAGCCGACCATACACGCAGCAAAGCTCTCGATGTCGCCGGGCTGGTAGAGAATCCCGTACATACCCCCGATCTTCAGCGCTCCGGCCTCTGAGAGGTCCCGCACCAAAATGTCGTGCGACTCCTTGATGTTCCGGATGACGATGTCAGGGTCGGCCTTGACTGGAATCCGGTAACTGGAGTCATGTCGAAAGAGCCGGGCGGTCGACGCCAAGAAGTCATGCCAGCCGAGAGAACCGCCCAAAAAGTATGGGTACAGCGCCTCACCCATCTCACGAATCCGGAAGATGGCTCTGGGGTTTTCGAATACCAAAATCACCCGCACTGAGCCCAGTGGATAGCTCGGATACCGACGGGCTACTGCACGCTCAGCGGCATCGATGGTCGCCGCCAAGTAGACCGCTTCTTCATCGTTCTCGAGCTTGGGGAAATAGATCACTCGGGCTTCAGGGGTGTCCCGGTTTAGCCAGATGTGCTGAACCAGCTCGACCAGGTGAAGGGGCATGGGCTCACCATCGAGCAGGTGATCTCCATCAGGCAGCGCCAGGCCCGGGACGCGCTTGACAGGCAGCGCGAGACCGTCTGGTGCCAGGCGATATGACTTGCCATTGACGGGATCGTCAAACGAGAGGGTGTGCTCATAGCAGCCCTTCAAGTTTCTGCTAGCCAGGCGCAGATCATGCGCCATCGGTGTCTTGGAGTCTTCGGAGTCCGCACCCCAGCGAGGTACATGACCTGATTCTGAGACCAACTTCGCCACCAGCGGGTCCTCGCCAGGCAGCCTGCGATGCAAGGAATTCATCGCATTGATACTCATCTTGGCTGAGTCCGGGGGTCCAAACAATGTGACCTGTGGACCGGCCATAAACTCAGGAACGGAGACCCTGCGCATCTTGAGCCGTGCGGGTGCAGGCCCAACCACCACGCGACCGTCAGCGTCTTCAGCGCCAATGATGTCTCCCGTTCCCTTGCGCAGCAAGTGTGCATCGACAAAGGAACGGTCTATACGCCGCTGCTTCAGCAGCTTCCCTAAGGCAGCTTCGACCTCACGATAGACCTCGACCACTGCCTCCAGAATGGCTGGATCTTCGACATCAGGAAATGCCTCAAGGAGGCTCGGTGTGACTGAGAGACCGGGCACCTGCTCCACAGGGACAGCGGCCTGACTCAGCGCCGCAACAAGGGCCGGAGGCAAGAAATCGCTGTACATGCTCAGCTGCCTCGGTAGGTCGAGTATCCGAAAGGACTCAGCAGCAAGGGCACATGATGATGTTGCTCTGGCTCGCGCACCTCGAAGACCACCTCAACAAAAGGATAAAAGCAGGCCGCCTTGCGGGCAGCAAAGTAGGCGCCGGTCTCGAAGCGGATCCTGTACACACCCGCTCCCCAGTCATCCTCCGCAATGAGCGGTGCGGACAGTCGGCCATCCGAGTTCGTGACGCCTCGGCTCACAGGCTCGAACCGCTCCCCCGTCATCTGTTCTAGACTGATGGATAGGCCAGCAGCCGGCATGCCGGTCGCGGTGTCGAGCACATGTGTGGTGAGAGGATTGCTCATTCTGGCTCCCATTTGTCGAGCCGTAGGGCAGTAATCTTGGCCTGCTCTCCAGCTGCAATTCGAATCTCGTTCTCAGGGGTGTGAGGCAGCCTGGCCCGAAGCTTGTCCAGCATTTGCTCCGCCCCAAGACCCGACGCGCAGACAATAAAGATGTACCCAAAACACTCTTCATAGGCCGTATTTCCGGCCACCAATGCCTGAATGGTCTCGTCGGTCGCCAAAACCATGCCTTCCTGCTCGCTGCCGCTCCAATCCGCGGTGGCTGAGAACTTTGCTGCCAGCTTGGCCGGATCGGCACCGATACGAGGATGATGAGTGAACGCCTCTCGCCAGTCCGCATCATCGAGTTGCCACCAGAACCAGTCTGCCAGCCCACGGGCTTGAGTCCAGCTCACAAAGGGTCGGGCTTTCGCCATTCGCTTCGCCCACCGGCTGCTACCGCAGCACCGCATCATGCTCTCAGCGGCAGCATCGGCATCCATGGCATTGAGCGCACCGAGCCGAGCATCCACCTGAGGGGACTTAGCAGGCGTTCCAAAGACCCTTAAGCGGCTCACACCACCATCGGGGTAGATGCGCAGCCGGACGTGTGTCCAGGGACCTGCATCCGCGACAGGCTTAGAGTGGCTGCGGTCTGCTGCTGTCTCGAAGCTCGGTACGATCTCAGTCCAGTCAGGAGATTCTGTCAGTGGCGGCAGCGGAGCATCGGGCCAGTACAGTCCATCCAGGGCTACTGTGTCCGGGAAATTGCCCTTGAAGTGCTTGGTGTCAATCACCACCTGAGAGAGCATCCCGGGCGCCCCCAGCTTGATGATGATCCAGTCATCGCCGGGCGGTCGGCTCCTGCGCGTCTCCCAGCCACCCCCCATGTCATTGGCCGGCTTGGGTAGCACGAGGTTGTTCATCGGAGAGAAGAACATGTCGCTGCAGGCCAAGGCCTGACCTCCCTGCTGAATGCAGGCCAGATCGACTTCGGCACCCGCCTCACGGTCCGGTCGGGGCTCGCCCCAGATCCGCAGCCGAGCGACGCCACCGTCAGGAAAAATACGAAGCCTGATGTGGGTCCACTCTCCAACAACAGCCACCGCTTGAAGGTTGTTTGCACCCCGCTGGAGGGGCATCGCTGGAACGATCTCCGTCCACTCCACGGCCGTACGAAGCGCTTCTACGCTGGTCTCAGCAGGAAGGTGGACAGCTTCTACACTGGCATAGGGGGGGTGGTTCCCTAAGAAGTACGCCGTATCGATATCGACGCCGCGAACCAAGCCCGGCACACCCAGCTTGATGATGCACCAGTCGTGCCCAGGTACCCGCCTGCGCCTGCTCTCCCAGCCATCCATGAGCTTGCCACGCTCGGTGTATGCATCCGGGTCAAAGACCGCAGCAGCAGGGAGAACCAGGTGCTCCATCCCTGCGAAGAAGTCATCGGAGCAAGCCAGTGCTGCGCCGCCGAGGTCAGCGCTCGCCAGATCGATCTGGCCTGCGAAGGCCGCTGGAGTGTCAGGTGATTTAGGCATGGGGCTCCCGGAGCAGTATGCTGCCACAAGGAGCCTCGGCAGGTACGCCGTGTTGCAGCGCAGCGTGTCCACGGACCCATGTATGGTCGACCACGCCGTGCAATGTCTTGCCCAAGTACGGCGTCAGCGGATGCCGCTGAAGGAGCCCCGCAGCCTCGACTTCAAAGCTTGCATCAGGCCGCCATGCGACCAAGTCTGCGCGTCGGCCTACTTCGATCACTCCAGAGTGCTCAGACATTCCCAGCAGCCTGGCCGGAGCACGGCTCATCCAGCGGCTCATATCGCGCACATTGAAGCCCCGTCTGCAGGCCTCTGACCACACGCTGGCCAAGCCCAACTGGAGGGATGCGATGCCTCCCCAGGCGTTCTCAAAGTCCCCAACCTCGGGAAGCTTCAGACTCGGAATACACGGGCTGTGGTCGGTGACCACCTGATCGATGGTGCCATCCGCCAGCCCCGCCCAGAGTGCCTCGCGATTCTCTGAACCCCGAATCGGCGGTGCACACTTGAACTCTGTTGCGCCCGTCGGAATATCCTCCGCGACCAGACACAGGTAGTGTGGACACGTCTCCACTGTGATGGGTAGGCCGCGCTGCTTGGCCTTCCGGAGCATCGGCAGCGCGGTGGCGCTCGAAAGGTGAACGATGTGTGAGGGACACCCCGTCTGCTCGACGAGCTCTATGACCATCGCAACAGCCCTATCCTCCCACTCACGGGGGCGGGCATGGAGCCAACGCAGGTAGTCAGAGACCGAGTGTGCGCTCACATCCATCGGCTGCTCGGCTTCGAGCTCCGCATGAAACAGCAGCGGTACGCCCAGTCCACGAAGGACAGGCATGGCACGGGTCAGATCCGCGCGCTCTACAGCAGGAAAATCATCGATACCCGAGTGACATAAGAATGCCTTGAATCCAGCCACCCCAGCACTGACCATCCCTTCGAGTTCGTCAATATTGTGGGGTACGACGCCACCCCACAGGGCACAATCCGACCAGAGTTTTCCGCGTGCCGCATCGATTTTTTCGTCGAGTGCCCGTCGGCTGGTGGTGACGGGCATGCTGTTCAGCGGCATATCCGCAACCACACTGACCCCACCTTTGACCGCAGCACGCGTGGCGGTCTCAAAGCCTTCCCACTCCGTTCGACCCGGCTCATTGATGTGCACGTGAGAGTCGATGATGGCAGCCATCAAGAGGGTGTCACCCAGGTCCAGCACGCCCGGTACGTCTTCGCTTTCATTGATCCGAGAGATGCACCCATCTTCGAGATGGAGGGTGGCAGGCTTCAGGCCGTCCGGCGTGAGCACTCGCTCGCTGCGAATGAATGTCGGCGGGGCAGATTGAGGGTACTTGGGGCGGAGCATGGGTTCAGCCTATCTCAGCGGCGATTGCCCGACAGCGATGGGATTTGTATCCTGACTCAACGACAAAGGAGACCGGCTTGTTCGACGCCTACACCGCCACCTGGCTGCACCTGGTTGCCCGATGGGCCCACATCCTGACCGGTGCGGCCTGGATCGGGACTTCTTTTTACTTTGTCTTTCTGAACAACAGCATCCGACCGCCAGACAATGAGCAAGACTCAGGAGCCAAGGTCAAGGGAGTCGTTTGGATGGTTCATGGCGGTGCGTTCTACCGAACCACAAAGTACGACGGTGCGCCCGAGAAGCTACCGACCACGCTTCACTGGTTCAAGTGGGAAGCCTATCTGACGTGGATCTCCGGTATCGCCATGCTTGCGCTCATCTACTGGGGTCAGGCCAGGGCGTACATGATCGATCCCGCTGTGGCAGACATCTCCACGACGCAGGCCGTGCTCACAGGCATCGGCTCCATCGTGGGCGGCTGGTTGGTCTACGACCTGCTCATCAAAACGCTCTGGAAACACCCCAAGCTGGTCTCGGCCATTGGTATCGTCGCGCTCACCGGGCTGGCCTATTTACTGACTCACACCCTGTCTGCGCGGGCCGCCTACATTCACATCGGCGCCATAATCGGGACGATCATGGCGGCCAACGTGCTCTTCGTCATCATTCCAAATCAGCGGGTGATGGTCGACGCCATGCTCCAGGGCAAGGTGCCGGACACCTCAAAGGGGGCTGCTGGTGCCCTGCGAAGCCTGCACAACAACTATCTGACCCTGCCTGTCCTTTTCATCATGATCAGCAACCACTTCCCGTTTACCTATGGCTCTTCGTGGTCATGGGCCGTGCTGGTTGGAATCTCTGTGGTCGGGGCCATGGGCAGACACTGGTTCAACCTCCATGAGCAAGGAACGAAGAATCGGTGGCTACTCCCAGCAGCAGCACTGGCCTTGGTGAGCCTTGCTTTTGCAATGAAGCCAGCAGACAGAATCGTGGCGGCACCGTCCGAGTCAGCAGCAGCAGCAGGGCCCGCTTGGTCTGACGTCAACGCGGTCTTTCAGCAGCGCTGCGTCACGTGTCACTCCGCTACCCCCACACAGCCGGGCTTTCCAGTCGCACCGCTGGGGATGATGATGAACACGCCTGAGCAGATCTCAGCGAGGAGCGAAGACATCCACGAGCAAGCCGTGGTGCTCAAGGTCATGCCATTGGGGAACATGACTCAGATCACGGACGACGAGCGGGCACTGATCGATGCCTGGTACAAGGCCGGCGCAAAGACCGAGTAGGACTGCTCGAGGCATCCCAACTCCCGGAGTGCAGCCTAGATCTCAGGATGGAGACCTGGCGAGAGTCCGTAGAGCTTTGGCGCCTCAACCCCGGATGCTGACGGTCCCCCTCCGGCCCCCAAGCGGGGACCGCGGCTTACGCGTGCACGTCGAACCCGCCAGCGCTCTCGTGGTCCAGGTCGCCGACCTCTTCTTCGGCGTCCAGAGCCTCGAGCTCTTCCTCGGTGAACCAACGGGTCATGAGGAGGCGCAGGGGCACGAGCATGGCGATCAGGACGGGGAAGAGGATACCGATGGGGCTGGCCTTGAGGACCCACAGGGCAGCCAAGGCAGCAGCCTGGATGCCGGTGAAGAGGTGGATCTTCTTGGCCGGCACGCGCTTCACGTAATGGGTCTCAGGGTAGAGCTTCGGGTCAGTGAACCAAAGCACGACGCGGTCCCAGAACTGGTTGCCCACCAGCGTGTTGAACCCCATGAAGAGGAACAGGCCGAACAGGACGGCCATCGGGATGAGCTTGATGAGGCCCAGGAACAGGATCGAGAGGCCGATCAGGACGTGGATCATCAGCGCTGAGAGCCGGGTTTCGCGGACCGACTTGATCACCTGACGCTGGGCGCCGCCTTCTTCGACGACCTCGACGGTGGCGAGGCTCTTGACGTGGTTGAGGGCGTGCACCGTCGCCGCCACGATCCACGGCAGGGCGAAGATCGAGCCGATGCCCACGATGAGGCCGACCACCAGCAGATCCAGGTGGAAGCCCGGGCCCTTGGCCAGCTTGTTGTCCGGCGCGTTCACGAGCCGCGTCGTGATGTTCTGGTCGAGGAACAGGAGGATCGTCGCCATGAGCGCCGGGATCGCCGTGCCGAAGAGTGCCCAGGTCGGCAAGGACATCAGGTCCACCAGCCAGGGCCGGCCCGTGG
>CAJQPC010000110.1 GCA_905480105.1 uncultured bacterium | reverse complement strand
GCCTGGTCTAGTTCCGCGATGTCCTCCTGCTTGAGGCAGCGCCGGTACATGTCTATGTCTATGGGAGTTGGGTTGAGCGGCGCGCTTGATGTCCACCCACCCACCTTCGGACTTATGGCCTTGCCGCTGCTTTTGTTGCTGGTTCCATCGGTCGCAGTCTCAGCGATGACCGGTACGTCCAGATTGATTTCCTCGGAGTACAGAGTTGACACCTGAGAGAAGAATGCACTGCAAATCGCCATCTCGGGGTCTTCAGAAATGACTACTCTTTCGGCAGCTACCGCATCCTGACGCTCAATGCAACTTATGCCAATAACGCCTATCCACATGGCTCATCCTCCGTCAGAAAAGTCGATTCCATTTTGCCTTCGAAGCCAGTAAGCCTGGATGTAGTCGTCTGGTCCGAATCGTCAACAAGGACTGATTCTGGGCCGTCCAACCAACACTTGCATGCATCTCCAAGTTGGCTGCGGAGGCGCATGGCCAGGAAGTACTTGAAGGTGTTTTCAATACATGAAATCTGTACCGTACTCCCAAACGGATCGTCCGAGTCATGCTTGAGTCCAGCACTGTGGATCGCTTCGTGCACAATAGTACTCGCCATTTCAATAAGGGCACATGTGAGAAGACCTTGGACTGCTGTTTCCTCACTTTGCTGCAACTGATAGCGCCAGTTCTTCCGGGGCAGGAACTCTACTACACCTTCTACGGATTCTAGTCCGAGGGATTCGTATTCAAGAGGAAGTGTCCCAAGAGGCCCTGGAGAGTAGGACAGCGCCGTTCTTGCTTGCTGCAAGTAGAGCCCCAGGGTCTCAGCTTTACTACAGATCGCTATCATAGTTGCGTAGCCGAAGGCTTCACCTGTGGTGTACGAGCTGTCTACCGCCAAGTCTTGACAGAAAAAGTCTTCGTCGTCGTCGGTGATTTCAACCTGAAGCTCTCCGTTGAATAGTAGGTCGTAGACCTTCTCAAGGTAGGCAGCTGCTGGAGTAGTCTCCCATGATAGACCGCTCCAGACGAGGCCACCGTAGTAGTTCGCTGCAATCGCGGGCAGCAGATCCAAGTTGGCATGGACAAGGTTCAGGGCTGCCTGCAGAAAGTTCTGAGCAAGGGTCTTCTGCTCAGCAGGCCAAAGCACAGGATTCAAATCGCTAGATAGGGAGGCTGTGATTGGACTCCGGACCGGAACACCCCACAAGTTCCACACATCGATCAGATCGGAAGTATATGCGGTGTCAGTCTCTGCGACTGAAACTACAACGTGCCCGGCAAGGGCACTGGTACTCACCCACGGCCCCGAAAGCTCCATCTGCGAGAGGATGGCGAGCTCGGCGGATTCGGCATAGGCCCAGGTGCAATAGGAGGCCGTGTCTGAGAACATAGCGGTCGTTGGTGCACCCAGCCTCCAGAGAGCCCTTCCTTTGTGGACAAAGCCCTTGCTAGGCGATTTGGATTTGGATTTGGATTTGGCCGCTTCACTGCCGTCCGTACATCCACAACCGCAGTCTGCTCCAGCGCTTGCTGAACACTCTGGGCAGTCAGAGTCACCCCATGGAGATTGGTGTGCTCGAGAGCAAGGTGCCCTTTGCAACATGGAAGCCTCCTTTGGAGCCTGTTTGAACTAGCAGGTCACGATTTGAATCTGTCCACCAACTCGGGCCGAGCTCAAGGCTGTGCCGCTGCTGTTCTTGACCAACCAGCCGAATCGGATTGACTGCTTGGTTTGGACACCTGCATCAAGGGGCTTCCATCCGCTGGGGAATTGCACGCCTTCAGAATCCTCAAACGTCCCGTTTGGCCAGAGCTCCACGGCGCCGTTTGGGGACGTTGGGATGTCGGCAGTTTGGTAGGCCGGCAGAAGAGTCATGTTGCCGCAGCGACCCCGCACTTCGAAAGTGGCCGTGCCCTTCTCCATGTTGCTTGGGTCTATCCACTGGGTAGCCGGGATGAACACCGGTGCAGTGCTGCAGCTGTTGACGGTCGTCCATGGAAGTCCAAAGCTCTTGGTTGCGCTCATGTTGTCTGTCCGCCTCTTGAGTCGATTTTGAGGCTTGAAGTCGCCGGGACCTCAAGCCTCAGGATGGTACCAGCCCGTTTCAACCTTCGCATTACAGTACATTACAGCCAAGGCGCCTCTTTGGCCGGCGCGCCTGCGAGGCCATGAGCTTTGGGCCGTTTCGGATGGGAGGGGAGTACTTGGTCGCGGAGAAGGCCAACAACATCCGCGGGGCAAGCCGGCGGGCCAGAGCTCCACCAAATTGCGGGATTCGCCCTGTCTGCGTTGCCAAGCTGGCGGGAGGGTTCGAGTCGGGCCGGCCCGCGTCAGAGAGCAGGCTGGGCTGGCCAATGGGCGTGAGCTTCGCCAACCCTGTTTGAAGTGCCTCGGCTGCGTTGCCGACGTTCTCGAGGGTTCCATTCCAGACGTGCGCACAAAGAGCAGATTGGACTGGCCAATGGGCGTGAGCTTCGCCAAGTTGCCGGGCCCAGCCCAGGCTGCGTTGTTGCCTGCCTCGACAGCACAACCATCAGACATCCCGCAGTGGAAGGGCGGGCTGGGAAAGCCAATGGGCATAGAGCTCGCCAACCCTTCTTGAATTGCCCAGCCAGACTTGCCAAGCCGGCGGGACACTGCGAGTCGGGCCGGCCCCGCGGTAGCAAGCAGCTTGGGCCACCCAATGGGCGTGAAGCATCGCCAAGATGCCGGCATTGGCCCAGGCGGCGTTCCCGAGTCCACGGATCCCTGCCAACAGTGGGGTCGGTCTGCGACAGTGAGTGTGGATGGACTGTGCGCACGAGAATGTTCGAATCGAGACTGTTGACGGCGGAGCCTGCCACGACGATCGAGCCCACGACCGGAGTGGATCGGATTTACCAAAATGGTACGTAGAAGCCTCTGTATTCCTTGCCGAGTCATCCCGAAGAATACGATATGGCGCCTAACGCCAGGGGATTACCGACGTTGCGAGGCACGAGCAATGTGTCCGAGCACGGGCCCCAGTGCCGCAGACCTTCGGTACGAGGAGGGTCTGTGCGACCAGCCGAAGGCCGACGGAGAGGAGCACGAACCCGACGAAGGAGGGTCCCCTGAGCTTGCGAAGGGGCTTGTCGTGCGAGTCGGAGGAGCCGGGAGCACCGACCCGTGGCCTCCAAGTCACCCAGGTCGTTCCTACCTCGATGACCTTCAGGGGCCCGCGCGCAGGACCCGGCCGTAGGCCGAGCGGTAGATCCCTCGTTGTGCGAAGTCCTGGCCGGCGCGCCCCCGCGGCCGGACGGTCTGGCTACCGCTTCCGAACACAACGGCACGACGACGTACATCGACCTGACGATGACCTTGCCCCTGATGACCGCTGGGTCGACGCACTCGACATGGCCACGAGCGGGCGCAGGTAGCCGCCCTGAGCCCGGGATCATCCTCCCGCACCCGCGAAACCCACCCTGCCCTACACTGGGCCGCCCTACGACCCATGAGAGCCCATGAAGAACTACGCCACGGCGGACGACTGGTACGCGAACCGCGAGGAGTGGCAAGAGGAGGTCGCCGCTTTGCGGACCATCGTCTTGGGCACCGGACTCTCCGAGACCATCAAGTGGAGACACCCCTGCTACATGGACAACGGGCGGAACGTTGTCATCGTCAGTTCCAGGAAGGACCACGCCATCGCGAGCCTCATCAAAGGCGCACTGATTAAGGACCCACGGGGCCGCCTCGTCCAACCCGGTCAAGACCGCTCCGTCCGGTACATGCCCTTCACGAGCATCGAGCAGATCCGGTCCGAGCAGGCCTATCTCGAGACACTGATCGGGCGGGCCATCGGAGCAGAGCGCGCAGGACTCCGAGTCGAGCCTCTCCCCGATGACATCGACTACGTCGACGAGCTCCGCCAGCGCATGGACACCGACGACGCCTTTCGAGCCGCGTTCGAGGCGCTCACGCCAGGCCGGCGGCGTGGCTACAACATCCACTTCTCCAAGGCGAAGCAGTCGAGCACCCGAGACGCGCGCATTTCGCGGTGTACCGAGCGCATCTTCCTGGGAAAAGGGCTGATGGACTGCGTGTGTGGGCACAGCAAGCGACCTCCGCGGTGTGACGGGTCACACAAGCACTTCGAGTAGAGACATCTTGGATCTCCGTTCCCGCAGTTCCGCCGACCTCCACTCGCCGAAAGCGTCAGAGCCCTCCCGGTAGGCCAGGATTTCGCACAACGACCAGCGGTAGACGACGTTCCCGCAGGGAATGTCTCGTAGGCAGGCCGCGCCCGCTATGCCGCCAGGGGCGGAGGCGCAGGGAATGGAGAACGAACTCGCGCAGCGAGTCCCCCGCAGGGGGCTTGTCGTGCGACTGACCGAAGCCGGAGCCCCGTTGCCGCGTCGCTGCTGCCGCTCGTCCCCCTCGACCTCGTCTGCGTCCGGGCGCTGCCTGCCGGAGAGCCGGCCGAAGGCCGAGCGTTTCACGCCCGTTGGATGCAGTGACTGCGGGGTTCACGGGGCCCGGGCTTTGGTATAGTTTTAGAGTGTGATTGTCTCTCAGATATCAACAAGCCCAATCGTTGGCTCGGAGGCCGAATTGGGTAGCAGCGACGTACACAAAGTGTGGACAGGTTGGTCAACGTGGACTGGTCCTTCTCTGTGTGGTAGGAAGTTATTCCCAGCAGCAAGCGTAGCGCTCATCGACGAATGTGAATTCGACGGACAGATCTTCTAACGGCTCCGTCCTTCCCCCTGTTCCGGGCCGTGTCATCGAGACGTCGTTCGTCACCACGTTCAGGTGGCCATTTAGAATAGTTACGACACCATCAGTGGATTCGAAACTATAGTCCGAGTAAGTAAACCGGACGTTGCCTCCTTCGCCGGTCCAGTACCCTCCCTTTGTGTCGCTTATAATCTCGTCCGAAGTTCCTAGAGGCCGGCAGGCTTCATCGATTGGTGTAGAGGTATACCCAGATAGAACCTCTCCGGACCGTTCTGCCGTATCACTGCCATCCGTGGGCAAAGGGCTGTCGAAGACGAGTATGATGTCTTGCCCCACGATGGAGGGCCAAGTCTCGCCTTGTGTTCCGACCGTACAAGTAGCTGGTTCCCAAGGGCCGTTGAAGCTTGTGCACCCAGCCATAAGCGTGGCCGTTAGTAGAGCCATGGAACGTAGCTGGACGCACCCAGTTACACGCTTCCAGATACCTCCGAAACTCAGCATGACCCGTCTCCGATTTGCGTGTCACAGGCGTCGTTGCAGAAGCTCCATGACGATCCAACCTGTTCAAGTCCGCTTGAAACTGAGCAGGAGGTTCCGTATGCGGTACCACCGCACTGCGCGTTCGTCCGATGCTGAGAAGTGGTGGACGGAAAGTCAGTTGGAGATGTGGGTGTGAAGGCGCTGAATGGGAGCCCTTGACCGGCGATGACTCGGCAGAGCCAGCGTTGGCCTGCCTTGTCGAAGCAGCACTTATTGTCTCCCTCGCAATGGCCGGTGCCTGCCCACTTATGGCCCAGTTCGTGGATGAGAATTTCTCCAACCTCCGCCACGACTCTCAGAGCGTAGCGTGCAAATTTGCTTGCAGCCTGTTTGGCACTCTCGTCGTCTGCATAGATGCCGTAGTCCATACAGATGTGGGCCTTGAGAAGCAGGTCGTCGAGGACCTGGCCGCAATAGGATATGAAGGCTGGGGAGAACAGGACGAGTCCACGGGAGGCAGAAAAGGCCTTCCACGGGCCCGTGTCGGGACCAGGCTTAGAACTACTGGTGTCGGCGTGCCAGTAGGGGAAGCCATCTAGGTACTCAGTAACGACCTGAAAGTCGTCCCAATGAGGAACATGGTCTCGTAGGGCATCTCCAGCCAGCTTTACCCTGCTGGAGCAGCTGCGGGTCTTACTGGAGTTTAGACTACTTGGACAGACCGTTGTGGTCTCCGTTACGCCAACGCTGTTCTCCCTATCTGCAACGGCGATTCGTAATAGACAGGTATTGTCTCCGGTGATCGGTTGATCCATCCCCAAGCCTTGAACCATTCCTAGGGTAAAGAGAGCCTGGCCCTGGGACTGACCGCCAGACTGACAAAGAGATCCAGTTGAGGAAGTGTCTCGAATCGCACCGTAGTACTGATTCACCATGCGAATAGCATGGAGTAGGACTTGGTAAGGGGCGCCACGACCTGTGCGATAGAACAGACCGTAAGTTTCGCCGTAGTTCGTTGGAATATTCCAGCACTCAATCAACTCGGTTGGCGAGCCGTAGTCGGATGACCAATTCCAATCGAAAGTAGGCCAAAGTCTGCTGAGAGTGTCTGTTGTGTTTGAGACAATTCCATCTTCGCGCTCTCCTTCTCGCTCTGTCATCCACTTGTTGTAGTACGATGTGGGAATGCAGCAGGATTCGGTCCTGTAACGGATCTTCGTGTGAAGACCTATCTTGCGACCGGGAGAGTTGCAGTTGGAATCGGACAGCGCCTGCAATGGATAGGGATGTAGGATTGAATTGGCTACACTTGGCGGTGGTTGTGCCCATTGGCCATTCGCCGCAAACATGACGCGGCTTGCGGTTACCGTCTTGCAGCCGCGAGATCTTGTCCGTGCATGTTGCCGGCGCGATTGGATTATCGCATGTGTTGGGTCGGCGGACTGAAGAATTGGAGCGAGACCGGGTAGAAGAAGAGCAGCTTCACCTTGTTGAGTAGGTGAGTGAACGATCTCGCCTACGCCTTGGGACGACCCATTTGGTATGGCCCCCTGGGCCCAATCGCTACGGCTCGGGGAGTTGCCACACCAATACTTTTGGAACGGGTGCAGTCTTGTTTCTCGGAGGTCGGTGTTTGCGTTGGGTTGGGCACTGTTCTGCTGGGGCCGAAGGGATTCTGCAGTTGAACATCCGCACTGATCTGACCGGCCCACGTCTACTCCTTTGCGATGATCACAACTGATGCGACTGGATCTGCGCCGCTACCAAAGGTGCCGGTGGCAACCCTCACGTAGCGAAGGAATGCGTCGGTCGTCGCGAACAAAAGTCCCGGGTTGTCGGTGTCTGCGGAAAGACCAGGAACTGGCGCAAAAGCGGTTTCTTCCTTGGTCGCGGCGTGCTCGATGCGAATAGTGCCGTTGGGGTTTGTGCCCAGAATCCTGAACGCGACGTTTAGTTGCCGGTACGCCCCTAGATCGACAACCTCGTCGAGAGGTTGCGTGTAGCCTGACGGCAAGGGACGCGCGGAAAGGACGTTCATACTCTGAGAGGCCATGGATTCTCCTGTGTGTTGGTTCATCATAGCCTGCCGGCTCACCGGCAACATTTCACCGCCTTTCACTGTTGCCTGAATTCCCGTCTGAGGGCGGAATTCGGCCAATTGGGTCGGGTCCGGTGCCAAGGTTTGGGTAACACTTCTCTGCCAAGGTTTGGGTAACACTCTGGCGGCTGCTTGAGGGTGTTGGGACACTCTCCCAATGCCCTGGAAGAACGCCCATCTTATGTCAATTCGTCACAACTTCGTGCTGCAGGCTCTGTCGCCTGGCTCCAACATTTCAGCCCTCTGCCGGGACTACAATGTGAGCCGGAAGACGGGGTACAAGTGGCTGCATCGGTACCGAATCGGGGGCGTGTTGGCCCTGGACAATCTGGACCGCGGACCCGCTGCTGGCCGTCCTTTGAAGGTCTCAGCCGAGATGGCCATCGAGGTCTTGAACATCCGGGACGCGCACCCGACTTGGGGTGCGCGGAAGCTCCAAGTCATGTTGAAGCGGCAATATCCCGCCAAGGAGGTCCCATCAGAGCGCACCATTGGCCGCATTCTGACGCGTGCAGGTCGGGTGAAGCCAAGGCGTGTTCGGGGTCGAAAGAGCTCGCCGTCAAAGCGTCCAAACTTGGAGATCACTGGGAGTAATCAGGTCTGGACGGTGGACTTCAAGGGCTGGTGGCGGACGGGCACTGGGCGGCGTGTAGAGCCGCTGACGGTGCGTGATGCGCACAGCCGGTTCCTGCTTGCGGTCCGCGTCCCGAGAACGATACGAACCGAGGATGTTCGCCCAATATTTGAGGAGTTGTTCAAGCGATTTGGCATGCCCGACGCCATCCTGTCTGACAACGGTTCGCCCTTCGCGAGCCGGGGCCAGAGTGGCTTGACGAAGCTGTCGGCGTGGTGGGTGGCGCTAGGAATTCAGCACGTGCGAAGCCGGCCTGGCTGCCCCCAAGACAACGGCGGGCACGAGCGAATGCACTTGGACATGAAACGGGAGCTGCAGAACCACCCAGCGTGGAACGTTGAGGAGCAGCAAGTCGCGTGCGAGCGATGGCGGCACGAGTTCAACGAAGTGCGCCCCCACGAGGCCCTTGGGCAGGCCACGCCATCGAGTGTTTACCGGCGTAGTAGGCGGGTGTTTCCTTCATCGGCACCGCAGTGTGTTTACCCATCGGAGTGGTCAACCCGGCGTGTCCAGAAGGGCGGAACGGTGCGTTACAACGGCTTCCAGCGCCACGTTTCGGCGGCCCTGAGAGGCTACGACATCGGGTTTGAACCCTTGGACGGCCCGCATTTCCGAGTCTGGTTTGCCGGCCTGTGCTTGGGCGTTGGAAGACTGCCTTGGAACCAGGCTTTGAGGCCCCCTGGCACGGACGTCACGCAGCTCTGAACTTCAGCCTAGCCCCGGCCCTTTGTGGTCATTCAGCGAGAGGGACTTTGCCCCTCTCGCGCTCTCCCCCTATGATGAAATACACACTGTCAATTCGGACTCTGTGTGTAACCCCGCCAGGTCTCTGGAGTGCCCAAAGCTTCTACCGGATGTGTTACCCAAACCTTGGCTAAGCCAGGAGGACGCATTTCACATAACGTCCAGCGGGAGACGACGTTCCCGCAGGGAATGTCTCGTAGGCAGGCCGCGCCCCCTAAGCCTGAGGGGTGTAGGCGAAGGGAATGGAGAACGAACTCGCGTAGCGAGTCCCCCGCAGGGGGCTTGTCGTGCGACTGACCGAGAGCCGGAGCCCCGTCGCCTGGTCGAAGACGCTCCGCGTCGACGAAGACGGTGTCTGCATACGGGCGCTGCCTGCCGGAGAGCCGGCCGAAGGCCGAGCGTTTCACGCCCGTTCTACGCGGTTAGCGTCTGCTGGTGTGGCAATTGGTTCGGTGCAAGGGTGCGGTTGTACTGGCCCTTCTTGTCGAATGCCGATGCGGTGCAGAATATTCAATATGAAAGGATGTCTGGACCAGAACGAACTTCGAAACCCTTCGGCAGACCTCAGTCGCTCCGTTCGAAATGCGAGGACCAACAATTCTTCTGCTCGTTGAGCGCCGGTCGCCGGTCGCGTTGGTGCCGTCAACCGCAATGGGTGTTGCTCGCCCCGGCTGCGTAGCCGACCGTAGGGTGCAAACCCTGGTATGCTTCAGGTCTTCTGCGCTTCGGAGGTTCGGTTGCTCTCATTCTCCATCTTTCTACTCGGGTGCAATCAGCCGCCTGGCGGCGCCGTAATCGCTTTGAC
>CAJQPC010000109.1 GCA_905480105.1 uncultured bacterium | reverse complement strand
AGAAGTTCATGCCGATGGCCCAGAAGAAGCTCAGGCGGGGGGCAAATGCGTCGATATCCAATCCCGCATCCACGCCCGATTGCAGGTACTGGAGTCCGTCAGCTAGGGTGTAGGCCAGCTCCAGATCGGCGGTCGCGCCAGCCTCCTGCATGTGGTAGCCGCTGATGGAGATGGAGTTGAAACGCGGCATCTTCGTGGAGGTGTACTCGAATATGTCCGAGATGATGCGCATGCTTGGGGCGGGTGGGTAAATGTATGTGTTGCGGACCATAAACTCTTTCAGAATGTCGTTCTGAATGGTCCCGCTCAGCTTCTCCGGTGCAACGCCCTGCTCTTCGGCGGCCACGATGTACAGCGCCAGAATGGGCAGTACGGCGCCGTTCATGGTCATCGAGACGCTCATCTTGTCCAGGGGGATGCCATCGAAAAGCACCCGCATGTCCAGGATGGAGTCGATGGCCACGCCTGCCATTCCCACGTCGCCTGTGACGCGTGGATGGTCGGAGTCGTAGCCACGATGTGTGGCTAGATCGAAGGCGATGCTCAGGCCCTTTTGCCCTTGGGCCAGGTTGCGCCGGTAAAAGGCGTTGCTCTTCTCCGCAGTAGAGAACCCAGCGTACTGACGCACAGTCCACGGCCGCATCACATACATGCTGGCGTAGGGGCCGCGCACAAAGGGAGGCAGACCGGGCAAGGTGCCCATGTGGGGCAGGTCTTTGGCATGGTAGAGCGGAGAGACGGGTATGCCTTCCGGGGTGCTCTGAACGGCGGTGTCTGGGGCCTGTCCAGCCGCCGCAGAAAATGTATCAACCCACTGCGACTGCAAGGCCAAACCAGCCTCGAGGTTCAGGTCCACTTTGGAGAAGTTCGGAATGCGGCTCATGCCAGCCCCCAAAGCTTGCGCAACACAGCGAGCGCATCGCAGCGGTAGAACATGTAGCCGCTCACATCAGGACAGTCTTTCGGGTCAGGCGGGGGCTTGCCGGCCACGAAAACGCTGCTGGCACCCAGCAGGCAGAGCTGCGTAGAGAGGGCCGCGGCGTGCGTGGCGTAGTCCGCATCGCTGCCGCAGAGCACGACACGGCTGCAGCCGCTCTGAGCCATGACCTTTTTGGTGTTCTTTAGGTTGATGAGCAAGGGAATGGGCTCAAATCCGCCGGCCTGGACCAGGTTGCTGGCAAAGCCCAAGCGCGCGCTGTGGGCGGATGGCGTACCGATACAGGCCAACAAAATGCATCGATCCTCGCTCCGGTCTGCGTGATCTCGAAGCGCCTCGTACACCGCGGAGTCCCGCAGAGAGTGCACAGCCTGGACCCGGCTGTAGGCCGGTTGCTGCAGGGGAGGGGGCTCCGGGCGCAGCTCGGGGCGTCGCTCGCCGACCAGGGGAAACTCCGAGACCCCTGTGATGGGCTGGGCGCGGCTGGAAATGCGGCGCTGGCGCTTGCTGCCCACCGCTTGCAGGGCGCTCTGTATACGTCCCTTCTTCAAGCTCGCGATGAGCCCGCCAGCTTCATCGATGGCTTGGAACTGAGTCCAGGCAGCCTGGGCCAGCTCCTGGGTCCAGGTCTCTAAGGCGTATGCGCCGCCGGCTGGATCAATGACCCGTGCCAGGTGAGATTCCTGAGCGAGCACCAGCTGTGTGTTTCTGGCGATGCGTCGAGCCAGCCGTTGGTCGTCCTCTTCTGCGCAGTCGGCAAAAGGCAGGGAGCTGATGGCTTGGGCGCCGCCCACAGCACCGGCGAAGACCGCCACGCTGTTGCGCAAGATGTTCACCCATACGTCGCGGCGGGTCTGCACGCGTGCGGAGAGTTGGGCGTGGATTCGCGGAGGCACGTCGGCGCCGCAAGCTCTAACCAACTGACTCCAGCACAGGCGCAGAGCGCGCAGCTTGGCGATGCCAAGGAGCATGCGTGCATCCAGTGCGACGCGCAGCTCGGTGGCCGCTAAGATTTGCTCGGGATCGTGGCCCAAAGTCTCCAAGGCGCGCAGCGATTCAGCGACCGCTGCCAAGCTCAGCGCAATATCGCTGGCCTCGTCTGCGCCAGCGTGGTGAAAGACGCTGCCGTCCACGGCAAGAGCCAAGGTGCCAGAAGGGGCTGCACCCAGGGCCCAGCTCGCTCTCCTCCACGCGTCATCGAGGGACTGTGGCAAGCCACCATCTCGAGCCAGATCGGTGGCCACTGAGATGCCCAGGCCGCCGTTGAGACCCCACTCCAGGGCCTGCTCGGCGCTCTGGGACGCTCCTCCGTGTAGATGTACCGGGGCCAGCTCGGAGTCGACGGCGCTCAGGATCGCCTGAAGGTCGGCAGGGTCTGAGACCGCAATGGCAGAGGCCCCGAGTCGCAGCGCCTCGTCGGCGTGGGCTGCGGTGGAGACCGGCTGGCGCATCTCCCACAGGTCCCGGGTGCCGCCCAGTGCGCTGGCGCCTCGCCGGTAGGGGGCCTGGCCGGGAAGCTCCTCAGCTGCGCTGGGTGCCTGGGTGTACAGGGGCTGAATCTTCAGCCCTTCGAGTGTGCGGGTGACCAAGGTGCGGTCAAAGTCACGACCTTTAAGGTCTTGGACCACCCTTTCCTGCCAGTCCTGGAGTGCGGGGATTTCGAAGGACTGGTTCAGAGGATGCATGGGGCCTTTATACTCGGAGGCCCTCTATCCTTGATGACCCTGGGTGTCAGGTAGGCCGGCGGGCGCGTGCAGTTGGCCGTGGAAGTAGCCGGTGTCGCGGCCGAGCGAGCCACCTGCGTCGATCACGCCGCCTTTGCTGACCAGCGGCTCAGCAAAGCCGAACTCACCTACGTCGATGGCTTGGCCGCTGACGGTCTGGGCCAGGTAGACCTGGATGTTTTGGTGCTCGTCTTCGGCCAAGTAAATGGGGCCGATACCTTGCCCGTCCACCAAGAGCAGCGGGGCGCCCGGGTTTGTGCGGCACCAGTGCCAGCCTGGGGTAGCGGGGGCCTGACCGTCTACCTGCATGGAGCCGGTGGGGCTTGCGGTGATGGTGCCGACCAAGGGCCCAGGAGAGACGGGGCCGGAGAACCAGGTGGGGAAGCGTGCGCCGGAGTCGTCGTCTAGGCAGCTTAGGTCGTGCTGGGAGAGTTCCCGTAGGTCTGCGAGGGGCGAGAGCAGACTGCCGTTTGCTTGGACAAGCACCAAGCAGAGCACGCCGTCGCGGGCATCGTAGGCGCGCGGCCCTACCTGTCTTGGACGCATCACCCAGTACCAGCCAGGGGCGGCTTGGGCGATGGCTGCAAAGTCGCTCGTATCGGATCGGAGCCAGGGCATGGGAGGACCTCCTTTTCGCTGCCTTTGACTAACACGCCAGTGCCACCCTCGGAGGGCCATGTAGCTGGTTAAGTGGCTTTGAAGCGAGTGGAGTCCAGATGCGCCAGCAGGTTTTCGAGCGAGCCAGCCAGACACAGTTCGACATTGTGGTTGTTGGCGGCGGCATCACTGGCGCAGGTGCGGTGCGTGACGCTGCTCGCCGCGGTCTGCGGGTTGCCATGGTCGAGGCCGATGACATTGCCTCCGGCACCAGCTCTCGCTCCTCTAAGTTGGTGCATGGCGGGCTGCGCTACTTGGAGCAGTACGAGTTTTCCTTGGTCTTTGAAGCGGTCTCCGAGCGCAAGACGCTCCAGGACATCGCGCCGCACTTGGTGAACCCGCTGGGCTTTATGTTCCCCATCTTCGACCACAGCCGGGTGGGCGTGAACACCCTGCGTGCTGGGCTGTGGCTCTACGACGGCCTGAGCATGTTCCGCTCTCCCAAGCTGCACGAGGCTTACTCCCCCAAGCAGGCCTTAGAGATCGAGCCACTGCTCACCTCCAAGGGGCTCAAGGGGGTCCCGCTGTATTGGGACTGCGCCACCGACGATGCACGTCTTACCCTGGAGACCGTGCTGGACGCCAATCAGGCTGGGGCCCAGATTCTCACCCACGCCAAGGTGACCGGCCTGATGCACAACGACAACGGCCGGGTCTGCGGGGTGCGCGTGCGGGATCAGCTGCCGGACGGTCTGGGCGAGATCGAGATCAAGGCTACGGCGGTCATCAACGCCACTGGCCCTTGGACCGACAAGCTGCGCGCGATGGCCGACGAGCACGGCAAGTTGCTGGCGCCTACCAAGGGCGTGCACATCGTGGTGCCTGGAGACCGGCTGCCCATCCAGTACGCTGTGGTGATCAACCATCCGGTGGACAAGCGCGTGCTCTTTGCCATTCCATGGGGAACGGAGACCTACATCGGCACCACGGACACCTACTACGAGGGTGACCCGGCCCATGTCTGCGCGGAGCTTTCGGACATTGACTACCTGATCGATGCGGCCAACAGCTACTTCCCCAAGGCGGCCTTGCAGCGGGAAGACGTGACCTCTACTTGGGCGGGGCTGCGGCCCTTGATCAGCCAGGAGGGGGCGAGCGAGTCGAGTGTTTCCCGCGAGCATGAGATTCATATCTCTAAAGACGGGCTCATCACCATCGCAGGGGGCAAGTTGACGACCTACCGGCGCATGGGCGGGGAGGTGGTCTCCAAGGCCATGGACATGATTAAGATGACCCAGGGCTTTGCGGACCGGCCTCTGGAAGACCCACGCACCGGTCGTGAGCCTCTTCCCGGTGGTGTGGGCTGGCCGGAAGATGACAACGCACACGCGGTGGCTGAGCTGGTCAGTCAAGCCGCTCAGGGCAAGCTGCCTGAGAAGACCTGCTTGTTTATGGCCGAGCGCTACGGTACCCGAGGCGTGGACATCGCAAAGATGGCCATACAGGACCAGCGCATGCTGGAGCCTTTGGCGGATGGGCGTCCGGAGATCATGGCCCTGGTCGATTGGGCCGTGAACGAGGAGCTGGCCCAAACGGTGACCGACGTGATGGAGCGGCGGACGCAGCTCTTCTTCCGCGACCGAAATCAAGGTCTGGGCGCAGTGGAGAAAATTGCGCAGCGCATGAAGGAGCTGTTGGGGTGGAGCGATACGCGCAAGGTTCAGGAGATCATCGCGTACCAGGCAGAGGTAGAGATGTCTCGGCGTTGGAAGGATGAAATCTCATCGGAGTAGGGGGGCGGTAAGGTCTTGGGGGGATTCGGGAAAAGGAGTGTTTGTCTACCTTGGTTCCAGACAACACGTCCTGGAGGACACCATGGTACTTCGCCGAAACACTCGTTCGACCCTTCTCGTTGGGCTTGGGCTCTTAGGCCTGCCATTGCTCACCGCCTGCCCGGTCCCCTCCGGAAGCAGCCACAGCCTGACTGTTGACCCCGGCCTGATTCTCGCCGCCGACGCCAAGCCTGGTAGCTTTGACTACTGGATCATCGACCCCAGCGACGGCAGCATCGACTCCAGCGGAAGCTTTGCGGTCACTGCCGGTTTGGGCGCCCAGGTCACGGTCACTGCAGATGACGCGCTCGGCATCTACGTGACCACCCCCAGCTACGTGAGCGCCCCGGACTACACGGTCAAGCTCCAAGGCTCCATGCAGGACGACGCGCCATTCTCCTACTTGGACACTGAAGAGGACGCCTTTGAGGACCTGCGGGCCAGCGCCAACACCGCCGAGATGGTCACCAAGCACGACCAGGTCACCGCCGCCAGTGACCAGATTCGAGCCAACTGGGCTCTGGATCAGGACCTTCAGGCCGAGGCCCTCATCACCCTGGCCTATGAGCAGGTCACCGGGACTCAAGCCCTGATGCAGGATGGCGTGCTGGTGCTCACCGACAGCAGCGATTTGGACGCGGCTGAGAATGAGACGTCCGGGATGGCGAGCTGGGCCACTGACGTGGAGAGTGAGCTGGGCCTGATTGAGGCCCAAGCGTTGGCAGACTCTTCCCTGGCCAGCAGCGAGTCCGCCGCTCTGGAAGCAAGTGCCCCAGACCCCGCTGCTCTTCAAGCCGCCATCGAGGCCTGCTTGGACGAGCTGGAAGGCTTTGGGGACGAGATTGAGGCCACCGCTGACCAGTACTTCCCCGACGTTGCTGGCGACGACTACGACGGCCGCAAGGTGGATGGGGAGATGACCGATCAGCGTGAATACGAGAAGGAAGTGGCCTTTGAGAGCTACCTGGCACGGCAAGAGTCCGACCTGATTGCCATAGAAGACTGCGTAGAGGAGGCCATTGGCGCCGAGCCTGTGGTTGACCCAACCCTGGCCGACGAGACCCCCTATATGGACATGGGGAACAACGCAGAGGGCTCTGCGGCCACCGGCGAGGCCTTGGCAACGGCCGCCCAGGGCGATGTGGAGAGCCAGTACGGCGGCGCCATGGATGGCGACGGCGGAGCTAGCTGGGGTGTGGTTGGGTGGCGTGCTCCTGCGGATGCCGCCGACAACGTGATCCAGGCGGTTGTAGGCGCCGACATGTTTGCGGAGTCTGGCGGCGGTGCGAGCCCTGCGCCCAGCGGGTCGGCGACCTCGAAAGAGAACAGCAGCGCTGGGGCGTGCATGGGCACCACCCCGGTCTTTGATGTGTCGCTGGCGGGTGTGGGCATCATCGTTGGCACCCCCTTCGACGACGTGATTCGAGGCGGTGACAATGCGTCGGGCTTTGAGGTCATGTGGGGCGGCAAGGGCAACGACTGCATGAACGGCCTGAAGGGCCACGAGCTCATTATGGGGGGGCCGGGCAACGACGAGATCCACGGTGGTGACCAGCATGAGCTGCTCTTGGGTGGCAGCGGAGACGACCTGATCTATGCCGGGGAGGGGGCCTCCTACTCCTTCACCATCTTTGGCGTAGAGGTGGAACTGGACCTGGGCAGCGTGGTCTTTGGTGGCCGTGGCAACGACGTGATCAGCGGCTCGGACCCCGACTATGACGACACGGATCTGACGGAATTTGGGTACACCGACATCATCTTTGGAGACGGCCTGACCGCCGCGACGGCCGGCAACGACACCATCGATGGCGGTGCTGGAATCGACTTTCTCTTTGGTCAGTGGGGCGACGACACGATGGTCAACCTGCGCCCAGGAAGCATCGATATTGACAGCGTGCCCCTGCCCATCGGCAGCTTCCACTTTGGCGGCCAGGGCGACGACACCCTGACCGGCTCGCCGCGCTTTGACCTGATGATAGGCTCCAAGCACGACGACACCATCAACGGAATGGGAGGCTTGGACCTGGTCTTCGGCTGCAGGGGTGATGACATTTTGGACGGTGGAGACAACCTGGACCTGGTCTTTGGTGGCAAGGGCGATGACATCGTCAACGGTGGATCTGGCTTTGACTTGGTGGTCGGAAACAGCGGTGACGACATCCTGGACGGTGGTCCCGGTGGTCTGGACCTGGTCCTGGGTGGCAGCGGCGACGACACCGCCAGCGGCGGCGAAGGCTTTGACATTGCGCTTGGAGGCAGCGGCCGGGACTTTGTGAACGGCAACGATGGCCTGGACTTGGCCATCGGCGGAAGCGACAACGACACCGTCTCCGGCGGCGAAGGCATCGACCTGGTCATCGGCGGTGCTGGCCGCGACTGGGTGCAGGGAGACGCAGGAGCGGTCGACTTGGTCATCGGCGGTGCTGAGACCGACGTGGTCATCGGTGGTGACGGCATGGACGTGCTCTTGGGCAACGGAGGCGACGACTGGATGGATGGCGAGGACGGCATCGACATCGCCTTTGCCAGCGACGGAGACGACGTCATCTTTGGCGGCGCGGGCGCGGTAGACCTGCTCATGGGCGCCGATGGAAACGACTGCATCTGGGGAGAAGACGGGCTCAACGTGATCTTTGGATCCGATGGCGATGACCAGATTGTGGGCGGTGCGGACCTGGACGTGCTCTTAGGAAACGGTGACTCCGACACCCTCTTCGGCAACGACGGCATCGGAATCCTGGTGGGCGGCGATGGGGACGACAGGGTCCAAGGCGGTGTGAACCTGGATGTGATTCTCGGCGGCGCTGGGGCAGACACCCTGCACGGCGGCGCGACCTTGGACCTGTTCTTTGGCGGCTCGGAGTCGGACTGCATGTCCGGCGACGAGGACTTTGATGTGTCCCTGGGTGGAGATGGAGACGACCTGGCCCTGAGCATGGGTGCTGGACTCGGCGGTAGCGGTGCCGATGACATTGAGACCACAATGGTGGGCATCGGTGGCGACGGCGAGGACATCGTGAGCCAGACGGGTACCACCTTGGCCCTGCTCATGGGCGGCAGTGATTCCGACCACCTGTATCTCTCGCCAACCGGTGCATTGGGCATCGCGCTGGGCGGCAGCGGAGACGACGACATCAGCGCAACCGGATCCACCTCTCAGGGCGCATCTTCTACGACTCGGGCCTTTGTGTTCGGCGGCACCGACAGCGACTTTATTCAGGCTTCGCGCGGGAAGGACTTCGCCTTCGGCCAGAAGGGCGACGACACCATGAGCGGTGACACGGATGGCTCCGGCACCAACGACGACAAGAAGGACCGCCACTGGGGCAACAGCGACGTGGACACGATGTACGGAGATGGTGACAACAAGAAGGACAAGCTGCGGCGCGGAACGGGCGATGATCCAAGCCGCAGCACCGATGACTGGCCCAGTGGCTGGGGCGCCGTTCACGCAGCCCCCAGCTTCTCGACCTGCGCAGCCCTGCCTGTTGAGAGTCAGTGCGATGCCATGGTCGAGCCTCCTCAGGATGTGGGCGCCAAGTAGCAGAACGCAGACTCGATGACCCGGCAGCCCGGTCCCTTTGCAGGGGCCGGGCTGTTCTGTGTCGTGTCGTTAGATTGGGTCGCCTCCGGTCCTGCTGCCTGCGGTAGACTGGCCCGATGATTTACCTCAGCCTCCTTTTCATTCTCCTGGGTGGTTGCAACGCGGAGCCGGGCGGTGTTTCTGCAGAACCGGCGGACTCGGACTCCGGCCTGCCGGACTCCCTTCCGCCAGGGGCCTCACGAAGCGTGATCATCACAGAGCTGATGGCGGACAATGAGGACTTCCTGGTCATCGATGGGGAGACACCAGACTGGATCGAGCTGTACAACCCCGGTCCAGCATCGGTGGACCTGAGGGGCTGGACGTTGAGCGATGGCTCGGAGCCTGAGACATTCTCCGAGGCAGTGCTGATACCAGGCGAGTTCCTCGTGGTGCTGAGCTCAACGCTCACCTTTGGGCTCGACCGGGACGGCGAGTCGCTGGAGCTGCGGGACACGAAGGGCTCTCTCGTGGACCGGGTCGACTTTGGACCTCAGCTGCCGGATGTGAGCTGGGGGCGGCCGCAGAGTGTGGATGCTGAGGTGTTGGTCGATGATGGTGACGCCGCGCGGATGGCGGCCGGGCCGCCACTGGGCTGGTCCGACCCGTCGCTGTCGGACTCCGACTGGGAGCCTGTGATCCTTCCGGTGGGGTTCGATGCGGTGGACGTATCCTCTGCCGCGCTCGCTCTTTTAGCAGCTACGGAGCAGTCCTCTGATGGCTACGGCTTCAGCGGGGCGCAGGCGGTCGACGGAGAGTTGGACACCTTCAGCCACACCGGCGATGGAGACCTGTTTCCATGGCTCCAAGTTGATTTGGGTGGGATGGCCTCGATCACGTCGATTCAGGTCCTCAACCGCCTGAGCTGCTGTGGGGAGCGCCTCTACAACATCACCGTCGATGTGCTGGACAGCGACGAGCAGCCGGTTTGGGCCTCAGCGGTGCTCAACCCGGTCTCGGAGGGTTCTACACCGATCACTCCTGGCGACACCCTGGATGCCGGATTGGATGCGGAGCTCCAGGGCCGCTTCGTGCGGGTGTCGAAAGAGGCAGTAAACGGCGTGAACAGCAGCGAGTGGCTCTCATTGGGAGAGCTGAAGGTGACCGGCGCCCTTCGCGCACCCTACGACGCCTGGATTCAGACCGACGCTCGGGAGCTGCTCGCTGGAGGGGAGGCGGCTGTGCGGGTCCTGATCCCGGAGCCAAGCACGTCGCCGAATCGCGTGACGCTAGCCGTTCGTGCCGACGACGCCTTTGAGGCCTTTTTGGACGGGGAGCCTGTGGCCGCGTCCAACTTGTCCGCTTTGGAGTCCGTGCAAGTGGAAGCACCAGCGGTGTTCACCCTGCCGTTGGGGGTCGGGGAAGTGCTCGCGATTCGGCTTGTGGATGTCGACGGCGAGGACGCCTTGCTGGGGCTGACGCTGACGGCTGAAGTCATTGATACAGTCAGCGACGAGGTTGCCTGGTTCGAGGAGCCAACGCCTGGGGCCCCCAATGGCTTGGGCCTTCAGGGTTTTGTCGAGGCCCCAATCGTCAGCCCCGAGCGGGGCTGGATCGAGGGCCCGACGATGGTGAAGATCTCCACCGCCACGGCGGGTGCAGAGATCGTCTACACCCTCGACGGAACCGCGCCGAGCGCGGACAATGGCCTGTCTGGAGGGGGCTCGGAAGTCACCCTCGAGCTCTCGAGCACCAGCTTGTTGCGGGCTGTGGCGATGCGCAGCGACTGGGGGGAGAGTCCGGTAGTGACCCACACCTTCCTGGACCTAAAAGCCGTTCTCTCTCAGCCGTCTGCGCCGCTGGGCTTGCCAGAGACTTGGACTGGGTTCGGCCAGTCCGCAGTCGCAGCCGACTATGAAATGGATCCAGAAATCGTGGATGCACCCGAGTACCAGGCGGACTTGCGTGCCGGGATGAAAGAGATCCCGGTGCTCTCGCTCGTGATGCGAGATGAGGACCTGTGGGGTGAGGCGTCTGGCATCTACATCCACTCGACCCAGCGGGGCGAAGAGTGGGAGCGCTCAGCGAGCGTTGAGATCATCGAGCCAGATGGCAGCAGCTTCCAGGGCGACTGTGGCGTTCGCGTGCACGGCTATGGTTGGCGGCCGCACTCAAGCAGTCTGAAACACAGTTTGAGACTTGAGTTTCGCAGCGAGTATGGCGAGGGGAAGATGGCGTATCCGCTCTTCCCAGACGCGCCGGTGGACCGCTTCGACAGCATTGTGCTGCGCGCTCAGGGCAGCCGAAGCTGGCAGGACTTTCGCGACCCCGAGCAGGCGCAGTACATTCGCGACGCCTTCGCGCGCGACACCGCCATCGCGATGGGAAAGGAGGGAGGCCACGCCGCTTATGTGCATCTCTACCTCAACGGTCTGTACTGGGGCCTCTACATGGCGGTGGAGCGCCCAGATGCGGACTTTGGCGCTGAGCGCTTTGGTGGGGATGCGGAGGCGTACGACGCCATCAACCGACGGACGACCACGAACGAGGCGATCGACGGCGACCTGTTGGCCTACGAGGCTCTGCTGGCGCTCTCCGATGCCGATCTCTCCGATGCCGACGCTTACCAAGCGGTCGCCGATCTGATCGAGATCGATGACCTCATCGACTACATGTTGATCCACCAGTACACCGGCAACCGCGATGGCCCAGAGCTGTTCAGCCACAACAACATGCGCGGGGTCCGCCATCGGGTCGCTGGCGCGCGCTTCCGGTTCTTTGTCTGGGACATGGAGTACAGCATCTGGGATGCCGGCGATGACATCAACGTGGACGTGGATGTGGCCGGCTCTGTCAGTCATGTCTACGCAAAACTAAGGAGTAACGAAGACTTTCGTGCAGAGTACGCTGCCCGCGCAGCAGAGCACTTGGGGCCAGGTGGCGCCTTGAGCCCAACGGAGAGCTTGGCTCGGTGGGAGTCGCGGGCCAGTGAGATCGAGAACGCGATCCTCGGCGAGAGCGCCCGCTGGGGTGATGCAGCCCGCGAGGAGCCCTACACCCGCGATGTGGAATGGGCCGAAGAGCGGCGCCGCCTGAACGAGGAGTACTTTCCAACCCGCAGTGACGTGCTCATCGAGCAACTCAGGGCGGCCGGGCTCTACTGAGCGGCACAGAGCGTGCCGTCCAAGCTACTCCGGCGATTCAGCGCGGCGGTCCCTGTGAGCAGGGTTCGATAGGGCCTGGGCCGCCTTGGCCCTGTCATTTGCTACTCCAGCAGGCTCTCCATCACCGCAAGCTCCCCTTGGAGCTCAAGGTTGGTCGCGATGAAGGCAATGTTCCCTTCCTGGTCGATCACGAAGTGCCGAGGATTCCGGGCGAAGGCGTCCTCGCCGTTCTCGATAAAATAATCAGAGCGAACGCTCTGGTTGGAGTCGACCAAGACTGCGCCGGTGATCTCCGCCTCCTCCCGCCACTCTTCGGGCCGCTCGGCAGAAGCGCCCTCGGTGTAGACCCAGACGCGAACCAGGTCATCTCGTTCCCCAAAGGCATCCTTCAACGCCAGCTCCGTGGCGCCGACCTCGCTGGAGCAGACTGGACAGCCGTCTTCGAACAGGCCCACCCAGACCACCTTGCCTGCTTGGTCGGAGAGCGTCCATTCTTGCTGGAGGGTGTCGAACTCTTGGATCTGCGGGGCGGCGTCGCCCACGGAAAGTCCCCCGCGGGAACCAAGATCCAAGGTCACGCTGGCCTCGTCGGGGTCATCGGTCTGGATGGTGGGGGTGCCTTCGAGTACATCGGGCAGACGCCAGAAGGTGTAGCCGCCAGGCGCAACGCGCTGGGATTCCAGCTCTCCCTCACTGACGGAGTTGATCCATAGGGGGGCGGTGCCTTCGTTGCGAATCTCAATGGTGGCGCCGTCCCGGGCCAAGTCGGGCACCAAGACCAGCTCAGGACTGGGCGCCATGCTGTCGACCTGAAGCATGAAGGGGGTGCGCCAGTCAGCGACATAGATGTTGCCCCCCAAGTCCTGGGTGCTGTCCATTGCAGCGCTGTGGGTGGGCTCGCTTCCGATGAAAGTGCCCTGTCGGTCCAAGAGCACCACATCGGTCCAGCCTGCGACCACGATGCCTTGGGCGCCGATGGAGACCGCGCGCGCGCTGATGTTGCCGCGCCAGCTGCCGGTCAGAGACATCTCCTCGGGGTCGACCAGCATCACACCGTCGCTCCCGCAGGCCATCACCAGGCCGATGAAGTCGGCCTCCAAGTCGCGGCAGTAGCCCACAAGGCCCAAGCGACCGACCTCCTCGAGGGTGTCGGTTCGCACCTTGATCAGCGCATCGGGAGCCAGCAGGAACAGAAACTCCCCAGATAGCAGGACCTCGGTGACCTTCTCATCGAAAAAGCCTACTTCGTCGATGGTATCTCCGCTCTTCTCCCACAGATAGGCGCCCATGCTGCCTCGGGCAGCGGCCACATGGGTGGCATCGCAGCTCACCCCTCCGTCGTTGGGGCCCAGCTCCCAGTGCCGGTCTTCGCTGACTCCATCTGGGCCGATGGTGAAGCGGTACAGAAGCGCGCTGCGGTCAGTGCCCCAGATCTTTTCACCGTCCCAGCAGACCTGCTGCACATTCCGGAGAAGCGTGGTGCCAATGTATTGGGGGTCCAAGGGATTGCTGGCGTAGTCGAAGAGCCAGACCCCGCCTTTTCCCTGCTGTTGCTGGCCCGCGAGCACCAGGTAGTCCCCCGCCATCACCGCATCGGTGAGCTCCATGCCTGGGTCGTCTACGCCCAGGTCCATGCGAATTCTCAGGGGGTCTACCCAGTCGCCGGGTCCGCTGGGTTCTGCGGTGTCGTTCGTGTCGTCCGTGTTGTCCTGGGGCCAGGACTTGTCCTGAATGGAGGGGCCGGTGCAATCCAGGGCGAGTAGAAGCAGGAGCATTGGGGATCCGGGGATGATTTTGAATGCCGTAGACGCACGAAAGTTTCAAGGCCAGCAGTGGCTATCGCTCTCGCCTGTAGGCGCCCTTGACCCCAAAGATCGGCAGGGTGGTCAGGCCGAACCCATAGGCGGTGTCCCGATCATCAATGCCGGTGATGACGGGCTCCGGGATGCGACGATTGTAGACGTTCTGGATGTCTAAGTAGTACTCCAACTCCCAGGAGCGCAGGTCCTTGAGCCTGGACACTTTGATGTCCAAGCTGTGGTAGCTGGGCAGCCGGGTCAAGGTCATATCCAAGGGGACCTCGTTCTGAGTCAGGATGTCTGTGGCGTTTTCTGCGTCAGCTGCTCTGGGGTAGCCGGAACCCGCTCGAAAGCGGGCGCTTAGGCTCCAGTTCTTGGGCAGTTGATACGCCCCGACGAGCACAAGGTAGTGGGGCTGGTCGTAGGTGTGTGCGCGCCAGCCGTCGCCGGCCTCGTCCCGGCGCAGTGAGCGGCTGTAGGTGTAGGCGACCCAGCCGGAGAAACCGCCGTAGCGAAAACGGGAGAGGGTCTCGAAACCATAGGCTCGGCCCTGCCCTTGGCCGGTGGAGCCGTCTTCTTCAAAGATGGTCAGCTGGTCCATTCCCCGCCAGTAGGCGTCCAGGTCGAAAGAGAGCTGGGCGGCTTTCCAGTGAGCGCCTCCTCCGAACCCTTGACTCTTCTCCAGGTCCAAATACCGGCCAGTGGGCAGCCCAACCACCCACTCGAAGGGTGGATACTGGTGGTAGATCCCGGCATCGGCGACCAAGGTCCAGCGCTCGTTAGCCCGCACCACTGCAGCGGCGCGAGGGGAGGGGGCCCAACGCAGCTGTTGGGAACCCACCATCAGGGTGTCGACACGGCCCCCCAAGAGCAGGTGGCTGCCGTCTGAGTTTCCGAAGCGAACGCGCAGATAGGGATCTGCCGAGCCCAGCATGGCCTGCTTGACGATGCCGGGGCAATCGCTCGATCCGCAGTTTGTGGCCACGTTGATGCGGTAGGTACTCAGCTCGGTGTCCAAGCCAGACTGGATGCCCCAGTTCTCTTCTTCGCCGGAGTCCAGCTGGACGCGCAGGCTGCCCGTTCGGGTGCGGCGCTCGTCCCTGTCCTCGCTGTAGTTCAGGTAGTAGCTATCGTCTGCAAAGACTGGCCTGAGGCTCAGGCGGCCCAAGTGGGTGTCTCTCTCGAAGCGGCCCAGGACTCTGTGGGTCACAAGGCTCACCTCGACCGTGTCGCCGCTCAGACCGGTAGGGGCGTAGATGCTGTCCTTGTAGCCCAGGTAGAACACGCCAGCGTCCTGACTGTCTACACGCACTTGCCAGTCGTAGAAGCGGGGCACGATTGCGGCTTGTTCGGGAGTGGTCACGGCAGAGACGACGCGGTCTAAGTAGGAGCGGCGCAGACTGGCAGCCATGGATACGTCGTCGGTCAGGGGCGCCTGTAAAAAGGCACCGGCATGCACCAAGTCGGCTCCCGCCTCGACCCGGTATTCCTGGGTGGCCGCCTGAGAACTCAGATCCACGGCACCGGCTATGGCACGTCCGTAGCGCGGACCAAAGCCACCGGGCATAAAGTCCACGGTGTCGATCATCGATGGGTGGAGCACCGAGGTAAAGCCGCCCAGGTGGTACACCAGGGGCACGCGCTGGCCATCGATGAATATGCCGGTGTCTCGGGGGGAGCCGCCGCGCACCAGCAGCCAGCCGGAGTCGAAGGGGGTGCGCACGACACCGGGCAAGTTTTGGACTGCGCGAACGGGGTCCCCCAGGGTTCCGGGGGTCGTACGAAGCTCTTCAGCGTTCATGCTGCGGGTGACCACTTCGGAGCGCTTGCGGGTGTACACGCCCACCACCCTGTTGTCCTGGCCCTGGGGCAGCGCGACTAGGGTGAGCTCCACGACTTGGTTTGGCTCGAGCACGAAGTCCAAGGGGGCCATGCTCAGGGTGGGGTCCTGAATGTTCAGCTGGTGTTGGCCAGGAGGCACCAGGCGCGCGTCAAAGGCACCGCTGCCATCGGTCTCGCCAAAGGGCTGGCCGTCCAAGGTCAGGCTGACCCCGGCTGGGCTATTGTCTCCCTCGCCGACGATCACCAGCTGAGCGCTCAGGTTGACGGGGGGAGGGTTGAAGAGCCACTCAAAAGGCAGCTCCACCTCGATCGCTTCACCCTGCATATATGTAGGAGAAAACTGAAGATCTGGGGCAGCCAGCATGGCCAAGGTCAGGAAAGGCTCCTGCCCAGCGCTTGCGGTGGCGTTTAAGACCTGACCCTCGGTCCCTAACAGCAGGACCAGGGAGACGGAGGCAGGCTCATAGGGCGCTCCCGCTGGCCAGGGGAGCTGAGGGCTCGAGAGCAGAACGGGCATGACAAAGCCCTGTTGGTCTGGGCCCGCAGGGGGGGCAGCGGGGAGGCTCTCACCCGAGAATCCGGAGGGAGATTCAGGCTCCGGAACAGGCTCAGGCTCGGATGCGCCCCAACCGTCCAGTGCGAGCAAGCCTGTGCCAAGAAACCAGACGAAAATGGGATTCACAAGTGCACTCTACCACCGAGAGCAGGGTCCTTGACAGGAAGCAGACCTATGGGTCGAACTCCAAGTCTCTGGAATCGATCTCGTGGGTGGTCGCGCCTGCCAGAACACGGGCATTGGCGGCCCTCACCATTTGGGCCAGATGATGCAGCAGCCGCCACATCAGCTTGGTGGCCAGAGCCGAGTCCTGACGAACCAAGCGCAGGAACTCGTTGCGGGAGAGCACCAGGAACTGGCTGGCCTTTGTGGTCCGTGCGGTTGCGCTTCGGCGCGGAGAGTCGATGAAGGACATCTCGCCGAAGTAGGCTGCGGGGCCCAGGTTGGCCAAGGTCACCCCGCCTCGGAGAATCTCGACGGCGCCGGTCTGGATAATGAAGCACTCGCCGCCCAGCTCGTCTTCGACGAAGAGTGTGGTGTTGGCGGGCACATTGCGGGTCTCGCAGAGGCCCGTGATCTGCACCAGCTCGCGGTAGGTGCAGAAGGAGAACAAATCGCAGCGTCGCAGGGCTTCGATGTGTTGGGTGGCGGCAGCCTGGTTCGGTTTGGCGTGTGGGCTCTCGGCTTCTATGCGCACCACCAGGGCCGTGATGTTGTCCCGACCTCCGCGCTTGTTGGCCCGGGCGACTAACGCTTCGGTTCCGCCTGCCTTGCCCGCTGACACAGGCTCAATCATCTCCGACGAGCCCACGTAGCCATGCAATCCATCGGAGCAGAGCAGCAGGGCATCGCCTGGGGCCAGCTGCATGTAGAGCAGGTCTACGAGCACGCTGGGGAAGACACCCAGGGCACGGGTGATCACGTTCTTATTTTTGGCCTTTCGGGCCTGGTCTGGGGTGATCAAGCCCTCGCGCAGCTGCTCTTGGACTAGGCTGTGGTCTTCTGTCACCTGGTGACACTCACCGCTGCGCAGCAGGTAGATGCGGCCGTCGCCGACGTGGGCGGTAAAGGCCTGGTTCCGGATCACGAGCACAGCGTCTAGGGTGGTGCCCATGCGGGCACCGTTTCCGACGATGCTGGTACCCGCCTCGTAGATCTCGTTGCAGGCGCGCTGAACGGCGTTCTGAAGCAGCGCTTGAACGGCGGCAATAGTCGCGGAGCTTGGCTGCTCGGCATGCAATCTCAACGTTCGCTTTCCGGCGGTGATGGACTCAAGGACCACCGAGCAGGCGAGAGAGCTGGCTACATCACCGCGCTTAAAGCCACCCATACCGTCGCAGACGACGTAAAGGCCAAGCTTGGGGTCCAAGAGTGCGCTGTCTTCGTTGTGTTTGCGTACCCGGCCGGTGTCGGTAGTCACCCAAGCGTCGATGTGCAGGGTCGAGGTCATTTGAGCGCACGCTCCAGGGCTGCTAGCTTCTCCGATGTGGAGCGCAGGTTTGAGGACAGTCGCATGAGCATATTCCAGAGTACTTTGACCGCCAGGGTGGGGTCCCGCTTGAGCAGGGAGAAGAAGGCCTGGCGTGTGATGATGAGGGCTTCTGCGGGTTCCGTCGCCGTGATGGTCGCGCTCCGTTCGGGTTGGTCCAATAGGGCCATTTCTCCAAAGTTTACGCCTGGTTCTAGGTTGGCGATGGCCTGTCCATCGCGCTCTACTTTTAGCTTGCCTGCCACCAAGATGTACATGGCCTGGCCGTGCTCGCCTTGGGTGAACAGGGTCTGCCCCTGGTTGAATTGCGCGGGGCGGGTGATTCCAGCCAGACTGATGAGCTCCCGTTCTGTGCAGTAGGCAAACAGCGGGGTCCGCGCCAAGGTTTCCAGGCGTCCTGTGCCAGGGCGGCGGGTGCTGGTCTGGATTCCTTTGGGCAGAATCACGCCTGCGGCCATGTCGGAATGGGGGGAACGGTCTCTGGCGATGCTGATCAGGCGAGCGGTCATGCCGTCTGGCGACGGGTCCGTGGTGGCCTGTAGCAGGTTCACATCGTCAATGTTGCTCGTGAGCCAGGGACTGGTCAGCAGGATGCGATCGGAGCGTCCCAGCGTGACTGCAAGAATCTCCGCTTCACTCCCTTCGATACCCAGGGCTTGTTTGCGGCCGGGGCGCTTGCTGCCGTGGTCGGGAGCCTGGCTGATGTGATCCTGGGTAAGCTTGTGTGCCAGGCCCTTGCGCAGCAGGAATGTAGCGCCGTCGCCCAGGTGGCAGACGTAGAGCATGCCGTCCAGAACCAAGGCCAGGTCCAAGGTGCACTCCATCTTCTGACGCTTGCGAATCGAGAAAGCCGAGAGCTCAACTTTGGCCAAGTTGACTGCGGTACGCAGAACCTCCTGGGTGGCCTGGTCTTGTCCGCGACCGCGCAGGTCGGAGATGGCCTTTGAAATGTGGCTCCGCGCGGTCTGTAGAACCATCATAGAGGCGGCGGCCTCCAGGTCGGTCTGTAAGGGGGACGGCAGCGCCGTGGCTTGGGAGATTCCTAAAAAGCCCAGGACGGTGTCTTCGAGTGTGGAGAGGCAGGGACTGTGTCCGTGCTGACTGGCCAAGGCAACGCTGTAGATCTCAAGCGGCACACATTCTCTGATTTGAGTGTCTATGTTAGTCGAAGTCTATCGGAGTCAGTTTGAAGAGACGGCATCCTCAGTTCTGGATCGAAGCCCTAGCGTTGGTGGGTTTTATGGTCCTGGCCGGCGCATTTGTAGCCCAGTCTCGGGCTCAGCAGCTCATTCCCATCGAGCTCGAAGCATTGGCAACGGGCCCCTCCTCGGAGGCCTGGATGGGCATCTACTTCGAGGAGCAGAAGGTAGGCTACGCCGTCTCCAGCGAGACTCCCACCGTGGACGGGGGCCTGCTCCTCCGCAGCCGATCGGCGTTTGAGATCGCCGCTTTCGGTCAACTCAAGCGTGTGGTGACCGTCAGTCAAGCGGTGATGGACGAGACCGGCAACCTGAAGAGATTCGAGTTCTTTATGGACTCCGGCGAGGTCTCCATCTCGGGCCAAGGCGAAGTGTTGGCCACCGAGATCCGCATGCAGATCGCCCAGGCAGGTGAGATTCAAGAGCTTAGATTGCCGATCGACGCGCCCCCTCAAATGTCGCTATCCCTGGGGGCCTGGCTCTCTCAACATCAAGAAGAGATCGCTGTGGGCCGCCGCTTCACCCTGCCCTATTTCGACCCCATCACCCTCTCTCAGCAGGAAATGAACTTGAGGGTCTCTGGGGTCGAGCTGCTGCCTGACGGAGAGGAAGCCTATTGGATGGAACGGGAGATTGGCGAGATGAGCAGCCGCGTCCTGCTCACCCCGGCTGGTGGTGTGGTTCGGGAAGAGGGTGCGATGGGCTTGGCTCTGGTGCGCCAGACCGCCGATGAAGCCCAGCGAATGCCTCAAGGCGCCGAGCCGGTGAACATCATTGCTCTCTCCGCGGTCCAGCTGGATGGCTACCTGGCACAACCCCGTTTGGTTCGAGTGTTGGAGTTGCAGATCCTGGGCGTAGATTCGGATCGGGTCTTTGATGGCGGTGTGCAGCGGGTCACAGGGGACCGTGTTCGTATCGAGGTTCCCTTGGTTGAAGAGCTCAGCCGGGAGCTCCCCATCGCCGAGGCCAACACGGCCTTGGCCGAGTTCCTGCAACCCACGATCTTTTTGCCGATCGAGCACCGGGAACTTCAGGAAAAGAGCGCCGAGGTTCTGGAGGGGCAGCGAAACAGGCGGGACGCCGCCGAGGCCCTGGTGGACTGGGTGCATGGCTACCTGATCAAGGCGCCTACGCTCTCGGTCCCAAATGCCCTGGAGGTGCTGCGCTTGGGCCAAGGGGACTGCAACGAGCACACCGCTCTCTATGTTGCGTTGGCGCGGGCGGCGGGCATCCCAGCACGTATTGCAGCCGGGGTGGTTTACTCAGATGCAATGGGGGAAAACGGAGGATTTTACTACCACGCTTGGCCCGAGGTTTACTTGGGTGAGACCGAAAAATGGGTGCCTGTTGACCCCACTTTTGGTCAGTTTCCCGCCGACGCCAGCCATGTCAAGCTGGTGGAAGGGGATCTGGACAAGCAGGTGGAGATCTTGGGGGTGATGGGGCGCTTGGGCTTTAAGCTTGTGGAGTCGCGATAGCTCCGCGCAGGGCCCGTCCCCGTGCGGTACGGGCTATCCTCTCCATATGATTCGTACCCAGGCCATCGAGAAGCGCTACCGCAACTTTCAGGCGCTACACCCATTGGACCTGGAGGTTCGCCGCGGCGAGGTCTTCGGCTTCCTGGGGCCCAATGGCGCTGGGAAGACCACCACGATCCGCATCCTGTCCGGCATCCTGCCGCCGACCTCGGGAAAGCTCTGGATCGGCGGGGTCGACATGGTCGTTGACCCCATCGGGGCCAAGTCTAAGATCGGCTACATCCCGGATCGGCCCTACCTATACGAGAAGCTCACCGCGCGGGAGATGCTGCGCTTTATCGGTGGGCTTTACGGAATGGACGACGTGGCCATCCAGACCTCGGGCGGGGTCTTACTCGAAGAGTACGGATTGGGGGAGTTTGCCAACGAGCTTGTGGAGGGCTTCTCCCACGGGATGAAACAACGCCTCTCCCTTTGCTGCGCAATGCTGCACCAGCCGGAACTGCTCATTGTCGATGAACCCATGGTGGGCCTGGACCCACGGGGAGCACGTCAGATCAAGCAAGTGTTTCGGGACTGGGCAGATCACGGCCGCACCGTGTTTCTTTCCACCCACTCCTTGGACGTGGCGCAAGAGGTTTGCGACCGACTTGCGATCATCCACAAGGGGCGCATCGTGGCCCAAGGTAGCTACGAGGAGATACGGGACCAGAATCAGGGCGACGCCCAGGATTTGGAAGAGGTCTTCTTGGCGATTCTCAAGGACCAAGACAGCGTAAAGGAGCCGGCTTGAGACACCCTTCTACTTTCTTGCTTTCAGCCTTTCTTACGGTATCGCTCCCTGCATTGATCCTTGTGGGCTGCGCCTCTAAGAGTGAGCGTGATGCTCGCAGGGCAGAGGGCAGCTACGAGCTTGGGGAGCTGCCGGACTGGGAGCGGATCAAGGACCCTGGTGGCGCAGACTATGCGTGGGTAAAAACCAGTAGCGGGGCTGTGATATTCGCTGACTCCAACTGCGGTCCCCGCTACTCGGACTCCAAGCTGGAAGACCTGCTTGACAAGCAGATAGCGGGTCTCCGTGAGGGCGAGCCGCTCCAGAGTGAGCGCTTGACTCTCTCGGACCGAGAGGCGCTGCAGACCCGTCACCTGGGGCGCCTGGATGGTGTGCCGGTGGAGCTGGGCACCACGGTGCTCAAGAAGCACTTTTGCACATACGACGTGGTGCTCATCGCACCGCGGGGCTTGGCCTTTGATCAAGCCTGGGCCGACTACGTGAGCGCCGTAGACGACTTTAGGACCACGCTGTGATCCTGAACAACACCGCAATCTTGAGCAACTCGATGAGCTGCCTGTGAACCGAGCCTTGCTGCTTCTTGGGCACGTCGGCGGGGTCGCAAGCCTGACAGGACGTACCTTCAAGGAGACTTTCCGCAGTCCCTTTGAGACCAAGCTCCTCGTCGACCAGATCGACAGCTCGGGCATTGGTTCTTGGTCCATCGCAGTGCTTACTGCGTTGTTCACCGGCGCGGTCATGGCGATGCAGTTCGCCATTGGGCTGGAGCCCTATGGCGCCTCTTTGTACACGGGCAAGCTGGTCTCTTTGGGCATCGTGAAGGAACTGGGGCCCACCCTGACTGCGGTCCTGGTCGGCGGACGTGTCGGCGCTGGGTACACAGCGACCATAGGCTCTATGAACGTGACCGAGCAGGTGGATGCAATCGCCGCCCTGGGGGCTGATCCGGTCAGAAAGTTGGTGGTTCCAAGAGTCTTGGCCTGCATCATCGCCTTGCCCCTGTTGACCATTTTGGCTGACGTGGTCGGCTGCTTTGGCGGGATGCTCATCACCATGGACGAGGTGGGGGTGACTTGGCGCTTCTTCGTGGACCAGGTCATCGACACCCTCTCGGTGGGCGACATTCTGCACGGCTTGGGTAAGAGCGTCTTCTTTGGCTACTTCATCGCCATCATCGGCTGCTACGTGGGGCTCAACACCCGCGGTGGAACCGAGGGTGTGGGTCGCTCGACGACCACCACTGTGGTTGCCATCAGCATTACTGTCTTGGTCAGTAACTTTTTCTTGACCCAGCTCTTCTTCGCCCTGGCAAGTCACACATGAGCACCGACACGAGCACTCCGGTGCAAGCTCAAGAAGAGCCCATCATCTCCTTTCGTGGTGTGGACAAAGCCTTTGGCGAAAAGGTGATCTACAGGAACCTGGATTTGGACATCTACCGTGGCGAAGTGCTCACGGTCATCGGTGGATCCGGAATGGGCAAGTCGGTCATGCTCAAAATGCTCATCGGCCTGCTCCAGAGCGACAGCGGCAGCATCCAGGCATTTGGAGAAGAGGTCACCACCATGAAGGGCCAGAAGCTCTTGGGCATGCGGCGGCGCGTCGCCATGCTCTTTCAGGGTGCTGCGCTTTTTGACTCTATGAGCGTCGCCGAGAACATCAAGTACCCCTTGGTGGAGCACGGCTGGGGCACCCCAGCTGAGCAGGACGACCGAGTGGCCGAGGTGCTGGAGATGGTGGGCATGCCCGGTATCGAGGATCTGCGGCCCAGCGAACTCTCTGGCGGCATGAAGAAGCGCGTGGGCTTGGCCCGTTCCATCGCCGTCAAGCCCGAGGTCATCCTCTATGACGAGCCCACCACCGGCTTGGATCCCCTGAACGTACGTCGCATCAACGGGCTCATTCTGAGACTGCAGGAGCAGCTCGGCGTGACCTCGGTCGTGGTGACCCATGACATGGATTCCTGCTTCACCGTGACCGATAGGCTGGCGTTCTTGCACGACTTGAAGATGGGCTTTGTGGGTTCCATCGAGCAAGCCAAAGCGGCAGACTTTCCGGCCCTTCAGGAGTTCCTCCAAGGTGGACGCGGGGTGCTGGGCGATGAAGAGATTGCTGGGTTGGCGGAGGATGGGGTCAACCAGTAGACTGAGTTGTGCCTTGCCTTCCTCCACCCTCCGACTGCGCCAGCGCGTATGTGGCTCTGGCTGAGCAGGACTGCTTGGTGGAACTGGGTCTGTTTGCGCATGCTGCCAAGTCCTTTGTGGAAGGGGAGCGTGACAGCTTCGGGACGGAGAACTCGGCGGAGTCCGAACACCTAATCCTACGCTGGGACGGGTCACTGGACCCTGGCCTAAGCCAAGTCATACTGGCCTCGGGGGAGGCGGGCTGGCAGAGCCTGGTGACCGACCTTGGCATGCCCGAGCCCTACGGAAGCGCGTCGTACAAGCTGAATATTTACCTCGGAGACTCCGGTGCAAATGCCCCGCGCGCCCTGGGCGAGGCCTACGCGACTGTAGATGGTGACGGCTACCCGATGGTCGTGCTCAGTCCCGAAGCGGTGGCGGACTGGGAGCGGGGGCAGGTAGTGCTGGCCCATGAACTCTTTCACACCTTGCAGGACAACAGTGCAGCGCCGTTTGAGTACAGCGAGAGCAGCCCTGGGGCTTGGCTCTTTGAGGCGACTGCAGTTTGGGCGGAAGCGCAGGTTTACCCAGCTAATGCGGACACCGCGCGTTGGGTCTATGGCTGGAGTCTTAGGCCCCAGGACTCAGTGGATCGCTTTGTGTTCCCGAACTCCAGCAGCCTGGACGAGTACCGTCAATATGGGGCGTTTGTGTGGGTGCGTTTCCTAAGTAATCAGGAGGGAGAAGGGCTTATACCGGCGCTCTGGGACCAAGAGTCAGACGACCCGCGTAAGGCCTTGGATGACGCTCTGGACTTGGAGTGGGCCTGGCATGACTTTGCCCTACGGGGTGCGTCTTGGGATTTTCCCGAGGGTGCCCGCTACGAAGCGGTTCACGAGATGGCGGCCGAGCAGTGGACGGACTGGGATGAGCGACTGAGCGCCCTGGAGGCGGGGAGCTGGCAAAATCTTCCGGTGCCTGACAGTCTGGGTGTGCGCTACCTGAGCCTGGATGCGCAGACTCAGCGTCTGCGTGTTCGTTCGCCCGAGGGTGGGGAACTCAGAGTACAGCTCTCCTTGAGTGGTGGTGACCAAGACCTGGGCTGGGCACCTGTCGACCACCGACTTGAGGGCCCCCTTGCAGACCCGGCCATCTTGGTCTTGAGCAGCGGCTGGGAGCAACCCGCACAAGGGATGGTCCGGGTGCGCAGCGATGGCCCTGGGGGTTGTGGCGGCTGCAGAACCGGGGGCTCGGGCGGCGTCTTGGGGGCGCTGCTGGCCATGGGGTTGGTGTTCAGACGGGACGGCGGTCATGCACGGCCGAGCCACAGTCGAGAGGCACTCCCTCGGCCCTGATTTCAGCGGGCGAAGTATTCAGGGGCGCTGAACCTCCTGTGCCTCATCTTGCTTGTCCGAGAGGAGCAGCCGTTTTCTAGCCAAGCGCCTGGCGTGCCGTAGGTCCCGACGGGAGTAGTTCAGGGCGTCGATCTCAGCCCCGACGAACACGGCCGAGACCAAAGAGTAGAACAGGATGAGCAAGCCTGCTGCAGCGCCCAACGAGCCGTAGGCAGCACCCAGGTCCGTGATGCGGGTCACGTAGAGCTGGAATCCTTCGATGATGATGACCCAAGAGACCGTCGCGAACAGGCTGCCCCAGGTGCTCCATCGCCAGCGTAGCGGGGTGTTCGCGCCCAGACGGAAGGTGATGTTGATGGCCAAGTGACCCAGAAACAGGATGAGGGGCCAACGCAGGATGCGGATCCAGCCCACCATGACCTGGCTCATCCACTCGCGGTTGTGCAACACGCCCAAGAGCCAGTCGCCAAAGACCAACCCGACGAGCAGCAGGATGACCGAAAGCATCGCACCGATGGCCATGGCTATGGCTATTCCGCGCACCAACAAAAAGTTTCGGTCCTCCCGTGTGTTCCAGGCCTTGTTGACCCCCAAGATTAGGGAGTGGCTGGCCCGGTGGGTGACGTACAGGCCAATCGTGAAACCCACGACAATGCGACCGCTGGTCTCTGCAAAGGCGATGTTCTCGATCTCGGTAACCAGCGTGTCGGCCATTAGGCCCGGCAGGCCGTCCCGAACCAACTCTTCGAGCAGAGCCACTTCGTCCTGGAGCTCGAATTGGGCCAGCAGGCCCAGGAGGGCGACCAAGAAAGGAAACACAGAGAGCAGCAGAAAGTAAGCAACCTGGGCGCTTCGATCGATGATCTCGTGTTCAGCGATCGAGGCGTTCAGGGTGCGCAGGTAGTGGAATATCTCCCGCAGCACGACCATCATGGGCGATTCCCTAACACCAACAAGCGGACGCTGTTGTAGCCTCCCTCTCGCTTGGTGGGAACCTCGGCTCCTTTGGCGAAGAGCTGCACCGTCTCGATTGGACCCAAGGTGCCGCAGTCAAAGGCACCGGTCTCGGGAGTGATGGGGCAGCGCTTGGTCTCGTCGCCGCTGGTAACCAAGATGTGCACATCGGTGTGCAGTTTGCGGCCCCCCACCACGTAGCCTTGGAAGCGCAGTCCAGTGCCAGTCTCCTGGAAGCTGGGGGTAGGCGCGGGACCTGGGCGCTCGCTGTACAGCGCGTAGAGACGCAGAACGCCAAAGTCTTCTTGGCTCTCTGCGGCTGGAACAAGCACCGCGTTGAGTTGGTCCAGGGCTGCCTGCTCGTAGACGCTGGTATCCACCAGGATGTACTTTAGACCCTTGCTCTTCAGCCATGCGAGTTCCTCGGTGTAGGCCTCTGGTGGCGCCATGGCTCCGCCAGGAATGGACATGCCGAAGTGGGAGAAGCTCAGGTCCGAGAGGTTCTTGGACAGGTGGAGGCTTGGACCGCTGCGTGGGGCCAAGGTGAGTAGGTTGGGGGCACGGGCGCTGATTTTGTCCCCTAAGACTGGAAGGGCCAAGCGCTCGGCTCCGGTGAAGCTCTCGCTCAAGCCGCCAAATATTGCCGAGTCCTGGTTCCGGGAATTGCCCTGTGGACCCGCCGAGGGCAGCTCAGCGGGCAGCATGAGTACGGCCGCGCGCTCCGGGTCTTGGGACAGTCGCTGGGTGATTGGCAGTGGGGAGAGATCCAGAAGGGGGTAGGCGCTGAGCTGCCCGCCAGCGGTGGCGCCCCAGTAGCCCAACCAGATGGAGAGGCACAGGCCCAAGCTGGCCTCGATGGCGGGATATCGCTGATGCAGGCTCAGTTTGGAGAGCATCGGGCCGGCACCTGCCAGTCCAGCAGCGCCGCCCACCACCACCAAGGCGATGTAGCGGCGGGGAAAGCGCACGACGGTGCCGAGTGGGCCCTCGAACCACCAGCTAAGCCAGGGTAGGTACAAGGCAAAACCCAGAGAGAGTAGGGCGAGAGCGCTAAGCCATGGGTGGCGGCGAAGAGCCAAAAGCACGCCGCTCGCGAGCAAAACCCAGTGCGGCCAGGGCGGAGCCCACAGGTCTGCGACGCGCCAACCACGGGCACCAGGGAGCCAGGCCAGCTGGAGTAAATCTCCCCAGTTCGCGGCGTTGGCCGCCTGAAGGCCAGCGTCGTCACCAGACTGGCCCAAGCGGGCGTCCATGGTGCTCAGCACGGGCCAGAGGAGTGCGACCAGGATGCCTAAACCCACAAGCACAGTGGTCGCAGCGAGCAGCAGCTGGCGTATGCCAGAGCGAGAGCGAAGGGTGCTCAGCATCAGCAGGATGCCCAGGGCGGAGAAGCTTGCGTAGTAGGCGGACTCTACGCAGCAGGCGATGAAAGCAGCGCCTGAGAGTAGGCCCCAGAGGCGCTGGCCTTGGGTTGCTCTCCAAGTGGCTGCAAGGCACAAGGGCACCCATCCGATGGCCAAGAGCTCCAGCGTTCCGTCCCGCAGAGCGCCGCCTAGTAGGGGTTGAGTTGCCACCAGTGTCCCGGCGACCAGGGCCAGTCCCCAGCTTCCTTTTAGGGTGCGAACCAAGAATCCTGTGGCGATCACCGCCATGATCGTATGGACGATCACCACAATTCGCAGGGCGGACAAGGCCCCGAACAAGCGCTCTAAGGGAGCTGCTGCACTCAGCGTGGCGGCTGGAAAAGGGAGCAGATCTGCTCCGTTGGGAAAGCCCGCGGAGTAGGTGCCCAGGGGCCAAGTGAACCAGCTCTGACCCAGCACCCATACGGACCACAGGCCGCGAAGGGCGTCAGAGCCGGGTTCTCCGGGGATGTGTCCTGGAGCGTTCAGCAAAGGCGCATGCAAGAGCAGTGCGAGGGCCAATGCGGCTGCGCAAAAACTCAGATGAGGCAGAAGATGTCGCACCGCTTGCATGCTTCGTGGTCTATCTCACTGATCGAGGATGTGACCTATCTCCGCCTGTCGGGGTTAAACACGGGCGTTATGAAAATCTGTCCTAAGTGCGGCAAAACTTACGCGGACGAGAGTGTCGCGTTTTGTTTCAATGATGGCTTTCCGCTGTTGCGGGATCTCGCGGCAAGCTCTGCGGCTCCTGTACAGGGCAGTCAGGCCGAAGTTGAAAGCAGCGAAGAAGGCTCAGGGGCCCAGCCAGCCGCCCTTGGCGCGGTGCCAGAACCCTCGGTAGAGCTCCCACGGGCAGGCCTCCAGCCCGTGCCCCTGCCGCAGCAGTTGTCCAGCAATCCAACCTTGATGCCCATGGACCTGGACCCCATTGATTGGGGGCAGGCCTCGCTTGGGGAGCACCACTTGGGCGAGCTCCTGGCTCTGGATAGCGAAAGTGCACTCTTCGACGTGGGCCATGGCAAAGCTGCCTGGATCCACCGCCCCGATCGTCCAAGTCGTCAGTCCTTTGTAAAGCGAGCCGAAGCGGCCAAGGGTGTTCGGGATCTGGGGGTGCTTCGCATCCGCGAGCTTGGGGAATTCAAGGGACTGGCCTATGCGGTCGTGGACCGGCCCAAGGGGCGCAACTTGGTTCAGATAATGCAGCGCCTCCAGGCGAAGGGCGTGGAGCGCTTGGATGCCGCGGAAGTGTTGGACCTGGGGACCGGCTTGGCGTGGGGGATCAGCGCTCTGCAGGCCGCTGGGGGGCTGGTTGGGGACGTGCACCCCGGACGGATCTGGATGAACCACGATGGGGGGGCTCTGCTCTTGGCAGGGGTCGGCGAGGCGCCGGTTTTTCCTCCTCGTGCGGCCTTGGATCGTTGGTCGATCCAAGCTCCCGAGCTCAGCATGCGACGAGAGCATGCCGAGGGAAGAGCAGACATATTCAGCTTGGGCGCTATCCTGTGGACGCTGTTGACCGGACAGCGGCACACCCTCAAGTCAGACTGGTCGAGCACAGTTCAGGCCACCCGTGGGGCAGCCCCGCTGGAGCTGGCCTCGCCGCTGCACGAGTTGTTGGCCCAGTGTATGCACGCGGAGCCCACAGAGCGCCCGGAGAGTGCCGCCGCGCTGGCCAAGGCGCTAGACAGGATGCGCGGAGCCCAGCGAGGCAGCTGGAGAGCTAGGCTGCTGACTGCTTTCCCAATCGGAAGCTCCACTACGCCCGATGCGGAGCAGCGCGCGCTGGTGGAACAGATCAAAGGGGTTTGTACCGGTTCCAGCCCCATGCCCGCCGTTCAGCACGTCGAAGAACTGGTTTTGCCAGAGTGGCCGCTGCCAGCTTCGGCCGTCACGAACACCCCACTGGCCACTGAGGCTCCGACTGGAGAAGCCTCGGGCACGGTGGACCCGGTGCCCGAACCGGTGTCTGCGTTGCCCTTTGCCGCGGAGAGTGTGCAAGACGACGACAGCTTGGGTGGGGGATTCTTCTCGCATGAACCCTCCGACAACGACACCCCCTTCGAGGACGAAGAGGCGGACGACGAGCTGCTGCCACCGGTGCCGCAGCGCTCATGGGGTTTGGCGCTGGGCGGGGCTTTGTTGGGGGTTCTGCTCTTGGTGGGCGGTGGCTATGTTTGGTGGAGTCAGGCCCAGGACAGTGAAGAGGCTCCAGCTGCAACACTGCCCATCGAGCAGCCCGCTGAGCGAGCCGCACGCTCGGAGCCGCCCCCTGCGCCCACTCAAGACGCCGATCTGGTTGTTCCCGATGCGGAGGTCTTGGATGAGCCGGTTGCTGAGCCGGTTCCTGTTGAAGTGGCGCCTGAGCCTGAGCCTGAACTCCAGGCCGAGCCAAAGCCGCCCAAAAAGGAGGCCCGGCCTCGTCGCAGCGGCAATCGCCCGGTCAAGGGCACCCGTCCGAACCGAAATGGGGCTCCCAGTGCCGGCAGTGGGTCTGGCGCGTCTGGTGGAAACTCGGCCCCCAAGCCCAAGGCAAAGAAGCCGGCTTCAGAGGAAAGTTGGGAGCCCTCCCCCTGGGGAGACGCCAGCGAAGGCTCGGAGAAGAAAAGCGAGCCTGTTCAGGACAATGGCAGCCCTTGGGGCAGTGTCGAATAGAGCCAGCGGGGTGCTAACGGCTGTTTTGCCAGCTCAGGTCAAGCTCTTCCCGAGTAACGACCGAGACAAATGCCGTTCGTCCGCTCAAGCCCTTGCGCATGTTTAGGGCCAGCCGCGCGACCGCGTAAATCTTGAAGAAGCGGCGTAAGCCGATCGCTTGTTTTTGGGTCAGGGGGGTTTCGCTAGCGATTAGCTTGTCGTCGGGCATACCGGCATCCCAAAAACGGACCACGCCGACGATGTCGCGCTCCAGGGTCTGCCCGGCCTTTAGGCGTGGTCCCAGTACGACCACGTCTAAGGGATCGCCGTCCAGACCTGGCACATCGGGGATGCAGCCGTAGTTGTAGGGAGAAGGAAGTGGACTGATGTAGTCGATGCTCGAGCCCTGGTGCAGCTCGCGCTTCACAAAGCCGCCCTTGGGAACCTCGATGAGGATCCGGGCGCGGTGGGGCAGGGCGGGCTGAGGCATGCCTGGGGCCTATCCCCCTTGGGACGCGCTATGCTACTCGCCGGAGGATGAGTTCATGAGCGCACTGCTATCCAAGTCGACGTCCCTGCTGCCACTGGCCCTAGCTTTCGTCTCATTTGGGGCGCTAAGCGCGTGTGCCGGTGAGGGAAATTTTAGCCAAAATACAGATGGGCCTGACGTTATCGAGGGCGCTGGGGAACTCGCCCTGACCGACGCCAAGTTGGTCTGGACCGAACTGGAGCCTGACATCAGCGTGGGCAACACACTGTACTTCGAGAATGTGGGCGAGCAGAACTTGATTATCAAGCAAGCTCGGGTGACGGACTCTGCTGGTGGCACCTTTTACTTGCCCGAGACCGAGGACAAGACGGTTGGCCCCGGCGACAGCTACGAGATGAGCGTCGTGGCCACTCTGCCCGGTGATCAGCCCAAGGTCGGCAAGCTGCAGGTCAAGACCAACGACCCGTTGTACACAGATTTTATAGTGGACTTAGAGGCCTACCCGGTCGGGTGGGACACCGGCGCTGACTCCGGCGAGTGAGAGGGGCAACTCCGAAGGTGCTCGCTCGCTTCTCTTCGGAGGAACTGGGTATGCCTCCTCATGCCACCCTGCGCGCCGTGCAGGCTTTGCCGGACGGGCGCTTGGCCGCGGGCAGCGACTACGGCATGGTCCTCATCGCCGGCGACAAGGTTCAGCCCTTTCCTTTCCCGCAGGGCGCCAGGCGCGAGATGCGTGGGGTGACGGCTCTGGCGGTATTTAATGGGGCACTGCACGCCAGCACGGAGCGGGGCTATTTCTACTGGCCTTTCCGCGGTGTGGCGGCCGGCAGGGGCTTTCCCCAAGACGGTGCCGGCGGCTTTGACGACCTGCGCAGTCTCTACGCGGCTCCGCAGGCGCTGCTCAAGGGTTGGCGAACGCACTTGGAGGGGGCAGAGGGGCCTGGTGAGTGCATCAGCTTTTGTACCGGCTGGCAGGACCGGGTCTTTGCCGGCACCTTGAATGGCCTTCTGCACGAGGTAAACGTGGGGCCGGTCCGCATCTTCGAGGCAGAGGGACGCGGGCGGCCCGTGCGGCAGCTCTCCATGGGTGCCGGTCACCTGTGGGCGGCTGCGGCAGGCCAGCTCTGGCGCTGGGATGGAAGCCGTTGGGATGCAGCGGGGAGTGAGCCCTACGCTCTGGCCTTGGATGGGCAAGATCGTCTCTGGTCCCTTGCGGAAGGTGGTCTGTGGTGCTCGGAGGTCGGTGACTTTCCGGAACGCGTTGCTCTGGACCTGGAGCGGCCCTGGCAGCTTGGCGTTCAGGGGGAACACCTGTGGGTCGGATGTCGAGGGAGTTTGTTGAAGCTGGCGATCTGAGGAGGGAGGATTTTGGCAGTCTCTGTGCTGCTTGCGGACCAAGTCCTGGCGCCCATTTTGCGGCCGTAATGGCGCAGTGGCGGAACAGACGATGGTGCTGCCGGATGCGCTGGGCAGCACTGGATAGGCCTGTCGACCCTAAGAATCGGTGCTGTCGGATCAAGGCTGATGTTGGGATATAGTCTTTAATTATTGTCGTATATACTGGAATATAGCCGACACTGTTCCTTGCCGGTGGTGCGACCTCGGGTGGGGGACCGGTGTCCGCGTCGCTGTCCGAGTCTCCTTGAAGCAGTACTATTTCTGGCCGGATGGCCACGACGACGGCATGGCCAATCTTGCCGGTGACCATGGCGTGGACTGGGACTAGGTCGTGATTGGCGCCGACCCCCACATCGTATCGACACTGCCCGGGTTTTATGCGCTCGGGGTCCACAAGATCGCGTCGAAGGTTGTCGAAGGAGAGGGCGTGCCCCTCCTCTTGATGACGTGGCCCCAGGACGAGACCGCCATAGGACACTTCGAGGAGTTCACCTACCGGGTAGCGGATGGGGCCGCTGTGCCTCTGCTCGCGGTCCCTGCTGGGCTGGCGTGGGATGCGCTGCCAGACAGCGCGAGAGACACCGACACAGTGCATCCGACTCCCAACGGAGCCTACCTGCCTGCGGCGGCTGTCTATGCCCAGCTCTTCGGAGTGAGCGCCACATCCTCTGCGTACGTTTACGATGCTCAGCTCGCAGATGCCGCGCTCTCCGCGGTGCTCAGTGCAGGGGGCGCGGAGCACTACGCTGGGGAGCGCACCTTCGCGTCACCGTTCAAGAGCTGTGAGATCAGCGACACCAGCTTGATCTACAACCACGGGGGAACGAGCACCGAGAATGGCATTCTTGACGGGCTGAAGAGAGTCGTGACGGCAGCCGGAAAGACGCTGGAGTATGGCGACAGCAGCCCCATCCACTTTAACTATGGCCGGTCGAGCATGGGCTCCACCCACCTGTACTCGGTGGACAGCTCTTTGTACGACGTCTCTCTGGGCTATCCGCTGCAGGATGATGCCAGCACTGGAGAGACCTCGATGTTGTACGGGCTCGACCGTCGGGTGTCCGACAGCGACGTCGAGACCGACCTGGGGGTTGCGCTCCACATGGTTCGAGAGTCGGAACTGCCGTACGGGCGCACCGTCCCCCTCCGCACGCTGGCTGCGCCGTAGGCATCGAAGACATTCCTGGATTCGATGCCTACGGCGACAGCTGGCACATGAGCCGCGACTTCAACATGGCGCTTGGATCGTACATGTACACGCTGTTGACCGGCGACTGCGCGCTCGAGGGGGAGCCCGAGCCCTCCGACCCGACCTCGTCAGAGTGGCGCTCTTGGATGGCGCACAAGGTCGGCTACACCACGGCTTGGGACTTGATGTACATGGAAGGAGTCACGCCTTGCTACGGTGCTCCCTGAACCCGCGAACGCCCTATGGTGCCTCTCGACCGGGTCGGCGCCGCTGAAAGGCCTGGGGGTAAGGCGCTGAAGCTGCACAGGCTGCCCGAGCGCTGGAGGCTTCAGGGCTCGGGCGGTCGACCCAAGTGATCCTGGCCGAGCCGTCCGAGCGCATGGGGACCCCGCGCGGGGAACCCAAAGGGTTAGTTTTTCGGCCGCCAGATCCAGGCGGGGTGCACCCGCCAGCCCGTGCGAGTCTTGAGCGCCGTGCGTGGGATATCCACCTTCTCCGCGCGGCTGTAGTAGCTGTCAAAGTCGTACTTGATGGGCTTGTCGGGGCAGAGCACCGCGTCCCAATGGTGCTGTTCGAAGCCCTGGGTCATGACGCTGGGGCTCTCGTAGTAAGGGCCGGTCTTGTGCTGAATGTCCCATACGGCGATCAGAGGCATGCTGGGCTCTTTGCCGGCCAGGTAGGGGTACCACGGGAAGTGGGGGGCGAACACACTGCCCTCGATCTCGGCGAGCTGGGCGACCACTTGGTTTCCGGCCTGCAGGTCGGCGTCCGTTGGGAGCAACCTTTTCTCCTCCCATTGGTCCTTAAAGCAGTCCTTTAGGGGCTTGCCGCCGGAGAGCTGACCGCTGACACAAAAGCGCTCGCTCAGGGTGGCGGTCTTGGGGCCGTAGCGCCACTTGAACTTGTAGCGGGACTCGGCCAGCTGTAGACCCATCACCAGGGCTAGTGCGATGCCCCATACGGGCTTGCCGCGCACCAGACCCGAGAGCAGCATTACGCCGCCAACGGCCAGCACCCAGTGGCCAGGCATGAGCACGTTTGTAAAGCCGCCGTGGTGGGCGCGCATCAGAATGCAGGCGCCCAGAGCGATTGCGGTGACGGTGCCCCAGTAGAGCCCCCCGGCGCTCCACTGTCGGCGTATGCCCAGAGCGATCAGGCCGCCGATTGCGAGAAGATTCGTGAGTATCAGACAAGCCAGCAGCTCCTTCTCCGAGCCTGGCCAGGCCCGCGGGCCATTTAGGGGATGAGAGCTGGGGACCGAGAGTAGGTAGGTCAGGTATTCGCCGTCGCTGGCGACCTGGATGGCCCCAGTGACCAGCAGGGCGGGGACCGCGCTCGCCAATACAAAGGTCAGGGCCAACTTTCGATCTTGCCAGAACAGCCAGCCCACAATGCCCACCCCGAACAGGGCGAAGTTGTGCTTGGTCAGGAATGCCAGGACCAAGATCAGACCGCCGCCAACGACCCCAGGCAGGCTCTTGGTGCGGCAGAGCACCAGACTCCAGGCCAGAAGCCCCATGGCCAGCGCGTCGGTGCGAACCAGGTCGTAGAAGGTCCCGGACTCATCAAAGCAGCCCAAATACAAGCCAGCTGCCACCACACCCCAAAGGGGAGAGCGTCCCTCCCGCCACAGGGCAAAGATGGCGGCGCTGGCCGCAAGAAGGGTGCCGACCAGCGAGATGCTCCGACCCGACAGGTAGCTGGGTTCGCCAATGGTCGAGATCAGCCACGGGTAGAAGGGCGGGTAGATGTAGGGCACCCAGTCGGGGCTGGGGGCGGCATAGAGGGGCAGGCCTTGCTGGAGGCGCAGGGCGTGCACCAGCATTCCGCCTTCCATCCATTCAATGTCAAAGGGGAAGTCCAGGCGCTGCAAGCAGATGGACACCACCATCCAGGCGATCCAGAGAGCACCGATGGCTGGAACCGCTGCGATGGCGTGGTCTTGCCAAGTGGGCTTTTGTGGATTCATGGAAGCCCCCCCTCTTGGACCGGGCTGTACTGATTGCAGCGCTGGGCACGCACAAAACCGCAGAGCTGCATTCCAGCCGCTCGCGCCATCGCCACCGCCATCGAGCTGGGAGCGCCGACGGCGGCCAACACGGAGATGCGGGCCATCAGGGCCTTTTGGGTGATCTCAAAGCTCGCGCGGCTGGTGACCACAAGGATGTGGTTGTCTAGAGGCGTCAGGTCTGCGAGCAGGGCCCAGCCCAGCACTTTGTCGACTGCGTTGTGGCGCCCAATGTCCTCGCGCAGGATCAGCAGTTTTCCTTGTGGCGTGAAAAGCGCTGCGGCGTGCAGGCCACCGGTGGCCGAGAACCCAGTCTGCTGGGCCTCCATCTTCTCCGGCAGGCTGCAGAGCAAGGGCAGGGGCGCGCAGAAGGGGTGCGCCAGGGGCGGTACCTTGAGAAGCACGTTGTCGATCGTCGCCTTTCCACACAGCCCGCAGCTGGAGTTTGCATAGAAGCCACGCTGGGCGCTGGCGAAACGCTCTTGTGGGACCTGTGCCCCGCTGGCCAGGTTCAGGTTTAGGACGTTGTCCGTGGTCGAGGCCAGGTCGCGCACATGGGCCATAGCAGCGATGTCATCGGAGCCGTCGATCACGCCCTCGCTGTACAGAAAGCCCGCCGCCAGCTCCTGATCGTGGCCCGGCGTGCGCATGGTTACCACCAGGGGCTTTCCGTCTACACGCAGCTCTAAGGGCTCCTCGATCGCCACAGCATCCAGCTCCTCGGGAGAGCCGGCGGGGTGGCGTAGGACGGGCAGTTCTTGGATCACGAGAGGCTTTTAACGGCTCAGCTAGCTTCAGTGTTTCTGAGTGCCGCGCTTGGCTTCGGCAATTGCCTTGCAGGCTTGATATCGCCCGCGCTCTGGCCGCCTGGGTCTCCAGGCCCTCCGCCACGATACATTCCAAGCTCGGCTGTTCAGTCCCTCGGGACAGCGGTCCGTGGTTCATCCAGACGGCGTTGACCGGCACCATGTCCACTTCTCCAGAGGGCTCGGGGGGGCCGTTTAAAGAGGAACCGGCGCTGGTGCCGCTGACGGTATTGGACGCGCAAACACACGATATCGCACGGAGCGCAGGGAGGGCGCTGCCCCTTCCTTGGTCGCGTGGATGGGCGACAGACAATACAGGTCCAGCGTCGCCGCTCTCCCGTGCTACGGGACTCCCCATGGAACTCCTCCAGATCCTCTCGGACCGCTTTGGCTTCGACGCCTTCCGGCCTGGCCAGTCCGAGATCGTTCAACACGTCGTGGACGGCGATGACGCCTTGGTCGTTATGCCGACCGGGGCCGGCAAGTCGCTCTGCTTCCAGCACCCCGCGGTTGCCCGAGGCGGCACCACGCTGGTGGTCAGCCCGCTCATCGCACTCATGAAAGACCAGGTCGACGGCCTGATCGCCAAGGGCATTCGCGCCACATTCATCAACTCAAGCTTGTCCATGTCCGAGCGGCAGGACCGCATGGAGAAACTGCACGCCGGCCACTGGGAGCTGCTCTATGTGGCCCCAGAGCGCTTCTCGTCGCGGTTTATGAAGGAGATCCGCGATGTGGACATCCGCATGTTGGCCATCGACGAGGCCCACTGCCTGAGTCAGTGGGGGCACGACTTCCGACCCGACTACCTGCGTCTGGGCAAGGTGCGCGATCAGCTGTTGAGCACCGGCCGAAACATGCCCACCGTGGCCTTGACGGCAACGGCCACTCCCCGGGTGCAGGACGACATCGTCAAGACCCTGGGTCTGGAACAACCCCGCAGGTTTATCCAGGGCTTTGACCGAACGAACCTGGCCCTGGAGGTGGTGCAGGTGGGCGGCCTACGCGACAAACAGGCTCTGCTGCCGGACCTGGTTCGGGGAAGCACTTCTCTGGTGTACTGCGCGACTCGAAAGAACGTCGAAAAGGCCACAAAGGCGCTGCGCGAGGCCGGCGTAAAAGGGGTCGAGGCCTACCACGGCGGACTCATGCCCGACGCACGCTCCCGGGTGCAGGACGACTTTATGTCTGGGCGGCTGCGCTGCGTGGTGGCCACCAACGCCTTTGGCATGGGCGTGGACAAGTCCGACGTGCGGGTGATCGTGCACTGGGACATTCCTGGCACCATCGAGGCCTACTACCAGGAGATTGGCCGCGCGGGGCGTGATGGCTTGCCCAGCCGGGTTGTGTTGCTCTTCAACAAGAGCGACCGGCGTACCCAGGAGTTCTTCATCACCATGGGGCACCCACCAGCGGCCTACGTTCAAGCGGTCTGGGATCGCATCGCGGCCGAGGCGACCAACCCGGTCTTCCTGACCCGGGAGCAACTCGCTGAGCGCCTGCCCGACGATGCTGGCGGAGACCGCACGGCCTCCAGCTGTATCTACGTGCTCCAGAGAGAAGGCTGGGTACGTCGCATCCACCCCGCGGACCGACCCGCCCGGGTCATCCTGAGCACCCATCCACCGCCTGGCGTGCCGAAGGGCCGCCGCGGGCAGGTGCTCGAAGAGGTGCGCGACCGCCTGCAGGAGTTCCCCGGCGATGCGCTCCAGGTCAAGCCCGAGCGCTTGGCCGAGCACCTGGGCATGGAGCGAGACCAGCTCAGCGCAGCCTTACGCGGGCTGGAGGAGCGCGGCTATCTGAACTGGCGGCCCGCGGAGCGCATTGGCGGAGTGGAGCTGTTGCGCCCAGGGGAGCCCTTGATCCTGGACGAGAAGCGCTTGCAAAAGCGCCGCCAAGAGGAGTTCGCCAAGCTCGATAAGATGATGGACTACGCCGGAACCCGGTGCCGTCGTCATTTCCTGCTGAGCTACTTTGGTCAGACCCCTCCCTATGAGAGCTGCGGTACCTGCGACATGTGCCGTTCGGGCACAGCCAGTCCGATTGGACCGCGCTCTCTGGACGCTCAAGAAGAAACCATGGTGCGAAAAGCCTTGGCGTGCATGGCGCGCATGGGGAAACCCTTCTCGTCCAAGATGATCTGCAAAGTGCTCAGCGGCTCGGCGGACAAGTCTGTGCGCAGCTTCCAGTTCGATCGCTTGAGCACCTACGGAATCCTGAAGGGTCAGCGCGTAGATGAGCTGGAGCAGCTCCTCGGGGAGCTGACGCGGGCAGCTTGCATCGACAAGGTCTACACGACCCGCAACATCAACGGCGCAGAGCGCAGCTATGCCGAGCTCTCCCTGAGTGAAAAAGGCGTGCGCGTGATGCGTCAGCAAGAGCCGAACTTTGAGA